>JAFAME010000365.1 GCA_019233695.1 Methylobacteriaceae bacterium
CCGGACCGGACGAGCAAGGTCATTTCGGCATCTTCGGCGGTCGCTTCGTCGCCGAAACGCTGATGCCTCTGATCCTCGATCTCGAAGCCGCCTATGCGGCGGCAAAGGACGATCCCGCGTTCGCGGCCGAGCTCGAAGGCCTGCACATGCACTACATCGGGCGGCCGAGCCCTCTCTATTTCTGCGAACGTCTCACGGATCATGTTCGCGGCATCGCCGCCAAAGCCGACCGGTCAGGCGGCGCCAAGGTCTTTTTCAAGCGCGACGAGCTCAATCACACAGGCGCGCACAAGATCAACAACGTGCTCGGCCAGATCCTGCTCGCGCGCCGCATGGGCAAGCCACGCATCATCGCCGAGACCGGCGCCGGCCAGCACGGCGTCGCCACCGCCACGGCCTGCGCGAAATACGGCCTCGACTGCGTCGTCTACATGGGCGCAGTCGACGTCGAGCGGCAGAAGCCCAATGTCTTCCGCATGAAGATGCTCGGCGCCGAGGTGCGTCCCGTCCACTCCGGCTCGAAGACCTTGAAGGACGCGATGAACGAGGCCCTGCGCGATTGGGTCACCAATGTCGAATCGACCTTCTACTGCATCGGCACTGTCGCCGGCCCGCATCCCTATCCAGCCATGGTCCGCGACTTCCAGTCTGTCATCGGCAACGAAGTCCGCCAGCAGATGCTGGAGGCCGAGGGTCGCCTGCCCGACAGCCTCATCGCCTGCATCGGCGGCGGGTCCAACGCGATGGGCCTCTTCCATCCCTTCCTCGACGACCGCAGCGTCGAAATCTACGGCGTCGAGGCGGCCGGCCACGGCATCGAGACGGGCCAGCACGCGGCGTCCCTCACCGGCGGGCGGCCGGGTGTGCTGCACGGCAACCGCACGTATCTCTTGATGGACGAGGACGGCCAGATCACGGAAGGGCATTCGATCTCGGCCGGCCTCGACTACCCCGGGATCGGGCCGGAGCATGCCTGGTTGAAGGAGACCGGTCGCGTCAGCTACTTGTCGGCGACCGACGAGGAGGCGCTCGCGGCGTTCCAGCTGTGCTGCAGGCTCGAAGGCATCATTCCCGCTCTCGAGCCCGCCCACGCGCTCGCCCGCGTCCTTGACCTTGCGCCGCAAAAACCCCGAGACCACCTCATGGTGATGAACATGTGCGGCCGCGGCGACAAGGACATTTTTGCCGTGGCCGACCATCTCGGGGGAATGTGATCGGCCATCGCAAATGACGACACGCATCGATCGCCGCTTCGCCGACCTCGCCGCCCGCGGGCGCGCCGCGCTCGTCACCTTCGTGACGGCGGGCGATCCCGACGCGAAGACCTCGCTCGCGATCCTGAAGGCGTTGGCGACCGCCGGCGGCGATGTGATCGAGATCGGCATGCCGTTCACCGACCCCATGGCGGACGGCCCCGCGATCCAGGCCTCTGCGTTGCGGGCGCTGCGCGCCGGCCAGACGATGGTCAAGACGCTGAAGCTCGTCAGCGATTTTCGGGCAAGCGACGGCAATACCCCGGTCGTGCTGATGGGCTATTACAATCCGGTCTATGTCTACGGCGTCGAACGCTTCCTGGCCGACGCAAAGGCGGCAGGGGTCGACGGCCTCATCGTCGTCGACCTGCCGCCCGAGGAAGATGCCGAGCTCTGCCTCCCAGCGCTCGCGGCGGGCCTCAACTTCATTCGCCTCGCCACGCCCACTACCGACGACAGGCGGCTTCCGGCGGTTCTCGCGAACACGTCGGGCTTCGTCTATTATGTGTCGATCACCGGCATCACCGGCGCTGCAGCCCCTGATAGTGCGAAGGTGGCCGCGGCGGTCGGGCGAATCAAGCGTCACACGAGGCTTCCGGTCGCCGTCGGCTTCGGGGTCAAGAACGCCGCGAGCGCGACCGCAATTGCGGCAAGTGCCGACGGGGTGGTGGTCGGATCGGCGCTCGTCGAGGCGCTGAAAAACTCGCTCGACGGCGAGAACAGGGCGACGGCCTCGACCGTCGCCGCAGTGGGCCGGCTTGTCGCCGAGATCGCACAGGGCGTTGCTTCGGCGCGTCGGGCCGCAGCGGAGTAGGGCGGGACCCGGATTGCGTTTTTCGCAACTTCGGACAGGTCGAACGAGGACAATGCATGAACTGGATTTCCAACGTCGTTCCGCCGAAGATCCGCTCGTTCCTCAAACGTGAGACGCCGGAAAATCTATGGATCAAGTGTCCGGAGAGCGGGCAGCTGGTGTTCCACAAGGACCTGGAGGCCAACCTGTTCGTCGTGCCGGGTTCCGGCTACCACATGCGGATGACCGCCCGGGGGCGGCTTGCCGCCACGCTCGATGACGGTGCCTACGAGGAGATTTACGTTCCGGAGGCGCTGGTCGACCCGCTGCGCTTTCGCGACGAGAAGCGTTATCTGGACAAGCTGAAGGAAGCGCGCCTGAAAACCGGCCTCCAGGACGCGGTCAAGCTCGCTGCCGGCAATCTCGAAGGGATGCCGGTCGTCGTTGCGGTCCAGGATTTCGATTTCATCGGAGGATCGCTTGGGATAGCTGCCGGGGAGGCCGTCGTCACCGGCCTTATGACGGCGGCCGACCGGGGGACCCCCTTCATCCTTTTTGCTGCCTCAGGCGGTGCGCGCATGCAGGAGGGGATGTTCTCGCTCATGCAGATGCCGCGCACG
>JAFAME010000001.1 GCA_019233695.1 Methylobacteriaceae bacterium
GCGTCGATTATCCGAAGATCGACTATCAGGACCTTTATTATTACGCAGCGCCGAAATCGGCGCCGGGACCGCGCTCGCTCGACGAGGTCGACCCGGAGCTCCCGCGAACCTACGAGAAGCTCGGCATTCCGCTGCGCGAGCGGGAGGCTCTGCTTGGCATCCAGCCGCAGGGCGCCGCCGAAGGCGAGGAATCCGGCCCGCGAAGCCGCGTCGCGGTCGATGCCGTCTTCGATTCGGTGTCGATTGCCACGACCTTCAAGGCCGAGCTCGCCAAGGCGGGCGTCATCTTCTGCCCGATCTCCGAAGCCGTTCAGACCCATCCGGAGCTGGTGCGGAAATATCTTGGCTCGGTCGTTCCGGTGACGGACAATTTCTTTGCGACCCTCAATTCGGCCGTGTTCTCGGACGGGTCGTTCGTGTACGTGCCGCCCGGCGTGCGCTGCCCGATGGAGCTGTCGACCTACTTCCGCATCAACGAGCGCAACACCGGCCAGTTCGAGCGCACGTTGATCATCGCCGACAACGGCGCCTATGTCAGCTATCTCGAAGGCTGCACGGCGCCCAAGCGCGACGAGAACCAGCTGCATGCGGCCGTGGTCGAGCTGATCGCCCTCGATGACGCCGAGATCAAGTATTCGACCGTGCAGAACTGGTATCCGGGCGACAGCGAGGGCCGCGGCGGCATCTACAATTTCGTCACCAAGCGCGGCGATTGCCGCGGCGCGCGCTCGAAGATCTCCTGGACGCAGGTCGAGACCGGCTCGGCCATCACCTGGAAGTACCCTTCCTGCATCCTGCGCGGCGATGAGTCGCGCGGCGAGTTCTATTCGATCGCCATCTCCAACGGCCACCAGCAGGTCGACAGCGGCACCAAGATGCTGCACCTCGGCCGCAACACGACGAGCCGCGTGATCTCCAAGGGGATTGCCGCAGGCCAGTCGGACAACACCTATCGCGGCCTCGTGTCGGCGCACCGCCGGGCGGCCGGAGCCCGCAATTTCACCAATTGCGACAGCCTGCTCATCGGCGAGCGCTGCGGGGCCCACACGGTGCCCTACATCGAATCGAAGAACGCCTCCGCCGTCTTCGAGCACGAGGCGACGACCTCGAAGATTTCTGAAGACCAGCTGTTCTACTGCAGGCAGCGTGGGCTCGACGGGGAAGAGGCAACGGCGCTCATCGTCAACGGCTTCGTTCGCGATGTCCTTCAGCAGCTGCCGATGGAGTTCGCGGTCGAGGCGCAGAAGCTCATCGCCATCAGCCTCGAAGGGAGCGTGGGATGAGCGATCATCCGGTGGTCAATATCCAAGACGTGCCGCTGACGGACCGCGGCCACGCCGAGGCCTTCGCCGTGAAGTGGGGGCGCGTCGGTCCGCTCCTCGGCATGACCGGGCTCGGCTGCGCCGTGCATGTGCTGTCGCCGGGCAAGCGGGCCTTTCCCTTCCACCGCCATCATGTGATCAGCGAGATGTTTTTCATCGTCTCCGGCACGGGCGAACTTCGCTACGGCGAGGCGACCTATCCACTGCGCGCCGGTGATCTCATCGGCGCGCCGGCGGGCAAAGAGCCCCACCAGATCATCAATACCGGCAACGAGGAGCTGCGCTATCTCGCCTTCTCGACGATGGGCGAGGTCGACGTGGTCGACTATCCAGATTCCGGCAAGATCGCGGTTGCCGCCGGCATCAAGAACGCCGATTTCAAGACCGCCACCTATGTCGGCATGGGCCGGATCACGCCCGCCGACTACTGGGACGGCGAGGGATAGCGGCGAGCCAGCCCAACCCCATGTTCCAGGACGGGAGAACCCGTCCCTTACCGGAGAAACCGAGATGAAAGCGCTACTGGTCGCCGCAGGCATTGGCTTGGCAATGCTGTCGCCGGCACGGGCTGACGACGAGGCGGTGACATGCAAGTCGACAAGCACGGAGGACGTCGCGTCTCTCTTCGACCGTTGGAATGCCTCGCTCAAGACCTTGAAGCCGGAGGAGGTCGTCAAGAACTATGAAGAGGATGCGATCCTGCTGCCCACGGTATCGAACAAGCCGCGCGTGACGCAGGACGAACGCAGGGACTATTTCGAGCATTTCCTCGAGAAGAAGCCGGTCGGCAAGATCGACATGCGCGTCATCAAGATCGGCTGCAACAATGCGATCGACGCCGGCATTTACACGTTCACGTTCGGCGACGGCAGCAAGGTGCAGGCGCGCTATACATTTACCTATGAACTGAAGAACGGGACGTGGCTCATCTCATCCCATCATTCCTCGGCAATGCCCGAGACGGCACAATAAAGGCTGCCGGCGCGGGAGGCAGTGTCGGTCAAATACCAGAACGACGAGGACGCCAGTGCTTATCTCACGAGTGAAACTCAAAAATTGGCGAAATTTTCGAGAGGTGGATTCGCCGCTTTTTGATGTGACATATCTGATCGGCGCAAATGCAACAGGGAAGTCAAACTTCCTTGATGTGTTTCGATTCCTGCGTGACCTTGCAAAGACTCAAGGCGGAGGACTTCAAGGAGCCATTGCTGATCGTCGTGGTCTTTCTAAATTGCGCTGTCTTCACGCTCGCAAAGACACCGAGGTACACATCGAAGTGCAACTGTCTGAGCAAACTGCTGACTCACCACCTCTGTGGCGCTACCATCTGGGATTCAAGTCAGAAGCGGTTGGTGCCAACAGACCGATCGTCTCCGCTGAAGAAGTATTCAGACTTCGTGGGGACGATGAAGAATGCATTCTCAAGCGACCAGACGACGAAGACCTTGGGGATAGAGAGCGTTTGACGCGAACGTCTCTGGAGCACCCCCAAACCAACGCTCGATTCCGGGAGATCGCCGAGCATTTTGCAAACATTACCTATCTTCATTTGGTACCACAGTTGCTGAAATTTGGGGACGATATCGGCGGGCGCCGATTGGAGAATGATCCCTTCGGGCAGGGATTTCTTGAGCGCGTTGCGTCTGTATCTGATCGGGTGCGAAATTCGCGACTGGGGAGAATCAAGGCTGCGCTTGCTCGGACAATCCCACAGTTTGAGGATCTTCGGTTTGACCGTGATAAAGTCACTGGGCGCCCACACCTTGAGGCTAAGTACAAACATCACCGACCATTGGCCGGTTGGCAAAGGGAGGATCAGTTTTCGGATGGGACATTGAGATTGATTGCACTCTTTTGGCTTCTTCTCGAGGGAGACGAATTGCTCTTGTTGGAAGAACCTGAGCTGTCCCTAAACGAAGAAATCGTCAGGCAGCTTCCCGTTCTAATCGATGGAGCCAGGCGATCGACCAAAAGGCGCGCAAGGCAAGTCATTATTAGCACGCACAGTCAGGCTTTGCTTGAGAACAAAGGAATAGACGGTCGCGGGGTACTAAGATTGGAGCGCAACAAGGAGGGATCGACCATACACCTGCCGAGCGAGGTGGACCTGGAGCTCATCGAGGACGGCGCTTCACCTGCTGAGGTGCTATTGCAGCAAACCCATCGCCAAGTGTCGAAGGAAATGGCGCTTGTCTGATGTTGATTGTGGCAACGGAGGATGAATTGAGCGAAGCAATTGCTCTGAGGCTTGTTCACGAAGCTCGGCGGGGTCCCATTGAGATAAAGACGATGCGCAAGAGTGGATTTGGCTACTTAAAGATCAATGTCCACAAGTTTTGTCAAATTGCGGTGCGTCGCCCTGTTCTCGTAATAACGGACTTGGATCGGACTGAGTGCCCACCGTCTCTGATGTCCAAGTGGTTTGGTAAGAGGTCCAAACCGCCTGGGTTGGTCTTTCGCGTTGCCGTTCGAGAGATTGAGTCCTGGCTGCTCGCGGATCGCACGGGTCTGGCTGGCTTTCTTGGGATTGCAACAACAAAAATCGAATCGCCACCTGACTTGATCCCGGACCCTAAGCGATACCTTCTGCGCTTGGCTCGCTCGGCGAAGTCTGAAATCAGAAGGGACCTTCTGCCGGCAGACAAAGTGCGCGCATCGCAGGGCTTCGGTTACAATAGGCGTCTATGCGCGTTTGTCGAGCAAAGTTGGTCAGCTGCGCGAGCGGCGAGTGCAAGCGCAAGCTTGGCTAGAGCGAGATATCGGATCGAGGAAATGATGATGACTACATGCGACGAGAACGCGTAGGCCGGGAGTATCTGGTGCCGGCAAGAAGGCCCACGGAAAGAGAAGATGCACAATGCTTGAAATCGAGAACCTGCACGTCCAGGTTGGCGGCAAGGCCATCCTCAACGGCGTCGACCTGAAGGTCGAGGCCGGCGAGGTGGCCGCGATCATGGGCCCGAACGGTTCGGGTAAATCGACGCTCTCCTATGTCGTCGCCGGCCGCGAGGACTACACCGTCACGCAAGGCGAGGTACGGCTCGACGGCGACAACATCCTCGAGCTCGAGCCCAACGAGCGGGCAGCGAAGGGGCTGTTTCTGGCCTTCCAATATCCGCTCGAAATTCCGGGCGTTGCCACCATGACCTTCTTCAAGGCGGCCATGAACGCGCAGCGCAAGCATCGCGGCGAGCCCGAGCTCGACATGCCCGATTTTCTGCGCCGCGTGCGGGCCGCCGCCAAACAGCTCGGCATCGAGCAGGAGATGCTGAAGCGGCCGCTCAACGTCGGCTTCTCCGGCGGCGAGAAGAAGCGCATGGAGATCCTGCAGATGGCGCTGCTCGAACCGCGCTGCGCCATCCTCGACGAGACCGATTCCGGCCTCGATATCGATGCGCTGCGGATTGTCGCCAAGGGCGTCAACGCCCTGCGGGCGAAGGATCGCGCCTTTCTCGTCATCACCCACTATCAACGCCTGCTCGACCATATCGTCCCCGATACCGTGCACGTCATGTCGGGCGGGCGCATCGTGAGGTCCGGCGGACCGGAACTGGCCAAGGAGCTCGAAGCCCGCGGCTATCGCGGCTATGCCGAGGAGCGGACGACTGACGAGATCGCGTCGGCTGGAGCGAAATGAGGCGAAGCCTGAGATGAATGCGCAGATCACCCCATTGCGAACGCCGGCCGAGGCGCGGCTGATCGATCAGTTCCGCGCATCGAAGGCAGCGCTTCCCGGCAACGCCGCCGTGGCGCTCCGCCGAGAGGAAGCATTTGCGACCTTTGCCGCCGGAGGCCTGCCGACGCGGCGCGTCGAGGCTTGGCACTATACGGATCTGCGCGCCTTGATGCGCGAGGCCCGGCCCTGGGCGCCGCCGCCGGACGCTTCAACCGTCGCGGCGGTCAGGGCGCAGCTCGACGCCGAGGGCCCGTCCGATTCCGTCAGGCTTGTCATCATCGACGGCGTCTTTGTGCCGGAAGCATCGGACCTCGACCGTCTCCCGGCAGGGGTTCAGGTTTCCTCGCTTGCCGCGGCCTTGGCCGAAGGCAGGGCCGCCGTCGTGCAGCATCTGGCAGGGCCCGAAATCGCCCAGGGCGATATGGCCTTCGCGCTCAATGCAGCGTTCATGCGCGACGGCGTCGTCGTCGAGGTCGCTCCGCACACCGATGTTCGTGCCCTGGTTCGCATCGTGAACCACCGAACGGCGACAACGGCGACCGCTTCCGCCGCCCGCGCCCTGGTGCTGGTCGGCGCGAGCGCAACGGTCACGATCATCGAAGAACATGTCGGCGAGGCGGGCGAGCCGACCCAGACGAATGATGCGCTCCAATTCACCCTCGGCGATAGGGCCCGCGTCGAACATGTCTCCATCCAGCGCCTGCCGCCCGGCGCGCTCTGCATTGCCACGGTGACCGCCGATCTCGGCGCCCGCGCCACGTTCAATTCCTTTGCCTTCTCGGTCGGCGCTTCGGTCGCCCGACGGCAGCTCTTCGTGCGCTGCGGCGGTCACGCCAAGACCGCGCTCGGCGGCGTGTCGCTTCTGAACGCCCGTCAGCACGGCGACACGACCCTCGTCGTCGACCACACCGCGCCCGCGGGCGAAAGCCGCGAGCGGTTCAAGCACATCATCGATGATGAGGCGGTCGGCATCTTTCAAGGCAAGGTCATCGTGCGGCGGGGCGCTCAGAAGACCGACGGCGGCATGAAGAGCAATGCGCTGCTGCTTTCGGAAGCCGCCGCGATGAACAATCGGCCGGAGCTTGAAATCTTCGCCGATGACGTCATCTGCGGCCACGGCGCCACCTGCGGCGCGCTCGACGACAATCAGCTCTTCTATCTCATGGCGCGCGGCCTGCCCCGGCAGGAGGCAGAGGCCCTGCTGCTCGAAGCCTTCGCCGGCGAAGCACTCGACCAGGTCGCAGATGAGGGCCTGCGCGAGGTGCTGATGCGTCACGTACGCGAATGGCTCGCAGCGCGCGCCGCATCGCTCCCGCAGTCGGGCTTCGAGCCCGTAGGCCCGGCGGAGCGCGGCATCATCGGTAATCGCGATCGGACCGAGGCATGAACGCCCCCTTCAAGGACAGGCCCTACGACGTTGCGGCGGTCCGCCGCGATTTCCCGATCCTGTCGAAAGAAGTCTACGGCACGCCGCTCGTCTATCTCGACAACGCTGCCTCGGCACAGAAGCCGAGGCAGGTCATCGAGCGGCTCGTCTATGCTTATGAAAACGAATACGCCAACGTGCACCGCGGCCTGCACTATCTCGCCAATGCCGCGACCGAAGCCTACGAGGGGGCGCGCGAGAAGGTGCGCGCCTTCTTGAACGCCGCCTCGGCCGACGAGATCGTCTTCACCCGCTCGACGACCGAGGCGATCAACCTCGTTGCATCGTCATTCGGGCAGATCGCCATCGGCGCCGGCGACGAGATCGTGCTTTCGATCATGGAGCATCACTCCAATGTCGTGCCCTGGCATTTCCATCGCGAGCGCAAGGGCGCGGTGCTGAAATGGATCGGCGTCGACGATGACGGCAATTTCCTTTTCGACGAGTTCGAGAAGGCGCTGACGTCGCGCACCAGGATCGTTGCCATCACCCACATGTCGAACGTGCTCGGCACGGTGCCGCCCATCAAGGACATCATCCGGCTTGCGCACGAGCGCGGCGTCCCCGTGCTCATCGACGGCTCACAGGGGGCCGTCCATCTCGATGTCGACGTACGCGACCTCGACGCCGATTTTTATGTCTTCACGGGCCACAAGGTGTATGGGCCGACCGGCATCGGCGTGCTCTACGGCAAGCGCGCCTGGCTCGAAAAGCTGCCGCCCTTCAACGGCGGGGGCGAAATGATCGAGGAAGTCACAACCGACCGGGTGACCTACAACGCGCCTCCTCACCGCTTTGAGGCCGGTACGCCGCCGATCGTGCAGGCGATCGGGCTCGGGGCGGCCATCGACTACATGACGGAGATCGGCCGCGCCAACATCCGCGCTCACGAGAGTGCGCTGCGCGACTATGCCCACGAGCGCCTCGGCCGCATCAATTCGCTGCGCATCTTCGGCCAGGCCAAGGAAAAAGGCGCCATCGTCTCGTTCGAGATGAAGGGCGCCCACGCCCACGACGTCGCGACCATCATCGATCGATATGGCGTTGCGGTACGGGCGGGCACGCACTGCGCCATGCCGCTGCTTGCGCGCTACGGCGTGACATCCACCTGCCGCGCTTCGTTTGCCCTCTACAACACCCTCGAAGAAGTCGATAGACTTGCCGAGGCGCTGGTGAAGGCCGAGGCCCTGTTCAACTGAGGAGACTTGCGTGGCCGAGACCCTGGAGAGAGCCCACGCGGCCGAGAACGAGGCGGTGCAACCGAACCGGCCGGACATGGCGTTCCCATCCGCCATTCCGCCTGAGGAGCTTGATCGCCTGACCGATGACATCGTCGCCGCGCTGAAGACGGTCTATGACCCCGAGATCCCGGCCGACATCTATGAGCTCGGCCTGATCTACAAGGTCGAGATCGACGACGATCGCTTCGCCACGATCGACATGACCTTGACCGCGCCCGCCTGCCCCGTCGCCGGCGAAATGCCGGGCTGGGTCGAGACCGCCGTCAGTGCGGTCAACGGCCTCTCGGGCGCCCGCGTCAACATGGTCTTCGACCCGCCATGGGACCAAAGCCGGATGTCCGACGAGGCACGCGTCGCGCTCGACATGTGGTGAGGCGGGCCCGCTTGGGGCCTCTAGGGGGGAC
>JAFAME010000063.1 GCA_019233695.1 Methylobacteriaceae bacterium
GACGAGGCGCTGCGCGAATTCATCGAGCGGAAGAAGACCTCGATCCCCGATGCGTGGCATTGACACGCCGCCGCAGGCCTGGCGCGACGGGCTCGGTTCAACGAGGGGTTTGCCGGGCGCTGTCCGGCTGCATTAGTCTTGTGGGCAGAACCGCGTCGCGGCGGCTGCTCATGCCAAAAAGGCCGCGACGCACGACAGGGAAGGACCAGGAACCATGCGCGTTTCGTTCGTATCAGTTCTGGCGGCGGCCGCCCTTTTCGGTGCCGCCCATCTGGCCATTGCGGCCGACGCCCCGAGCTGCAAGACGGTCAAGCTGTCCGACGTCGGCTGGACCGACATAACCGCAACGACGGCAGTGACGGCCCGCATCCTGCAGGGCCTCGGCTACACTGCGAAGATCGATGTGCTCTCGGTGCCGGTCACCTATGCCTCCATGAAGAACAAGGATATCGACGTGTTTCTCGGCAACTGGGAGCCGAGCATGGAGAACGACCGCAAGCCCTATGTCGAAGACAAGTCCGTCGTGGTCGTGGGTGCCAATCTGCCCGAAGGGGCCAAGTATACTCTTGCCGTGCCGCAATACACCTATGACAAGGGCCTGAAGGACTTCGGCGACATCATCAAGTTCAAGGATTCGCTGAAAGGCAAGATCTACGGGATCGAGCCTGGCAACGACGGCAACCGTCTGGTTCTCGACCTGATCAAGAACAACAAGTTCAGTCTCAATCAGTTCCAGCTGGTCGAATCGAGCGAGCAGGGCATGCTGGCCCAAGTGCAGCGGGCGACAAGCCGCAACGAGGATATCGTATTCCTCGGCTGGGCGCCGCATCCGATGAACGTGAACTTCAAGATCCAATATCTGACTGGCGGCGACGACAGTTTCGGGCCGAACTTCGGCGGCGCCATCGTCTACACCAACGAGCGGGCAGGCTTCGGCGCCGATTGTCCGAACGCCGCAAAGCTCATCGGCAACATGAAGTTCACCGTCGACATCGAAAACGTCATCATGAACAAGATCCTGTCCGACGGAGAAGAGGCGCCGAAGGCGGCCGAGGAATGGCTGAAGGCAAACCCGCAGCAGATTGGCCCCTGGCTCGCCGGAGTTACCACCATCGACGGGCAGCCTGGCGAGGCCGCCGTCAAGAAGAGCCTGGGCCTCTAAGTGCAATGAAGCGGCAGTAGGCAATCGGTAGTCGGCATTCGGCTGCCGCCGTCGACCGCCCACTGCCCATTCGCCCACTGCCCTTGCCGAGGTGTCCGTGGAAGACTGGATCACCCAACACAAGCTGCCGCTCGGCTGGGCGGTCAAGCAGGTCATCACGGCCCTGCAGGACCACGCACGCTGGTTTTTCGATATCGTGACCGACGGGATCAGCTTCCTGGTCGACGGCCTCACCAGTATTCTTCTCCTCGTTCCGCCGCTTCTCGTGATCGCGGCGGTTGCCGCGCTCGCCTATTGGCTGCAGCGCTCCTGGAAGCTCGTCCTCTTCATCGTGCTCGCCTTCCTGCTGATCACCAATCTCGGCTACTGGCAGGCGACGGTCGAAACCATTTCGCTCGTCGGCTTTGCCACTCTGGTCAGCGTCGCCATCGGCGTGCCGCTCGGCATCGCTTCGGCGCACAGGCCGTGGCTCTATACGGCCCTGAGGCCGATCCTCGACCTGATGCAGACCTTGCCGACTTTCGTCTACCTGATCCCGACCCTCGTGCTGTTCGGCCTCGGCGCCGCCCCGGGGCTGATTTCGACCGTCATCTTCGCCATCCCGGCGCCGATCCGTCTCACCCATCTCGGCATCACTTCGGTGCCGCGGCCGCTGATGGAGGCGGGCGAAGCCTTCGGAGCGACCAAGCGCCAGCTGTTGTGGAAAGTCGAGATCCCACATGCGATGCCGACCATCATGGCGGGCATCACCCAGTGCATCATGTTGAGCCTCTCGATGGTCGTGATTGCCGCGCTTGTCGGCGCGGAGGGGCTCGGAACACCGGTCGTTCGCGCGCTCGGCCAGGTCAATATTCCGATGGGATTCGAGGCGGGCACCGCCATCGTGCTGCTGGCCATCGTGCTTGACCGCGTCTGCCGCCGGCCCGAACGAAGATCGAGCGTCTGACATGCCCGCGGTTGCTTTCGAGAACGTCGACATCGTCTTCGGCCGGCGCTCCCGCGAGGCGCTGGCGCTGATCGATCAGGGCAAGACCCGCGACGAAATCCTTGTGGCGACCGGCGCGGTGCTCGGCGCCGCGGGCGTCAATCTGGCCATCGAGAAGGGCGAGATCTGCGTGCTGATGGGCCTTTCCGGCTCCGGCAAATCGACGATTCTCAGGGCCGTCAACGGGCTGAACAAGGTGGCGCGTGGCAAGGTCAACGTCGAGCATGAGGGCCGCACGATCGATGCGGCGACCTGCAGCGCCGATGAGCTGCGCATGCTGCGCACGAGCCGCATCGCCATGGTGTTCCAGCAGTTTGCCCTGTTGCCCTGGCGGACGGTGGCCGAAAACGTCGGCTTCGGCCTCGAGCTGCGCGGTGTCCCGAGGGCGGAAATCAAGCGTGTCGTCGATCAGAAGCTGGCCATGGTCGGGCTCTCCAAATGGGCCGGCAAGTTCGGCCACGAATTGTCCGGCGGCATGCAGCAGCGTGTCGGTCTTGCCCGCGCCTTTGCGACCGACGCCGATATCCTCTTGATGGACGAGCCGTTCTCCGCGCTTGATCCCTTGATCCGCGACAAGCTGCAGGACGAGCTCCTCGTTCTCCAGAAGGACCTCAAGAAGACGATCATCTTCGTCAGCCACGACCTCGACGAGGCGCTGAAGATCGGCAACCGCATCGCCATTCTCGAAGGCGGGCGCATCGTGCAGTGCGGCACTGCCGAGGACATCCTGCTCACGCCGGCCGACGACTATGTGGCCGAATTCGTCAAGCACATGAACCCGCTGAACGTGCTGCGCGGGCGCGCCCTCATGACGCCCGCGGAGGCCTTGAAGCACTCCGACGGGGAGGTGCATCTCGACGCCAACGGCCGCATCCGCGTCCAGCTCGATCCCGACCGCAAGCCCATCGGCTGTACGCTCGACGGACAGTCGGGTCGGCTCGCGCTGGCCGACGGCGAAACCGGCCTGCGGCCGGGGATGGCGACCGAAGCCGACGTCATCGTCGCGCCGGCCGACCTCAAGATGCGCTCCGCCATCGAGCTGCGCCGTGCCACAGGCAATCCGATCGTTCTCGTCGATCAGCTCGGCCGCATGGCGGGCCTGTGCGGCGATGACGAGATCTATCGCGCCCTTCTCCAACAGCGCGCTCCAGTCCTCGCGTAGCTTTGCAGTTGGGCCGTCGTTTACATGAACCGGTCGTCGTCATCCCGGAAGCCGCCTTTGCGACTATCCGGGATCCGGCACCGGATCCCGGCTCTCCGCTTCGCTCCGGCCAGGATGACACTAATCATCATTCTTTCGATTCGTATTTGAATGAGACTTTCAGCTTGGTCCGGTAGAGTTCGACCTTTCCATCCTTGAGCTGGATGTCCTGCTCCGTCACCTCGGCAACACGCAGATCGCGCAGGGAGCCGGCGGCGCGATCGATGGCGGCCTTGGCCGCTTTCTCCCAGGAATCCGGGCTTGTTCCGATGAGCTCGATGACCTTGTAGACACTATCTGCCATCGTGGACCTCCGTCTTGCGTTCTCCTCCGACAGTTGCATAGCAGTTTTGCCAGTATACCGCTATTGATGGAAGACCGCCGCAGATTGCAGCAGTCTGACGGAGTCTATCGCCAATCAGGATTGCCGTAGGGGGGCATTTCAAATGACCACGGAATTCGATATCCGCCAATTGGTGCCGGGGTCCGAGCTTGATGAGCCGCGTATTCAGGCCGTCTACGATACCGTCAACCGCATGGTGGCCCTCATCGGAGACATTCCTTTCTCAGAATTATTCGGCGCACCGCTGCGGACCATCGCGCGCAGCGCCGGTCCGCGGGTCGAACCGGCGGAGAACGCCGGCCTCCTGCAGGATTCAGGCGGGCTCGCACGCCTTGCCCGGCAGCTCGGCCAGCACGCCGGGGAGGCGACGATCGGGGAGCTCTTCTGCGCGTCGCGGACCGAAGTTCCGGCAAGGCTTGTCGAATTGCTGATCAAGCTGCGCCGATTCGGCATGCAGATCCCTGTGCCGGCCTTCAACGACGGCAAGTCCGACCAGCGCCGAAAGGCGCTCGACCGTCTCCTCGAAGTCGCGCCCGATCTCACCTTCAAGGAGCTCTTCACGCGCGCCAAGGCGGATACTTCGAAGAACACAGTTGCGGCCATCGCTCGCCTGCGGACGCTCGGCCTTCTGTCGTGGTTTGCCAACGACCGCTGCTGCATCCACAAAGTCGGGCCTGACAGCATCACCGACAAGTGCGATTTCCAGTCCGACAAGTGGTGCAATCTCACCGGCGCGGATGGCGAAACGTGCTCGATCGGCTCTCAGGCCTGCGAGCCGGCCTGATCGCGACGTCAAGAGCCCCGGGGTCACGGCGGCAGGCGAGGCCGGAAGGCGGCGCTAGCGTGGCCGAATTTTGACAGGCTCTGCGGATTCGGGGATGGTGCGCGCAACGGGCGCCGGAGAATCCATGAAAGCCCTGGCGGGGGTGGTCGTCGTTCTGGTGATCTGTGGGGCGACGCGGGCGGGCGAGCTTGCGCGCGGATCGGTGCCTTGGGCTGGGGCGCTCGAAGTGTCCAGCATGCCGGCGTCCCCGAAAAAGATGCAGGCCGACACCTCGGTGGTGGCGAGCTTCTACGACATCGGGCGGGTCACGGCCAACGGCGAACGCTACGCGCCGATGGGGCTCACTGCCGCGCATCGCTCGCTGCCGTTCGGAACCAAGGTGCGGGTGACCAACAAGGCGACCGGCCTGTCAATCGTGGTGCGCGTCAACGACCGTGGTCCCTTCGTCCCCGGACGGGCGCTTGACCTCAGTCGTGGCGCTGCACGCGCCATCGGCTTGGAGCGGGCCGGAGTGGCGCCGGTCACGATGGAGATCGTGGCCGACGAGCCACCCGCTGCCGCGTCGCCGCTGCTCGCCATCGAGCGCCCATAGACCATCGACTCCAGGAAGCAATCCTTGCTGTGCCGGAAGCCCTTTTACGGCCAGCCGGGCGGCGCGACCCCCTTTCCCCGTGAAGAACGGGGAGAGGGGACTCTTTGCGCGTTCGCGGGACCGAGCGCTCCCCGCAGGCGGAGCCCAGGATGGGCACTCTCCCAAGGCGGGGACTTGGATCAGCTGTTGCATAACGCCTGCGCGACGCCGCACATCCCGGACGCCTCGAGTGCGTCAGTGTGGGCGAGTCGACAGCTGCGCGGACGAAATGCGCGCGGCAGCGAAGGGTTCGCGATGGAGGACATGGAACCTCCCTGTTCCGAGGGGCGCCCAGAAGCGCCGCGCTTTCTGGTCGGGCGAGACGCCCAGGGCAATTGGGTTGTCCGCGACCGGCGGGGCCTTTGCGGTGGGCTTTTCATCAACCGCGATGAAGCGCTTCGATACGCTCTGTTTCAAAATGACAACAGGACGCCTGGGGTGACGTTTGTCGAGGGTATCCTCGAGCTCCAGGCCAGCCGTCGAACAGCAATCGCCCGAACAGCTATCGCTGGCGCGTCTCCCAGTCCGGCGCGATATAATAGGGCGCATTCGAGGGCGGCAGAGGATCGCGGCCAAGGATCGCATCCGACACCTTCTCGCCGATCATGATCGCCGGCGCATTGAGATTGCCCGTCGTGATCAGGGGCATGATGGACGTGTCGACGACGCGAAGGCCCTCAAGACCGATCACGCGCCCGGCCGCATCGACGACGGCCATCGGGTCACCGGCGCGACCCATCTTGCAGGTGCCGCAGGGATGGTAGGCGCTCTCGAGCTTGTCCTTGAGGAAAGCGTCGATGGCTTCATCGCTGGTCGCTGCGGCGCCAGGCTGCAGTTCGGCCTCGCGATAGGCATCGAACGGCTTCTGCGCGAAGATCTCGCGCGTGAGTCGCACGCAGGCGCGCATCTCGGTCCAATCGTCCGGTTGGCTCATATAGTTGAAGAGGATTTTCGGGTGCTCGCGCGGGTCGGCGGAGCGCAGCCGCACAAAGCCGCGGCTTTTCGAGCGCATCGTGCCGACGTGGGCCTGGAAGCCATGCTGCGA
>JAFAME010000379.1 GCA_019233695.1 Methylobacteriaceae bacterium
GCTGCCCATATCGCGCTCATTCGCCTGAAGCTTTGCGCTGCCCGCCACCTCCCCGACCATGAAACGTTCTTCGGATTTTTCGGCCACGCCAACGAAGAGGGCAACGTCGCGGCCTACAAGCGCTACGTCCAGCCGCATCTCGATGCGACGTCGCGCAAATATTGGGAATCGCGCAACATCTTCGGCCGCAAGCGCATCGGCATCTTCACGAGAAACTTCTACCGACACGGCCTTCTCGGCCATTTCATCGGGGCCGGCCATTTCCTCGCCCGACTCTACGGCCGCAATCCGCGCGAGATGCTCAGCGCGTCTTCGATCGCCGAGCAGCGGGCGATCTTCGAAAGCCGCCTCGCGCCGATCTTCGACAAGCGGCTGGTGCGCTGGCTTGCCAACCAGCCGGCCTCGCTGTTCGGCCTCGGCATTCCCCCGGCCCAGTACCGCGCCCTCGTCGGCGACAACCGCGGCGGCATGGCGCATGTGCTGCGCGCGCGGCTGGAGCGGCTCGCCTGCGATTTCGACCTGAAGAACAATTACTTCGCCTGGCAGGCCTTCGGCCGAGGCTATGGCCGCGGCACCGATGCGCCGGTGCCGCCCTATCTCGAGCGGGCGAATTTCGAGGCGCTCCGTTCCCGCGCCGACCGTGTCGACGTCCGTCACGCGTCCTTCACCGAGTTCCTGCGGGCAAACCCGGCGCAGAGCGCCGATCGCTATGTGCTTCTCGATGCGCAGGACTGGATGAGCGATGTCGACCTCACTGCGCTATGGTCCGAGATCACCCGCACGGCACGGCCGGGCGCGCGGGTCATTTTCCGCACGGCGGGCGAGCACCGGCTGCTGCCGGGCCGCGTGCCGGACGAGATCCTCGCCCGATGGGACTATGACAGCGACTATTGCCGCGACCTCACGCGGCGCGACCGGTCTTCGATCTATGGCGGCTTCCATCTCTACGTCCTGCGCGAGGGCACGAGGTGAATGCTCCGACGGTTGATGCCGCGGGGCATATGGATCGCATCTATCGGTACCAGCGGTTCATCTACGATCTGACGCGCAAACCCTACCTTCTCGGGCGCGACGCCCTGATCGGCGACCTCGCGCCGCCGCAGGACGGCGCCGTGCTTGAGATCGCCTGCGGCACCGGGCGCAATCTCATTCGCGCGGCGCAGCGCTACCCTGCAGCGACATTCTTCGGGCTCGACGTATCCTCCGCGATGCTGGCGACGGCGGGGCGCTCGATCGCCGCACGGCGGCTCGACGGGCGCATCCGCATCGCCAAGGCCGACGCGACCGCATTCGATCCGAACGCGCTTTTCGGCCGGCCAAGCTTCGATCGGGTGTTCATCTCCTACGCACTATCCATGATCCCGGACTGGCGGCAGGCCGTGGCAGCCGCGGTCTCGTGCCTCGCCGAGGGCGGATCGTTGCATGTCGTGGACTTCGGGCAGCAGGAGAATCTCCCAGGGTGGTTCCGCGCGGTGCTGGTGGCCTGGCTCGCGCGCTTCGACGTCGCGCCGCGCGCCGAATTGCGAAATGCCTTGGAGATGGTGGCGAGGACCGCCAGCCTTCGCATGCGCTTTGAGGCACGCTACCGGGGCTATGCCTATTCCGCCGTCCTGTCGCGCGGCCCCTGATCAAGGATCGAAGCGTCCCTATCCCGGCCGCGCGTGCAACTCGGCGTGGTCGAGCTCCTCCTCCACGCGGTGGAAGGCCTCATCGCCGATCACGCCCTCGCTGCGCAGGCGGAACAGGACGTCACGCGCAACGCCAATGGTGCGCAGTCGCAGCTCATCGACCTGCGTCATTCCGGGCGTGGCTGTCGGCTCCGCCTTGGCCCATTTCAGCACCGCCTTGTACTCGCGCTGCAGCGCCTCGGCCGCCGGCCCCTCCTCGCCGTCGAGACTGGCGAGGGCCGCCCGAAATACCTCGATGCGGGCGTGCGCCGTCTCGCGAGCGACGGGATCATCGTCGCGAAGATCGAAAAGGCGCAGCAAGGGCGGCAACGTCAGCCCCTGAAGCACCAAGGTGCCCACCACCACCGCAAATGCCGTCATGAGAATGAGATCGCGGTCGGGGAAGGCGGGGGTTCCCTCGGTGCCGTTCGGTAGGGCGAGCGCGGCCGCAAGCGTCACGATGCCGCGCATTCCGCACCACGAGATCACCAGGCCGCTCCGCGCGCTCGGGACCAGCATCGGGCGGGGCAGAGCAAGCCCGAACCAGTGGTTCTTCAGGCGGAGACCGGTGTTGTAGGCCATCACCCAGGCGATGCGCACCACAATCACCGTCGCCAGCACCGCCCCGGCAACGCCGAGATATTCTCGCAGCCGCTCCGCCGGCAGCTGGTCGAGGATCGGGCGCACCTGCAGTCCGATGAGCACGAAAGCCAGGATGTTGAGGAGGAACACCGCCGTTTCCCAGACGGCATAGGTCGGCACGCGCATACGCGCGCCGTGGCGCTGCGGCGCGTACCTTGCCAGCGCTACCGCGTAGGCGACGATCGTCAGAACGGGCGACAGCCCGGCCCGGTCGGCCAGAATCCAGACGGCAAAGGTCGAGGCGAACTGGATGACGATGGCGCTCGGCGGGTATTCGAGGCGCGTCGTCAGCCACAGCAGGGCGTGGGCGAGCACCCACCCCGCGACAAGGCTCCCCGGCACGACGAGAATGAAGTTCAGCGCGAGATCGCCCGGCGTCGGAGCGCCGGCAACGACCGCAGCCACCGCCAGGCGGTAGACGAAGAGGGCGCTTGCGTCGTTGAGCAGGCTCTCGCCTTCCAGGATGACGAGGAGGCGATGCGGGGGGCGGACCTGGCGCAGCACCGCCGTTGCGGCCGCGGCATCCGGCGGGGCAACGATGGTGCCGAGCACCACCGCGGCCGCCCACGGAAGATCGGGAACGAGGGCATGCGCCACCACCGCAACCGCGGCCGTGGTGAGCCCAACGGCGACCAGGACCAGGAGGCCGATCGGCACCCAGTTCTCGCGCAGGTCGCGCATCGAGGTGTCGAAGGCTGCATCGAGCAGCACGGGAGCAACAAACAGCGCAAGCGCCAGGTCCGGTTCGAGCGTCAGCTTCGGCCCGAAGGGCAACAACGCGATCCCCGCGCCGGCGACCGCCAGAAAGGTCGGGTAGGGCGCACCGACGCGCCGCGCCAGCGCCGTGAGAGCGACAGCACCAAAGAGCAGCACGACGATCCATTGCAGAAGGGCCAAATCGATCACTCCGCATCAGCTTGCAGCAGCCGCGGGACCGATATTGCCCCGGATGCGCGGCGCCAAGCCCGCCGCCCATGGTGCTGTGTCCAAATTTGACGAGATCGGATATGAAAGATGTCGGAAGGTGAGACGATGGCGCATTGGCTGTTGAAGACCGAACCGTCGAGCTGGTCCTGGGATCAGCAGGTCGACGCCGGCGTGAAGGGGACCTCCTGGAACGGCGTGCGCAACCATTCCGCCAAGCTCCACCTGATGGCGATGAGGATCGGCGATCATGCCTTCTTCTATCATTCCGGGGAGGGCAAGGAGATCGTCGGCATCGTCGAGGTGACCAAGGCCTATTACCCCGATCCGACGGACAAATCCGGCGCGTTCGGCATGGTCGATGTGAAGGCGGTCAAGCCGCTCAAGGCACCCGTTACCCTGCAGGAAATCAAGGCCGAGCCCCGCCTCAAGGAGATGGTGCTCGTGAACAACTCGCGGCTGTCGGTGCAGCCGGTGACGGACGCGGAATGGGCGCTCGTGTGTGCAAAAGGGGGTATGGGTTAAGTTTCGCACAGGTGCGCGTGTCGACAGCGACTTTCCCCGAGCAGAGAGCGGTTGCCTTCGACAATTGCCTGATCTTCTGAGCTTTACCTTGGGCTTGGCGGTGCCGCAGATCCAGAGCTTGGATCTTGACTCCGGCACCACCTTTCATGCGAGCTTGTGGTAAAACTATGCTAACCCTCCGAAGGTCATGAGCACACACAACACCGCCTCCCTGCAGGGCCTGCGCGTCCTCGTAGTCGAAGACGAGGCGATGGTCTCCATGCTGCTCGAAGACATTCTCCAGGAACTTGGCTGCCGCTTGGTCGGGCCCGCCTTCAACCTGCAGCAGGCGCTTTCGGTGGCCGCCTCGGACGGGGACATCGGTGCGGCGATCCTGGACGTGAATCTGCACGGGACGCCGATCTATCCCGTTGCCGACGTGCTGGCCGAGCGCGGCGTTCCGTTCGTCTTTGCGACCGGATATGGATCGGAGGGGGTCGATGCGAAGTGGCGCGCCCGTCCCAAGCTGCAGAAGCCGTTCACGTCGGAGCAGGTGGCGAGCGCGCTGACGGAGGCGATCACGCCGGACCCGCCGCGCCCGACAGCCGCGTCGTTGTGATTCGCTCCGGCACGGCACAGCGCATGCGACCGGCCCTCGGCGCCTTTGCGTGAAGCTTACGGTCGATACCGACGCAGGCTGGGTCAGCGTCGAGGGCGATCCGGACCGCACGCGCGTGCCGCTCGCCAGCGCCGAGGCTTTTGCCCTGGTGTCCGAGACCTGGCTCAGGGCCGGTTGGGACGCCAAATATGTCTACAGCTTCACCTGGCTCGGACGGCCGATCATCCAGCTCCCGGAGGACATGTTCCGCCTGCAGGAGGTGATCTATCGAACAAAGCCTGACGTCATCGTCGAAACCGGGGTGGCGCACGGCGGCGCGCTCGTCTTCTATGCCGGGCTCTGTCGGCTGATCGGAAAGGGGCGGGTCATCGGCGTCGATGTCGAAATTCGCGCCCACAACCGCGCGGCGCTCGAGGCCCATGAGCTCTTCGACGCGATCACCCTGATCGAGGGAGATTCATCGGCATCCACGACGCTCGCCAAGGTCAAGGCGGCGATCGGCGAGCGCGACAGCGTCCTCGTCCTCCTCGATTCCAATCACGCCAGGAGCCACGTGCTTGCCGAGCTCGACGCCTATGCGCCGCTTGTCACCCCCGGCTCCTACATCGTGGCGATGGACGGGATCATGGAAAAGCTCGTCGGCGCGCCGCGTTCGCAGCCGGACTGGCGCTTCAACAATCCGTGCCAGGCGGTGCGCGAGTGGACCGCCGACCACCCCGAATTCGTCGTCGAGGAACCGCAGTTCCTGTTCAACGAGGGGATGGTGCGCGAGCGCGTGACCTACTGGCCCGATGCCTACCTGCGGCGCCTTCGTTGAGGGTCACGCACAGGACCGCGCGGTCAGTCCTTGGCGGCCCGAATCGCTTTGAGGATCGCCGGAAGCCTTCGATCCGGCGGCAGGGGACGACGTCCGAAATCGCGTTGCAGCCGGCTGATCGATACCGTCGGGGGGCGCTCCTGCGAGGCAGAGCCCTCAAACTTCAGGCGGCAGCCAAGCTCCCGTTCGAGCAGCGTCCCCAGTTCGGCATTGGTAAAAACGATGCCGCTTGCGACATTGTAGACGGACTCGCGCCCGCCGAGCGCAATCGCCTCAAGCGCGGCAGTCACATCCTCGATGTGGATATAGTCGCGGCCGTTGTCGGGGGCGCTGGCGCAGGAGAGCTCGCGGGCCCCGGCAGCGCTTCGAATCGTGGCGCACAGAAAGTCGGACTGCGAGAGCTTGTCGTCAAAAACGCTGCCCAGGCGGGCAACGACCGCCGGGCGCCCGGCGTGATGGCACATCGCTTCGCCCAGGCCTTTGGAGAAATCATACACATGCCGCGGACGCAAGGGGTCGAGACGCAGCGAGTCTGTTTCGCTGACCTCACCCGCCAATCCGTCGTAGAGCCGCACCGATGAAAGATAGACCAGCTTGTCGAATTGGGCCTTTTGCAGCACTTGGCCGAGCGCGCTCACGTGTGCTTCCACTGTGTCGAGCGGCTGCCTGAGATAGTCGGTCGTCATGCCGATACAATAGAAGACAAGATGGAGATGACGTTTGAAAATGGCGGGGTCTCCGCGGTTCGGCGTCCAGACATGGTGGCCTTTGTCGCCTAGATGTTTCACAAGGTGCGTGCCGATAAAGCCTGACGCGCCGAGAACCGTAAAGCTTGTCACGGGTTCCGCTTCCTTGCAGCAAAAGCCCAGGATCGCGTTTTGATTACACAGAAATGGGGCGGCCTAAAGCGCAAAGCCGACCCTCGACCGAGGCAGTCGGCCGGAAATGGTGTAGCCCCGGACGGCTCGATCATTTTTGCGATCCGCCGATGACTGCGGCCGCCGAGCTTGATGTCTACGCCGAAAACATGTTCGGCTTCGAACAGCTGCATCCGCGCTGGATCGAGGCATGCGCCCGCTACCTTCGCCACATCTTCGGGTCTTCGATCGAGGGCAAGCTCTTCCTCGACTATGCCTTCGGCCGCGGCAACTGGTCGCTTGCGGCGCTGCGGGCAGGGGCAGCTGGAGTGGTTGCGATCGATGCGGCTGCCGGCAACGTGCGCAGGTTTTCCGACTACTGCCGCGAGCACGGGATCGCGAACATCGAAATCCTGCACGGGGACATTCTTCGCGAGCCCGTGCGGCGCAGCGCCGACATCCTGTGGGTCTACGGGATCCTGCCCTGTATTGCCGCGCCCGACGAATTCCTTGCCCGCCTGAGCGCGCTGCGGCGCGACGATGACGCGCTGGCGCTGCTTTATGCATACGATCGCGGCAGCCTGCGCCAGGTGATCGTCGATGCTGCCCGGCAGGGCGTGACCTACGACAGCGAGCATTCCTTTGCCGCCGATTCATACTTGTTCACGCCGAAAGCGAGATTACGTGCGCGCGATGATCTGACGGCGCCGCTGGTGACGTGGTTCAGCGCGGCGAGCCTCGCCGGGCTTGCTGCCCGCCAGGGCATGGTCCCCCTGCGCCAATGTCCGGATTTTCGTGATTGGATGACGGGCCGTACGTCGGAGGAATTCGCGCCGCACCATCTGGTGTGCGGGTTTCAGGGTTCAGGCCTCGACAATGTCAGCGAGCCGGAACGGCCGCAGGCGGGCGACTTTGCCGTCCTTGGCGCGATGGCCGACACGGTGATGGCTCGGGCCAACTCTGAGGCACGCCGCAAGCTTGCCGTCGGGCTGTTCAATACGCACTTTTCGGCCTTGTCTCCGGGCGAGGCGGGCGACGCCGTGATCGAGGACTTTCTGTTTTTGATGCATGCCGCGCTGCGTCTCGAGATTTCGCCCTCGACCTTCGACGAACAAGCATCTTTCTATGTCGCGGCTGCGTTGGCAGCAGCCCGCGATGCGCCACGTCATTTGTCTGCAGCCCGGCTGGCGGCCTCGCCGCTGGCGCGGCATATCGAAGCCAACACCCTGCGGTTCTAGGCGAGCGTTTCCCGGTTCGAATCATATTGGCGTCATCCCGGCCGGAGCGGAGCGGAGAGCCGGGATCTGGCGCCGGATCCCGGATAGCGCTTCGCGCTTCCGGGATGACAATGTTCGGTTTCATGGAAACGATGGTCTAGTCAGTAAAGCCGCGCGTCGATCGTCGCCTGAACGGCGTAGAGGTGGCCTGCCGTCGCACCGGATGCCGACAGGGTGGCGCTGCGATCGCCGAAATCGTCGATCGAGGTCAGCGGGATGTCGACCCCTGCCGTGACGTCGCGCACCATTCCGGGCGCTCCGGTGGCGGGCGAATAGACGATCAACTCTCGCAGCGCCCTCACGATGGGCTGGCCGAAGTCGATGTTGAAGTAGACCGTCTGTCCGGTCGCGACCATCACACGTTGCCCGATCGAAGTCGGCGTGCCGATACCTGTTCCTTGGGAATAGGTCTTCTGAAAACGGCTGCCGCACAGCAGCATCTCGATCGGGAACGGACGATGTTCCAACGGACCGACGGTCGCCCCCTTTACGAGCTGCGCTCCGGTGACCTGAAAGCTCGCGCCGCTCGTTGTCAGCATGAGGCTGGTGGTCGGCCCGGGCACCATGATGAAATCGCCGTCGACCCATTGGCGGCCGGCGGTCTGATAAGTCGAGCCGGCGGCGACGGTAACCTGGAACCACATCCCCTGATTGTGCGTCCCGGGCGCCCAATTCCCCCCAACGTCGCCGGGAATGCTGGGCAGCACGATCTCCGTCCATGTATTGGCCATGGAGATCGTGAAAGGAATTGTGAAGTTTCGGGTCCCGGGCCCATTGTTGAGGGCAAATGCAAACGTGCCGGGCAGGCTCGATTTGAACCAGAACGAGGCGGAAACTGGCGCGGCATTCGCCGTTCCGAACTCCAGGTCGTGCATGTCTTCGGGGGTGATTGCCTGGTAGAGCATGAGCCAGTCGCCGCTCTCGACCGACTTTGCCCCGGTGCCGACCGTCACTTTGACGCTGTTCTTCAGCCCGACCGGCGCGTCCTCGACCTGCTGGACCGTGACGCCTGTCGCGGTATCGTTCTTGTAGAACGCCACCCATCCATCGGCGCTGCGGCCGGAGGCGGAAGAGAAATTCGTCAGGGTCGCCGGCCCCCCTTCATTGGCCTGGTCGATTTCGGCAAACGGGTTGATGAGCAGGTTTTCTGCCGCCCGCACCGGCGTGCTCCATGCGCAGGCGAGTGCGAAGAGCTTGGCCGCAAAGCTCAATTGCCGTAATCTCATGACCCTCGCCCGCTCCCCGCAATCCAGATTTACTCTATCACTGAACTCCGCGGCAATCACAGCCCGATCGCCGGGACAAATCTCTCTCATCTGCCGGAGATGAGATGCTTGACGCGCTTGACGCGATCCATCGGTTTCAAGCCGCTTTTGCAGAGCTTGAGTTCGATGCCGCCTATGCCCTGATTGCCGAGGCGCTCGAAAGCGATCCAATCACGACATGGCACAGGATCGTGCAACACCACTCGTCGGACTTCTTCCGGTTGGTCGAGTTTCTCGACCGGCGTCGTGAGATGGCAGACCTGTTGGAAGGCGTCTATGCACGCGCCCCCGACATGATTGATGTTCCCCCGTCGAGCACCGATCCGGACCTGCCCGCCAAGCTCAAGCGGCAGCGGCTCGACAACATTGAGAAAGGTCTGCCCTATTTCCTGATGGCCTCGCAAGGCAAGAGCGGCAGCATCTCGTTCGGCAACATCGTGCCGGCGGGCTTCAGCCTCACCTGCACGACCTATTCGATGATCCACCTTGCCGTCATTCCGTCCTGGGCCCGCGACTATGCCAGGGGCGGTGCATCCTACAACACCCATCTTCTGCCGACGAAAACCAATATCGACGCCTTGAGGCAGGCGGGATTGACGAGGATCGTCGTGCACACGCGCGATCCGCGCCAGATCTATCTCTCCGTATTGCACCACCAGGACCGTTATCGGAGCGCCTACCCCGAGAAACAGGCGTCCGGCTCCTTCTCCCTGTCGCTGCCGGACCAGGCCCTCGCCGAGATCGGCTATTTCGATGAGATCGTCGACTGGATCTCAGGCTGGACCGCCGCCGAGGGCCAGGGCCTCACGATCCTGTTCACGACGTTCGAACAGTTCGTCGAGAACAAGGCCGAGGTCGTGGACAGTATCCTGCAGTTCTATGGCGGGGAGATGCGCCATTTCGACCGGGCCGCGGCCTTCGCCACGCATTCGAAGGTCGACTAT
>JAFAME010000320.1 GCA_019233695.1 Methylobacteriaceae bacterium
AGGTCTTCACGCACCTGATCGGCCGGCGAGCGGCCGGTCTCAACGACACGCTCACCCAGTCCGGCTTCCGGCGCTCGCAGACCATCGCCTACCGGCCGGCCTGCGAGAATTGCCGCGCCTGCGTCTCCGTGCGCGTGCTCGTCGAGGATTTCGTGCCCGGCCGGACGTTTCGGCGAATCATGCAAGGAAATGCCGATCTCGTCAGCGCCTTTGCCGCCAACACGCCGAGCTCGGAACAATATTCGCTGTTTCGTGCCTACCTCGACGCCCGCCACGGCGACGGCGGCATGGCCGACATGACGGTTCTCGACTATGCCATGATGATCGAGGACAGCCATGTCGAAACCCGCCTCGTCGAATACCGGCGGCGCGGTCCCGACAGCGCCATCAACGGACGCGGGACCGGCCCGCTCCTCGCTGTCTCCTTGACGGACATTCTCGCGGACGGATTGTCCATGGTCTATTCGTTCTACGATCCCGATGTCACGGGGCGCTCGCTCGGGACCTACATGATCCTTGATCACATCGCCCGGGCCCGGCGCATGGGCCTGCCCCACGTCTACCTCGGCTATTGGGTCGAGGGCTCCAGGAAGATGGCCTACAAGGCGCGTTTCCGCCCTCAGGAAAGGCTCGGCATGCAGGGCTGGGAGCGGATCGACTGAGTTTTTCGCCGCCGGCCGAGCAACGCCGATCGGTTAGTCCGCTCATGGTCAAGGCCGGGCTGGTTCAGGCGAGCCACTTGAGCCTTGCAGGCGCTGGCACCATCTACGCGTCTGCGCCGTTGCGAAATCTGAAAACGGATCATTTGGGCGCGGAGGGCGGCGATGCGAACGTCTGATCCCCATGGCTGGATGTGGTCGGAGGCGGTCGAGATGCTCGCCCGCGCCGAGCGGCTGCACCGGCAGATGTTTCGGCCGCAGCGGCCCTTCGCACGATCCCCACGATGGGAACCGCCCGTCGATGTCCTCGAGACCGAGCACGAGGTCCTCGTCCTTGCCGCTCTTCCTGGGGTCGACGTCGAGCAGGTACGCGCGGTCATCGAGGATGGTCACCTGGCGATATCGGGCGAGCGAATGCTTCCGCCGGAACTGCGGACGGCGGTGATCCATCGGCTGGAGCTTCCGCAGGGACATTTCGAGCGGCGGATTGCGCTTCCCGCGGGCCGCTACGACGCCGTTCTGCGCACCGCCGTCAACGGCTGCCTGCTCATCAAGCTGCGCAAGCTGATCTGACAGGAGCAACCAAAAATGCTCGATTTCCTTGCGTTTCCACGCGCGGCCGACCTCGGCAGTCCGGCCCGGATGCAGGAGGCTCAGCCGCCCGTGCAGGTGCCGCAGGACGCTCTGATCATCGTGCCGGTGCGGGGCCTGGTGTTGTTTCCCGGCGTCGTGCTCCCCGTCACCGTCGGGCGGGCGCGCTCGATTGCGGCGGCGCAGCAGGCCGTGCGCGAGAGCCGGCAGGTCGGAATTCTCCTGCAGCGCGATCCGCAGCAGGCCGAGCCCTCGGCCATCGATCTGCACCGGACCGGAACCATCGCCAACGTCCTTCGCTATGTCACGGGACCCGATGAGTCCCACCACGTCATCTGCCAGGGCGTGCAGCGCTTCCGGGTCTTGGAATTCCTGCGGGAGCAGCCGTTCTTCGTGGCCCGCGTGGCGCGGATCGAGGAGCCGGACGTGAGCGGCTCGGAGATCGAGGCGCGATTCCTGAACCTGCAATCCCAGGCGGTCGAGGCCCTCGAACTCCTGCCGCAGGTGCCGCGCGAGCTCGTCGCTGCGGTCCAGCAGGCAAGCTCCGCCTCGGCGCTCGCCGACCTCGTCGCCGCCTATATGGACGTCACTCCCGACGAAAAGCAGGAGCTGTTGGAAACCGTCGACCTTGTCGCCCGGATGGACAAGGTGGCGCGGCTCCTTGCCCACCGGCTCGAAGTCCTGCGCCTGTCCCAGGAGATCGGGCGCCAGACGAAGGCCTCTCTCGACGAGCGCCAGCGCGAGGCTCTGCTGCGCGAACAGATGGCCGCGATTCAGCGCCAGCTCGGCGAAGGGGACGGCAAGGCGCAGGAAGTCGCCGAGCTCAACACGGCCATCGCCAAGGCCGGCATGCCGAAGGACGTCGAGGACGCGGCCCGCAAGGAAGTGCGGCGGTTGGAACGCATGCCGGAGGCTGCGGCCGAATACGGGATGATCCGCGCCTATCTCGACTGGCTGATCGAGCTGCCCTGGACGATTGCGCAGGAAAAGCCGATCGACATCGCCGAGGCTCGCCGCATCCTGGACGAGGACCATTTCGGCCTCGAAAAGATCAAGCAGCGGATCATCGAATATCTGGCGGTGCGCAAGCTCGCACCGCAGGGCAAGGCTCCCATCCTGTGCTTCGTCGGGCCGCCCGGCGTCGGCAAGACATCACTCGGCCAGTCGATCGCGCGGGCGATGGGGCGCAAGTTCGTTCGCGCCAGCCTCGGTGGCGTGCACGACGAGGCCGAAATCCGCGGCCATCGCCGCACCTACATCGGCGCCCTGCCCGGCAACATCATCCAGGCGATCCGAAAAGCCGGCTCGCGCGATTGCGTGATGATGCTGGACGAGATCGACAAGATGGGCTCAGGGATCCAAGGCGATCCTTCCGCTGCGATGCTGGAAGTGCTCGATCCCGAGCAGAATTCGACGTTTCGCGACAATTATCTCGCCGTGCCGTTCGACCTCTCGCGGGTCGTGTTCATCGCCACCGCCAACGTGCTCGACACCATTCCCGGACCGCTACGCGACCGCATGGAGATCATCACGCTTGCGGGCTACACGGACGACGAAAAGCTCGAGATCGCGCGCCGCTTCCTGATGCGTCGGCAACTTGAAGCCAACGGGCTGAAGGCCGGCCAGGCCGAGCTCGACGACGCCGCCTTGCGCGCCATCATCCAGGGCTATACGCGCGAGGCTGGCGTGCGGGCCCTCGAACGGGAAATCGGCAGGGCGCTGCGCCATGCCGCCGTGCAGATCGCCGAAGGCAGCGCGCAACATGTCCGCATTTCGGTCGACGATCTTGCCGCCGTGCTCGGGCCGCCCCGCTTTGAAAACGAGACCGTGACGCGCACGAGCGTGCCGGGCGTGGCGACAGGCCTTGCCTGGACGCCGGTCGGCGGCGACATCCTGTTCGTCGAGGCGACCAGAGCGCCCGGCAAAGGCACGCTGATCCTGACCGGACAGCTCGGCGAAGTGATGCGCGAGAGCGCCCAGGCGGCCCTCAGCCTCGTCAAAAATCGGGCGGCCTCGCTCGGCATCGATCCAGGCCTTTTCGAAAAGACCGACATTCACATCCACGTTCCCGCCGGAGCGACGCCGAAGGACGGGCCGAGCGCCGGGGTTGCGATGTTCACGGCCCTGGTCTCGCTGCTCACCGGACGCACGGTGCGCAGCGATACGGCGATGACGGGCGAGATCAGCCTGCGCGGCCTCGTGCTGCCCGTGGGCGGCATCAAGGAAAAGGTGGTGGCCGCCGCCCGGGCGGGCCTCACCCGGGTCATGCTACCGGCGCGCAATCGGCGGGACTACGAGGAAATTCCGCAGAACGCCCGCGATCGGCTCGAATTCGTCTGGCTCGAACGCGCCGAGGAAGCAGTCGCTGCGGCGCTGGAGCCGGAAAAGGTATTGGAAACCGCCTGATCGAGGTATTTGTGCGCGCTTGGGCTTGTCGAATCGCGTACTGATCTACAACCGACACTCCCATGGTTTGTCGTTCGCAGAATAAGTCGGATCAGGTCAGTCCGGGCGGGATGAAAGCGCAATACATGTACCAATTGCCAAAGATGTTTTCTGGCCTGCTGACCTTGTCCCATTGATCCGCCTTGCGGCCGCACCAGTGCCCCCGCCCCTCGATGTCGCCGGGGACCGGTAGAAAGGTGATGCGAGCTTCGGGGACGAAGATCCATTCCTCGTTCTTGACGAAGAAGTCGGCGCCTCCGGGTCTCATTCTGTATTCCGTCACGGCGCAATCATTGCCGCCGCAGCACAATTGCCCGTCCTTGCCGCGGACCCCGGTGTAGAGATCATGGGCGGGAGCAGGCACGACCGTCAGCGGCAAAGCAACCACGCCGGCCGCAAGCGCCAAGGCCTGCGACATCGCTCTGCGTATCGATGTCTGCATCAGTGTGCCTCGAAAGACGCGAAACACTGAGGAACAAACGCTGCGAAGGTCAGGAAAGTTGCTTGCGAGACTTCGCGGGTCCGTGAGCTTGACGCCGATCAGTGTCATTCCGGCGGCAGTCGACAATCGGCGGTCGACAATGGCGACCTGCCAACAGGTAGAACGAGGACGCCATCCCTATGGACTGCGACGGGGTCTGCAGATCGCGACCCACGAGGGCGATGCTCCTTAGATCGGGAACCGGCCGCGTCGCGACCAGTTGTCCTTGGCCCGCATAGGCCTATCGGACCTCAGCCATTGGCCTCGAATTCGGCTTCGAAGACGGTTCTCTACACGGCAATCGCGGGCAACCTGCTGGTCGCGGCTACGAAGTTCGGCGCCGCGATCTTCACCGGCAGCGCGGCCATGCTCAGCGAGGGCGTTCACTCGGTCGTCGATTCGGGCAACGAGGTGCTGCTGCTCTATGGTCTTCGCCGCTCGACTCTGCCGCCCGATACCGAGCATCCGCTCGGCTATGGTCGTGAGATCTATTTCTGGAGCTTCGTCGTCGCGCTGCTCATTTTCGCCCTCGGGGCGGGCGTCTCGATCCTCGAGGGCATTCTGCGGATTCTCGAGCCCGAGCCGATCGAGAGCCCGATGGTCAGCTACGTCGTTCTCGCACTCTCGGCTGTTTTCGAGGGGGCCTCGTGGCTCGTCGCCATGCGACGGTTCGAATCCGAGCGTCGCGAGCAAGGCCTTATCGAGGCGGTACGCGAAAGCAAGGACCCTCCCTCGTTCATGGTGCTGTTCGAGGACAGCGCCGCGCTGATCGGCATCGCGATTGCGGCGGCGGGCAGCTTCCTTGCAACGCAGACCGATCTGCCGATGTTCGACGGTATCGCCTCGGTCCTGATCGGGCTTGTGCTCGCCGCGACCGCAAGCTTCCTGGCGCGCGAGAGCAAAGGCCTGCTGATCGGCGAGCGCGCCGACAAGGCGATCGTCGATTCGATCACCCAACTGGCGCGCGACAAGGAGGGCGTGTGCCATGCCAACGACGTTCTCACCGTGCATCTCGCCCCCGCCAGATCGTCGTGGCGCTCAACCTCGAATTTGCTGACGAGATGAATACGCCGCAGATTGAGGCCGCCGTCCTCGAACTTGAGCGAAGCGTGCGCCGGCAGCATCCGGAAGTGATCGCGGTTTTCGTGAAACCTCAGAGCGCGCGGACTTTCGGCAAGTCCGCAGCTGAGGGTCTCAAAGGCCCTGCCAAGGCGAGCGCCGCCTGAAGGTTGCTCAGCCGGCGGTCAGCAGCCGTTCGATCTCGATGATCGGATGGTTCGTGAGGTCCTTGTCGACCTCCGCGGCGATCCTCGCCTGCGCTTCCTTCGAAAATTCCTGCCTGAGATCGCCAAGAATCCTAGGCGGCGCCACGACGACCAGGTGCTTGAATGCCCCTGCATGAGCGGCGCTGTTGATCCGGTGGGCAATCGAAGCGGCAAAACGCTCCTTTTCGAGCTCATGCCAATCGGTCTCCTCGACCGCGCTTCGCCCGGAGCCGACGCTCGCAAAGGCGCGCCCTGGCGCGTCCGTCCCCTGCTCGTGGGTCGGCGGATTGGGATGCTCCTCGACGGCAAGGCGCCGCAGGTTCGGGAACTTCTCATCGCCCTCGTTGACGAGGAAGAGGGCTTTCCGGCCGTCCCCGACGAAGACCCATGCGCCGTGCGCAAGCTTGAGACCTGACATTGGAGCTCCAGAGTGGGCTGCGATCAGCGCGGACGCCCAGGATCGACAACGCGTCCACGGCATGTCGCGGTGTTAACGATGGCCTTCTTCGCAAGTTCCGGAAGGCCGGCTCTGCCAGCAGCGGGCGCGAGCTTACGGCCCGCGCCACCCCTTGCTGATCGTCTCGTAGCCCACCCGGTAGACCTCCTCGGGCGAGGGTGAGAGGTCGCGCCACACGCGGGTGGCGGCGGCCAGCGCCGGCAGAGCGCGCCCGAAGGCTTCGATGGTGAGGTGGCCGCTGTAGCCGACCGCCTTCAGCGCGGCAAACACGCCCGGAAAGTCGACGTGCCCGCGCCCCGGCGTGCCGCGGTCGTTCTCGGAAATATGCACGTGGCCAAGGTGACGCGCGATGTCCTTGATCGCTCCGATCGGGTCCTTCTCCTCGATGTTGGCGTGGAAGGTGTCGTACATCCCAACGACGTTGGGATGGGCCACCTTGTCGAGGTGGGCGGCGAGCTCGGCGACCGTCGTGAGCACGTAGCATTCGAACCGATTAAGGGATTCGACGGCAACCTTCACGTTGCGCTGCCGTGCGGCCTCGCCTACCTCCTTGTGGAACTCGACGCATCGCTCGCGTTCGGCCTGCGTCGGACCGGCGCCCGAGAAATGGCCGAGGGTCGAATGGATCGGCCCGACCAGCGCCGAGGCGCCGAGCGCTGCCGTGCAGTCAAGCGCCCAGTTGAGATAGCTGCGGGCCTTCGCCCGCTGCCCCGGCTCCTCGCCGATCGGGTTCATTTCGACCGAGGGGATCACCGTGATGCCGGTGCGTTTCAGGCCGAGGTCGTCGAGTACGCGCCCCAAGGCGGCATAATGCGACGGGTCGCCCTCGAAGATCGGGATCTCGACAGCCTCATAGCCGGTCTTTTTCAGTGCCTCGATATGCACCTTGTGCTTGTCCTCGACGAAGGCCGTCCACAGAAGCAGGTCGAAACTGATCGTCATGGCGTTTCCTCTCCCGGCCGGCTCGCCCGCCGAGCGGCCCGTTTGTCGATATCCTGCGTCTCCCTAACGGGAGACCGTCCCGAAAGTGGCCCCGCGGAGCAACTGGTCCTGCAGGAAATAGGCGACGAGCAGGATCGGGATCAAATAGATCGTGCCGATCGCTGCAAACACGCCCCAGTCGACCCCCGCATCAGCGCCCATCGTGCGGGTCATGGCGACCGGCACCGTCCGGGTATCAGTGCCGGTCAGCAGGACGCTGAACAGAAAGTCGTTCCAGGTGAAGACGAAGGCGATAATGGCGGTGGCGGCAACGCCCGATCGAATCTGCGGCAGGCAGATTTTCCAAAGTACCTCGAGTTCGGGGGTGCCGTCGAGCCGGGCCGCCTCCTCGATCGGCCGATGCAGTTCATCGAGAAAGCTTCGCAGCATCCAGATCGCGAACGGCAAATTGAAGGCCGTATAGACGAGGATGATGGCGGTGTAGCTGCCGCCAAAGCCGGTCACGCGAAACAGGAAGTAGAGCGGAACAATCAAGGCGATCGGCGGCAACATCCGCATGGCAAGAATATAGAACATGTAGTAGCCGCGGCCGCGCAGAGGCAGCCGGGCAAAGCCGTAGGCGGCAAGGACGCCGATGCCCAGGGCAAGGGCCACGCTGACGGTGCAAATGAAGACGCTGTTGAACATGTTGCGTCCAAAACCGGTATCGAAAATCTGGGTTCCGTCAGCCGACACGCGATGAAAGATCGACCAGAAATGTTCCAGGGTCGGCGTGAAGAACAGTTTTGGCGGCGAGGCGAGCGCATCCGGGCGGGACTTGAACGCGGTCAATATCATCCAGATGACCGGAGAGGCGTAGATGATGCCGACAAGGGCCGCGCCGGCGATGCGTAGGTAGCCCGCCGGTGCGAATACCGAGGCTTCCTCCTCGATCATCGATAGGACGCCCTGTCTTGCCGTCGAACCGCCTGAAAATAGAGGTTGGTCAGCACGAGCACCGCGAACAGGCTGAGGTTGCCCAGGGCAGACGCTCGCCCCGTCTCGAAGAGAACGAAGCCCGTGTCGTAGATTTCGGTTGCGACCGTCTCGGTGGACGTTCCCGGCCCCCCGTTGGTGATCGTGTAGATGAGATCGAACATATTGAACGATTCGATCGTGCGAAACAGCAGCGCCAGCAGCAGCACTCCGCGAATGGAGGGAAATATCACCGTCCAGAAGCGCCGCCATGACGAAGCGCGATCGATGCTGGCCGCTTCGAACAGGTAGCGCGGTGTCCCCTGCAGGCCGGCAAGCAGCATGAGCATGACGAAGGGCGACCACATCCACGCATCGGCGATCACGAGACTGACCATGGCGGCGCGCGGCGATCCGAGCGGGGCGAACGGTGCGCCCGTGAGGGCACGCATGACAATGCCGACGATCCCGAAAGTCGGATCGTAGAAGAGATTGAAGAAGGTGCCGACGACGACCATCGACAGCAGCATCGGTGAGAGAACGAGCATGAGAACGAGGCGCCGACCGGGGAACGGTCGGTGAAACAGCAGAGCGAGCAGCGCCCCCACGACAAGTTGGACGAGGACGCTTGAGGCAATCAGGGTGCCGGTGTTGACGAAATGCTCCCAGATGTCGGCATCGGCGACGAAGTCGACGTAGTTGCCGACCCCGACAAAGCGCGGCGGAATGGCCGGATGGTCGACGCGGTAGCGAAAAAAGGAAATGCCGATCGACCACAGGATCGGCACGAGATTGACCAGCGCGAGCACGAGCAGCGCCGGTGCGATGAAGGGCGCGGCGCTGCCGCCGAGCCGGCCTCGGGTCCTCCCTGCCAGGGCGACTGACATCGGCCGCTCCCTCTGAGGCCGCTCGCGGAACTTGCCTTGCAATTCCCGAGTGCGGTCGCGGCTCGGGCATCGGGTTTTTGGTGTTTCGCAGGGCGAAGCGGAATGCTAGCATACCTGTCGTCGGCACGTCGATAATGCCGTCAGGGAGGGGGCGGCAGGTCGCCGGTGAAGCCCGATGACGTACCAGGACCATTTGTCTGGGCGTCCGCTGGGCGGTGGGTGTGAGCTGATCCTGGCCGGCTCGATCGTCTGTGCGTTCAGACCGGCGCGTGCCGGAGCTTGAGGAGCGATCCGCGGCAGCACCTGTATCGCCGGCGCCTCGGGGAATGGGAATCGAATGGAACTGACGGTCAGCGGCCTTAAGAAGCGATATGGGGCGGTCGAGGCTTTGGCGGGCGTTGAATTCGCGGTCGATGCCGGCGAATTCTTTGCCATTCTCGGCCCAAGCGGCGCCGGCAAAACGACCCTCCTGCGGATTCTCGCCGGCATCGACACGCCGGACGAAGGCCGCATCTCGCTCGACGGCCGCGATCTCGCCCAGGTGCCGGTGCGGGCGCGCAACACCGCGATGGTCTTTCAGACCTTCGCGCTTTATCCGCACATGACCACCTTCGACAATCTCGCCTACCCGCTGCGGGAAGCCCGAGTGCCGAATGCCGAGATTCGCGCCCGAGTCGGGCAGGTGGCGGAGATGCTCAAGCTCTCCCATACGCTCGATCGCAAGCCCGGAACCCTGAGCGGTGGCGAGCAGCAGCGCTGCGCCATCGGACGAGCCCTGGTGCGGCGGCCAAAACTGCTGCTGCTCGACGAGCCGCTCACCAATCTCGACGCCAAGCTGCGTCACGATACGCGCGCCGAGTTCAAGCGGCTTCACCGCGAGCTCGGCACGACGACGATCATCTATGCGACGCCCGACCAGCTCGAGGCCTTGAGCATGGGTCAACAGATCGGCGTGCTCGACCATGGCCGCATCGTGCAAATCGCCCCGCCGCAGCAGCTCTACGCCGAGCCGGGCAATAGGTTCGTGGCGAGCCTCGTCGGCGATCCGCCGATCAATCTGGTGCGCGGGACGCTGGGCGAGCGCTCCGGAAGGCGCACCATCGATCTGCCGTTCGTTGAGCTTGATGCCCAACCTTGGGAGGCATCGCTGAACGGCCTGGAAACGGGCGCCACCGTCGATGTCGGCCTGCGGCCCCACGCCATCGTGCCGCGCGAGGGGGAGGCCAAAGGGCCGAGGTTTGCCGCGCGCGTCTTTCTGCCCGAGCCGCTTGGCGACGTCACGATCCTCAACATCCTGGCGGAGCGGGATAGCCGCCTGAAGATGGTTCTCCCGCACGAAGAGGCCCACCGGCTGAAGGCGGACGACATCTTGACGTGCGAGGTCGATCTCGCCCAGGTTTGTCTGTTCGCGGGCGAAAGCGGAACCGCAATTCGGCGCAGCAGGACGGAGAACTCGCCCTGAGGCGCGCGGATCTTGCACCGCAGTCCCATGCGGCGCGAGAAGCACTACGAAGAGCTCAACTGGAGGGATCAGCTCATGAGACTACGAAGGTTCGGTTTGGCGCTGCTGGCCTCGGCGGCCGGTGCCATGATGGGGAGCGCAGCGACGACAGCGCCGGCGTCCGCCAAGGACATCGTCATCAACATGGCGGCGCCCGACTGGCTGCCGACGCGCTTCATGCAGGAGGAATTCAACCGGACATACAAGGCAAAGTCCGGCAACAACGTGAAGCTCGTCATCGATTTCACTCCGTGGCCGAGCTACTATCAGCGGGTCGCCGCCTCGCTTTCTTCGGGCGAAAAGAAATATCAGATGATCGTCACCGACAGCCAATGGCTGGGCGACTTCGTCGAGGGCGGACACTATCTCAAGCTGAACAAGTATATCGATGCCGATCCGGAGCTCAAGGCGCTCATCGATGACCTTCATCCGGTGTTGAAATCGACCTCGTCGAGCTATCCGTACAAGTCGACGAACTACTACGGCTTTCCGCAGTTCCCGGACAACCTCGTGACCTTCTATCGAAAGGATCTGTTCTGCAATAAGACTGAAAGGGAGAATTTCCAGAAGCAGTTCAACCAAGTACTTCCCTGCACCTACAATGAATGGGAGGATGTGGACTGGGCCGTCTGGGAAGACATCGGCAAGTTCTTCCACCGCAAGAAGGGCGACAAGCTCGGCGACGGCGTGGCTGACGATGATTTTTACGGCATCGCCTATCAAGCCGGAAAGGGCTATGACTTCTCGTCGATGCAGCTCGACGGCTTCATCTGGGAGCACGGCGGCAGCATTTGGGACGAGACCGATACGAAGCCGGCGCTCGGCGTCGTCAACTCCGACACCAACGTCAAGTCATTCGAGCAATATCTCAGCCTCCTGCAATACGCACCGCCGGTCGCCAAGACTGGGCAGATGGACATCTTCGTCGTCCAGGATCTCTATATGCAGAGCAAAGTCGCCGCGGTGGTCGACTGGGTCGGTCTCGGCGGCCCGATCTACAACCCGAAGCTGTCGAAGGTCGCCGAGAAAACAGGCGTCGGTGTCCCGCCCGGCGTCCGCTTGCCCGACGGCTCGATCAGCCGCTGGCAGAACATCGGCGGGCAGCCGTTCGTGCTGACGACCTGGAACGATGAGGAAGTCATTCACGAAGCGCTCGACATCGTGAAATGGTGGCTGTCGAAGCCGGTCCAGATCAACTTCGTCAAGAACGGCGGCGGGCAGTCCGGCATGCTGAGCGTGCTCGACATGCCCGAGTACGCCAGCTTGTCGCCCTTCAGCCGCGCATTCGCCGACAACTACAAGTGGCAGAAGGACGTCTGGCACATTCCGGAGTTCTTCCCGTTGCTGGTCGAACAGCAGGAGCAGATCGACAAGGCGATCACCGGCCAGGTCAGCGCCAAACAGGCGCTCGACACGATCGCCGCCTTCCAGGACAAGCTCCTGCGTGATGACGGACGCATCAAGTAACAAGGCTTTGTCTTGCCTCGGAGCCGCCCCTTCCCGGGCGGCTCCCATTGTCTTTGCGCCGCCACCCTGCGGAGCCGTGGTCCATCGCTAGCCCCTGCTTGTTGCGCTGATGACGATTTCGACTCCGCCCAGTACTCAGACAGTCGCGCATCCGCTCGACCTCAGGGAGCGAGGATCGGCGGGCTTTTTCCGCTGGCTGAACAGTCCGGGCCGGCGCGGGCCGCTGCTTGTGGCTCCGGCACTGATCACGTTGTTTCTGGTCAACATCTTTCCGTTGATGTGGTCGTTCGGCCTGAGTTTTTTCGAATACAGGGCCAACCGGATCGCGCCGCCGGTTTTCAGGGGCCTCGCCAACTATGCCGCTGTTCTGACCGACCCGGAGATCTGGGCGCGTTTCCAGAACACGGCGATCATCGTCGTCGGCACGGTGCTCCTGCAACTCGTGGTTGGATTTCTCCTGGCCCTTCTCTTCGCGCAGGAGTTCCCTCTGCGGCGATATCTTTTGATGATGGTACTGGCCCCGATGATGCTCTCGCTCAGCGCGGTCGGGGTTTTTTTCAAGCTGTTCTACGACCCGACACTCGGCTTCATCAGCCGCTTCATTTCGATGTTCACCAAGGACACGTTCGTCATTCTCTCGACCCCCACCTCGGCGATCATCGCCATCGTCGCCGCCGACGCCTGGATGTGGTCGCCCTTCGTCATGCTGCTGGTGCTTGCCGGGCTCGTCAGCGTCCCGAAATATCTCTATGAGGCGGCCGAGATCGATCGGGCCGGGCCCTGGCGCCGCTTCCGCACGATCACCTTCCCCTATATCCGGAGCCTCCTGCTCCTCGCCCTTTTGTTTCGCACGATCGAAGCGTTCAAGTTGTTCGACGTCGTCTATCTCCTCACGGAGGGCGGTCCGGGTTCTTCGACCGAGACGATATCCGTCTACGTCTATCGCCTGGCCTTCCAATTCTTCCGGACGAGCCAAGCGGCTGCATTGGGATATATTCTTTTGTTCTCCGTCATCGTGCTGACCAGCTTGTATCTCTACGCCATCAGAACCAGACAGGCGGAGGCGTGATGAACAAATCTGCCGAATTTCGCGCCATCGGGCAGGCCGGCTGGCTGCACACGTTGTTTGCGGCGATCGTCAGCATCATCTATTTCTTCCCGGTGCTGTTCATCATCATGACGGCCTTCAAGACGCGTCCGGACGCGCTGGAAATCCCCATCAAGTTCATCTTCACCCCGACGCTGGAGAATTTTCGCGCCGTCTTCCTGCGGGCGGCGACCGAGGGGACCGGAAGCTTCGACACCGGCTTCGGACTGTTCTTTTTCAACAGCCTGTTCATCAGCGGCGTCAGCGTGCTTCTGGCCCTCGTCATCGGAACCGCTGCTGCCTACGGGTTCTCCCGCTTTCCCCTCCGCGGCAACGACACCTATCTCTTCATCATCCTGACGACGCGCATGATGCCGCCGATCGTTGCCATCATCCCGATCTTCGTGATCTTTCGCATTACCGGATTGAGTGGCACCTATACCGGCATCATCGCGCTCTATACTGCCTTCAACCTGCCGTTTTCGATCTGGATGGTGAAGAGCTTTTTCGACGATCTCGATCGAGACATCGAGGACGCCTCGCGGATGGACGGAAGCTCGGAGTGGGGCGTGTTCCGCAAGATCTGCCTGCCGCAGGTCTATGCCGGGCTTGCCGCCACCTTCGTCTTTGCCTTGATTCTCACATGGAACGAATTTCTGTTCGCACTGCTGCTGACCGGCACGGAGACGCGAACGGTGCCCGCGGCGATCGCTCGCACCATCGGCGGACTTGTCGGTGTCGACTGGGGCACGCTGTCGGCGATCGAGACCCTGTTCATCATTCCCGTCGTCGTCGTCACTTTCCTGCTGCAGAACCAGCTTCTGCGCGGCGTGACGTTCGGCACGATTCGCAGGTGACTCCGATACGATGACCGCAAACGTCGAACTCGTGGACGTCACCAAGCAGTTCGGCAACGGCCTCGTTGCCGTCGACAAGGCGCGCCTCTCCGTCGCGGCCGGCGAAGTCGTCTGCCTCCTCGGCCCATCCGGATGCGGCAAGACGACGACGCTCAGAATGATCGCCGGCCTCGAACATGCAACGAGCGGCGACATCCTGATCGGCGGACAGCGCGTCAATCCTCTTCCCGCACGGGCGCGCAATGTCGCGATGACCTTCCAGTTCTATGCGCTCTACCCGAGCCTCACGGTCGAAGAGAATCTCGCCTATCCGCTCTATGCGGAAAGGCTCTCGAAAACCGATATTGCCGCACGGGTGAAGCGCGTCAGCGCCGTGCTTGACCTCGATGGCGTGCTGCACCGCCTCCCCTATCAACTTGGCGAGGGTGAGAAGCAACGCGTGGCCGTCGGTCGCTCGATCATTCGCGAGCCGACGTGCTTCCTGTTCGACGAGCCGCTCAGTCGGTTGGACATCCAGCTGCGCCAGTCGATGCGTACGCAGATCATCGAAGTCCTGAGCAAGCTCGACAAGCCGGCGGTCATCGTCACCCACGATCAGATCGAGGCGCTCACGATGGCCGATCGCATCGCGGTGATGAATTTCGGCAAGATCGAGCAGGTCGCCTCGCCCCATTCCCTGTTCGCGCAGCCGGCGAACGTCTTTGTCGCGGGGTTCATCGGCACGCCGCAGATGAACCTGATCAAGGCAGTGCTCGGCGGCGTCGATGCTCCGGCCGCCGACGGTACGGTGCGCGCCAAATTCCGTCTCCTCGGGGAGGAGATCACGGCGCCGGTCAAGGCCAAGGTCGCCGAGCTGGCACGCGATTGCGCTGTGACGATCGGGATCAGGCCGCGCAGCTTCGAGTTCGTCGGGCCGGAAATGGCCAATGCCCTGCACGCCAAGGTCGACATTCTCGAGCCGATGGGAGCCGAGCTTCTCGCCCATCTTGTCGAAGGCGACACCGACATGCGTTGCGTCGTGCCGCACACGACGAAGCTGCGCGTCGGCCAGCGCATCGGCCTGCGCTGCAAGCCGGGCCAGTTGCACGTCTTCGACGCCAACGGGATTCTGGTGGAGTGACGCGATGGACGAGGTGCCGCAGCTCGGCAGCACACGGGGCATGACGCCGGGCCAGGCCAAGGCGATCGAGCGAACCATCGTTGCAATCAGCATTCTCTCGCTGGTGCTCCTGTTCCAGCCGGTGTCGCTGATGCTCTACTCCGTCGGGGCGGGCCTCGTGGTCCTGGCCGGGCTGGCGTTCAACCTCGTGCCTCTCTGCACGCCTGGGCGCCCATTCTCCTCTCTGGTCAAGGGCGCCGCGGTCATCGTGATCATCTTCATCATCGTGACGCTCCTGGCGCTCGGATCAGCCAAGCTCTATGCCATCTACATGGCGTCAGGGTAAGGAATCTCGGGCTGGCGTCGGGGCAGATCATCGCGCGGCCTGCTCTCGGGCGGAAGGGACACCAGGATGGAAATGGCCACGGATGAGGGCAGCCTGTCCCGCCCGCGTGCATGGTCGCGGCGATCTCAGCTCGCGTTCGTGGGCCTGGCCATGCCCATACTGGTCTTCCTGCTTGCAGGCGCGCCCTATCTCTTGCACTACTATTCTCTCTACTTCTACAAAAGCTACGTCGTAATACCGCCCCCCCTGGGGGGCGCGCGAGCTCTCGAAGGGCACTGGACCGATGCGCCGTCAACTCCGGTGCGGCGCGTCAAGTTCGGGGTGGAGCAGCCCGTCTTTGGTTGGATCGCGCCCGACGACGATCTGACGACCAATGTCTTTGCCACCGCAGCCGGGCGGGTGAGCGAAGTTTACGTCAGCGCCGGCGACCGGGTCGCCCCTGGGGCGCCGCTGTTTGCGGTCGAGCGAAACGGGGCGGGGGCCGAGGCCGCCGGCGCGCCCCCTCCCGCGCCGAAAAGCGTGATCACGTCCCCGACCGCTGGCACGATCGTACGCCTCGACGTAAAGGCCGGCCAGGCCATCAGGAATCCCACAGGGCGAGCCGCCGGCCCGGTAGCCTCGATCGCCGACCTGTCGACCGTGTGGCTCACGGTTCAAATCGAGGAGGGCGACGCGCGATTGCTGCAGGCGGGCGATCCGGTCGAAGCGCATCCGACCACCCTCGCCGACCGCACGTTCCCAGGGCGGCTCTTGAGCCTGTCGCCAGTCGATCCGGCAACCAGGCTCGTCACCGTGCGCGCGGCGATCGACAATGCCGACGGCAGCCTGAAGCCGGACCTTCTGGCGAGCCTCACGTTTACTCGAACCAGCGAGGCCGAGACGCTCGTCGTCCCCGAGAGTGCCGTTCTCTTCGAATATGATTCGGCGCGCGTCTTTGTTGTCGAAACGGAGAAGAACAGTCGTGGCATTTCGACAACATTGCAACCGCGCACCATCCGCCCGGGTCGGATACGCGACGGCATGGTTGAAGTGCTGGAAGGACTGGATCCTGGAGCGAATGTGGAAGCGGCCGACGCGTTGTTCATCGATCGGGCGGCCAGGGGATATTGACGAGGGCCGAGAGCCGACGGCGAGCTGAGCGCGCCGTCCAGGGGAATGCCAGGGATGCACCGTGTCGCGGCATTTGCGCTGAGGCAGCAAGCGCTCATGGTAGCGGTGCTCGTGTTCGTATGCGTCGCCGGGCTCGTCAGCTTCATGCGGCTCAACATCGAGGCCTATCCCGACCCCGTTCCGCCGCTCGTCGACGTCGTTACGCAGAATCCCGGCCAATCAGCCGAGGAGATCGAACGCTATGTGACGATTCCGCTCGAAATACAGATGGCGGGTATCGCCCATGTCGCAACCATTCGAACGATCTCGCTGTTCGGCCTCTCGGACGTCAAGCTCCAATTCACCTACGAGGTCAGCTACGGCGAGGCTGAACAGGCCGTCATCAATCAGCTTGCGCTGCTATCCTCGCTGCCGGCGGGCGTGAAGCCGCAGATTTCGCCGTGGAGCCCCGTCGGCGAAATCTTTCGCTACCGTGTCGTCGGCCCGCCCAGCTATTCAACGACCGATCTGAGAACGATCGAGGATTGGCAGCTCGAACGTCGCTTCAAAGCCGTGCCCGGCGTGATCGATGTCAATGGCTGGGGCGGGAAGAGCAAGACATACGATGTCGTCGTCGACCTGAAGCGGCTCGACGACGCCGGCCTCACGTTGCAGCAGGTCGTCCAGGCGATCAACGCCAACAACGTCAATGTCGGTGGCCAGACGCTCAACATCGGACCGCATGCTGCGGTCGTACGCGGCATCGGCCTCATCCAATCGCTCGAGGCGATCCGCGACACCATCCTTCCCGTCAGCGGCGGCGCCCCCATCAGGGTGCGCGACATTGCCGAGGTCGAGGCAGGCTACCAGCCCCGCCTTGGCATCGCGGGCCAGGACGACGATGACGATATCGTCCAAGGCATCGTGCTGATGCGCCGCGGCGAACAGACGACGCCGACCATCCGCCGTGTCGAAGCCGAGATGGATAAGATCAACGCCTCGGGAATTCTGCCGGAGGGTGTTCGGCTCGAACGCATCTACGACCGCTCGGAGCTGATCGGCCTGACGACGGAGAAAGTTCTTACCAACCTCAGCTTCGGCATCATTCTCATCTTCGTGGTCCAGTTGCTGTTTCTCGGCAGCCTGCGCACCGCTATCGTCGTTGCCGCGACGATCCCCTTTGCACTGTTTTTCGCGATCATTCTTCTGACCCTGACCGGCGAGTCGGCGAATCTTCTTTCCGTCGGCGCGATCGACTTCGGACTTATCGTTGATGCCACCGTCATTCTTGTCGAGAATGTGTTCCGACGCCTTTCCGAAGCCGCGGCAGCCCGTCCGACAGGCGACCCTTTCCGGGATATGGCGGCGCCGGAAGGATTGGCCGGCAAGATCGCCGCTATCGCCAATGCGATCGGCGAAGTCGATCGCGCCGTCCTCTTTTCGGCCTTGATCATCATCGCCGCTTTTGTGCCGCTGTTCACCTTGTCGGGGATCGAGGGACACATCTTCGGACCCATGGCCAAGACCTACGCCTATGCGATCGTCGGTGCGTTGATTGCCACGTTCACGGTCTCGCCAGCGCTCGGCGCCCTGTTGCTGCCCGAACGCATCCCGCAGACGGAGACCCTTATCGTTCGTACTCTTCGGCGATACTACGGGCCCGCGCTGGAATTCGCGCTTGCCAACCGAGTGGTGACGCTTGGCTGCGTCACGTGGCTTGCTGCGGTCGCAGCGTTCGCCGCGTGGACGCTCGGGCTTGAGTTCCTGCCGCATCTCGAAGAGCGGAACTTGTGGATTCGCGCCACGATGCCGCAATCGATTTCGCTCGAGGAGGCCAACACCTACGTCAACCGCATGCGCAAGGTCATCGGGACTTTTCCCGAAGTTGAAACCGTCGTCTCGCAGCACGGGCGACCACAGGACGGCACGGATGCCACCGGCTTCTTCAACGCCGAATTCTTTGTGCCCTTGAAACCGCTCAGCGAATGGCCACCCCGCATCTACAAAGATGACCTGACCGATCGCATAAATGACGAATTGAGAGTGTCCTTTCCCGGTGTCTCATTCAATTTTTCGCAATACATAGAAGACAACGTCGAGGAGGCCGCCTCGGGGGTCAAAGGCGAAAACTCAGTCAAGATCTTCGGCGGCGACCTGACGGTCCTGGAATCGATTGCGACCAAGATCAGAGAGGCGATGTGGACCGTGCGTGGCATCGCCGACCTTGCTATCTACGATGCGCTCGGACAACTCACCTTGAACATCGACATCGACCGAGAGCGCGCCGCCCGCTTCGGCCTTGCGCCGGGCGATATCAATGCGGCGATCCAGGCGGGCATCGGGGGCCAGACCGCCGGCAGCCTTTACGAACCGGGCAGCGACCGCAACTTCCCGATCGTGGTCCGCCTGAAACCAGAGTATCGCGGCAACGTCGACGCCATCCGAAATCTGTCGATCATGGCGGCCAATCCCGGCGGCAGCGGCGTCATCCGGATCCCGTTGCGCGAGGTCGCGCGGGTAAGCCTGGTTTCCGGTCCCTCGATGATCTATCGCGAGCAGCAGGAGCGCTACGTCCCGATCAGGTTCGGCGTCAGAAAGCGCGACCTTGGAGGCGCAGTCCGGGAGGCTCAGGAGAGAGTTGCCGCCAGCGTGCCGCTCCCGGCCGGATACCGACTGGAGTGGGTCGGCCAGTTTCGCGATTTGACCGCTGCGCTCGAACGTCTCGGATTCATCGTGCCTTTGAGCATCGGCGTCATCTTGCTCCTGCTCCTGGCCAACTTCCGCTCGTTGATCGATGCGCTGCTTGCGGCGAGCGCCATGCCGATGGCTTTGGTCGGCGGCATCTTCGCGCTCGTCGTCACCAACATGCCGTTCAGCGTCTCGGCCGCGATCGGTTTCGTCGGTCTTTTTGGGATCGCCGTCATGGAGGGGATCATCATCCTGTCGTACTTCAATCGCCTCGCCGAGGCGGGGTTCAACAGGACGGGCGCAATCATCAGCGCGTGCCAGGCACGGTTGCGTCCCGTCATGATGACCTGCATTGCCGCCTGTGTAGGCCTTCTTCCGGCCGCGCTTTCCTATGGCGTGGGCGCGCAGGTGCAAAGGCCGCTCGCGATCGTCGTCGTCGGAGGCAACCTCCTTGCGCCCTTGCTTATCTTGATCGTATTGCCCGTGCTGATCGATATTTTTTCGCGCCGCGCTCGAACCCAGGCCGCCGCGGTCCAATCGGCGGAAAGGGCAGCCTGATCAGAGACCGGGCGGCGGGTCACGATGCCCTTTGGACCGTCTGCCATTGGCCCGAACGGGCCGATTGCAGCACCGCGTCGGTGACGTAGTCGGTGGCGAGCGCGTCACGGAAGGTCGGCGCGGCAGGCACACCCTTCTCGATGGCTTGGAGAAAGTCCGCCACCTGGTGGATGAAAGTGTGCTCGTAGCCGATCTGCAGGCCCGGCACCCACCAGTGTTTCATGTAGGGATGGTCCCCGTCGGTGATGTGGAGCGAACGCCAGCCCCGCACGCGGCCTTCGTCCTTGTGATCGAAATACTGCAGACGATGCAGGTCGTGCAGATCCCAGAAGATCGAGGCATGCTCGCCGTTGATTTCGAGCGTATAGAGCGCCTTGTGCCCGCGCGCGTAGCGTGTTGCCTCGAACGTCGCCAGCGAACCATTGGCGAAGCGCGCCAGGAACGCGCTTGCATCGTCGATGCCGACCTTTTCAACCTTGCCGGTAAGGTTGTGCATGCGCTCCTTGACGAAGGTCTCGGTCATCGCCGTGACCTTGTCGATGCCGCCGTTGAGCCACAGGGCCGTGTCGATGCAATGGGCGAGAAGATCGCCGGTGACGCCGCTTCCCGCGACATTGACGTCGAGCCGCCAAAGGCCGGTGCCGCCCTGGGGAAGATCCTTCGAGATCGTCCAGTCCTGCAGGAATTTCGCCCGGTAGTGGAAGATCTTGCCGAGCTTGCCTTCATCGAGGATCTGCTTGGCAAGCGTGACGGCCGGCACCCGGCGATAATTGTACCAGACCATGTTCGGCACTTTCGCCGTCTCGACGGCGGCGACCATGCGCACGGACTCGCCCGCGTTTCGCCCAAGCGGCTTTTCGCACATCACCATCTTGCCGGCCTGCGCGGCGGCTATGGCGATCTCGGCATGCGTGTCGTTCGGCGTTGCGATGTCGATGAGATCGATGTCCTTGCGGGCGACGAGCCTGCGCCAGTCCGTCTCGACGGATTCGTATCCCCATTGCTCGGCAAAGGCCTTCACGCTGGCATCGCTTCGGGCGCACACGGCCTTCATCACCGGGCGGTGCTCTAGGTTGAAGAAATTGCCGACCTTGCCGAAGGCGTTCGAGTGGGTGCGGCCCATGAAGCCGCATCCCACCACGGCGACGTTGAGTGGCTTCTTCGTGCTCATGAGGCGCAGCCCGCTGTCGTTCAGTTCCAGCCGTGCGCGTCGCGCACCTTGATCATCGTGCCGAGGACGTCGTTCCAGGTCTGCTGCTGCAGCATCACCTCGTTCGGGAACATGCAGCCGTCCCAGCAGATGTGTCGGAACGCCTTGGTCAGCTGGCCGCGATCGTCCCGCAGCCAGTAGCCTGCATCGTGGACGACATCGAGCTTGCCGTTCGGATCGTTCACCTGGCAGTGGCGACCCGTCTTGTCGTGCGAGCCCATGCCTTTGACGGTGGCATCGTTCTGCGCCACGTGAAAGTCGATCGTCCACGGCCGCAGCGCGTGGGTCAGCGCCGCGAGCGCGTCGTTGAGGGCCTCCCGATTCTCCCACTTGAAGTCTTTCGGCAGGATGCGGTGCTCAGGCTCGTTGTAGCCGAGCGTGTAGAGGAGCGTATGCGCCATGTCGGCCTGGAAGCCGATGGTCTGTGGCCGCTCGACCGCCTCCAACAGCCGTACCATCCACTTCCAGCTGTGCATGGCGCCCCAGCAGATCTCGCCCTCGGCCGCGAGCTTCTCGCCATAACCCTCGGCGACGTCGCAGGCCTCGCGAAAGGTCTGCGCGATCAGCTCGGTGTTGCCTTCGGGATCGGCCGACCAGTCGTGCACTCCCGTTGCCGAGTCGATCCGCACGACGCCCGACGGACGGATGCCGAGATCGCGCAGCTTTCGGGCGATGCGGCAGGCCTTGCGCACCATGGTGACGAACTGCTCGCGCTCAGCAGCGCTTCCCATCGCCGAGCCGCCGCCGACCGGCGGCCAGACCGGCGCCACGACCGAGCCGACCGCCAGCCTCTTTGCCGCGATCTTGTCGGCCAGCCTGGCGACGTCATCGTCGGTTGCATCGATGCTGGTATGCGGATCGGCAAGAAAGAGATCGACGCCGTCGAACCTGACGCCGTCCACTTCCGCCTTCGCGGTGAGGTCGAGCATCGTGTCGAGATCGATGGGGGGCTCGGAATCGGGTCCCTTGCCGACCAGTCCCGGCCACATCGCATTGTGGAGCTTCGGGTAGGTATTGGCCACTTTCCCTCCCTTCGATCGATTCTTGGGTTCCGGGGAACCAGCTCATCGAAATGGTCCGCCCAGTCGTCGGCGGCGAACCTCGCAATTCGAGGTGCGGGACACTCGGCTCCCGGTCCGCGCCGACCCATGCGGCTCGAAAATCCCGCTGGAAAAAATACAGATATTTGGCCTGTTGGGAAGGGGAACGAGCCGGAGCACCTTCGAGTCATCCCGGCCGGAGCGAAGCGAAGAGCCGGGATCCGGTGCAGCGCACGAGTGCTTCACCAGATCCCGGACTGCCGCAAGAGCGGCTTCCGGGATGACCCCGAACGGGCATCGCGCCCGGGCGATCAGCCCTTGCTCAGCCTGACGCCGGGACCCTCGCCGTTCTCCGGGAGGAAAATCACGCCCCCGGCCTCGAGCGCTGCGACGAGCCGGCCCATCGTGCGCACATCGCCGCCGGAATTGCCGGTCTCGAAATTGGTGATGGTGTTGCGGTGGATACCGGAGCGCTCGGACAGATCCCGCACGCTCCAGTTCAGCAGCCCGCGCGCCGCCCGTATCTGCGCACTGGTCACCTGCCCGGCCATGTGCAGTTTCCACACTGTGGCATGTGGATCGCGCACTAGCACGGAGCGTGCGTCACGACAATGTCATAGACGCTCTTCCTCACATGCACAAGATCAGTGCAGTCCGACCAGCGTCAGCGATGCGATGCCGTCGTTCGAATTGCCCATGATCGCGTTGGTTCCAAAGGACTGCAGCACGCCGCCGTTGCTCACCCCGACGCCGTTCGGATTGCCGGCGATCGATGAGCCGACGAGCCGGATCGTCGTCTTGGGCCCATCGGCGATGACGCCGAAACCGGCGATGTTGTGAGACGCGGCGCTGTGGTCGATCATCATCACGATGGCGGCGCCGTTCGCCGAGCCCGTTCCGACGATGCCATTGATGGCGTTGCCCGTCGAGACGCTGTCGCGCACTGTCATGTTGATCACGCCGATGGCACTGCCGCCGACCGCCTTGATGCCGAAGAGGTTGTTGCGGACCTCGACGCGGTTGAGCACGACTTTCCTGACGCCGCCGGCTTGGCTCGATGGCTCGATGAGGATGCCGCCGCCGTTTCCGTTGCTACCGTTGTTGATGATGGTGGTGTCGGACACATAGATTTCCGCCGATGCCTGAGCGGTCTGAGCGATGTGGATGCCCCATCCTTCGCCGAAGTTTTCGAACTGCACGAAATCGTGGATGACGCATTTCTCGACGTGCAAGGCGCCGCCGGTCTCGAAGAAAATCCCGGTTTCGCCGATGCGGCTGCCAACGATATCGAGCCCGCGCAGCGTCACGGTGTCGGAGGGGCCCGCAGCAATATCAAACCCGGTCGAGAACGAATCGATCAAAACCGCCCCCTCGACGTCCTCGCAGTCGATCGTGATCGACATGTTGATGATGGTCGCGCCGCCGCCGCCGTATTCGCCCTGATCGACGCATTTGATCTCGCCGCCGGCAGCGGTCTTCGTAAGCGCGAAAGTGAAGGTCTGACAGGGCTGAGCGCGGGTGCAGGGGTTGGAGTTGCTGCCGAAGCTTGCAACCCACGACTGCAAAAGCTGTGCGTGCACGGAAGTTCCCGACAGGGAAAGAGTGAGAATGGCTCCGAGCGCGGCAAGCGATAGCGTAATCTTCCTCATGATCGATCTCCCATTCTGATCCGCTGGACAGCGATCATTGCCCCAGCTCGATCAGCATAGTCGAGATCGATCCGGCCGGCTTGCCTCCCGTGAGCAGCATGGCTGGGATCAATCCGGTACGCTGCTTTACCGGACGCGGGCTTCTTGCAGCCGCAATGCGCTCTCAGCCTTCCGATGGAAGAAAGGGAGCAGGCATCATGTGCACGGCATATCTCGTCGACGAGGCTACCAAGCAAAGGATCGCCGCTTATGGCGCCAAGCTTCGGCAGGTATCAGCAAGTCCGTTCGGCAAGGACGACCAGATCGGCATGCTCAACCTGATCGACGCCTCGACGCGCCAAGCCATCCTGAGCAGGGCGGATGCCGGAAAGGTGTTCGACCTTGCGGTCGATCACTTCATCGGCATGCCGGGCTGGATCGCGGCCAACGATCCCGCCTTTCAGATATGGATGACGCATACGCCACGCGGAGAGGAACTCGCCGATGTGATGAAGGTCGGATTCGATCACAACAAGCTGGTTTCCTACTCGGGCGATGCCATCTCGATGTACACCCACTGTGGAACACACGTCGATTCACTCAATCATTTCGGATATCACGGCAAGGTCTTCAACAATTTTACTTCGGAAGATCACCTCGGCAGCCGGCATTGGACGGTGAATGGCGCGGACAAGCATCCGCCGGTCATCGCCAGAGGAATTCTGCTCGACGTTGCCGGTCTGCATGGCCTCGACATGATGCCGCCAAGTCACGGCATCGGCCCGGAGGATCTCGAAGGCTGTCTGAGGCACCAAAAGACGGAATTGCGCTGCGGCGACGTGGTCATGGTGCGAACCGGGCGCATGCGGGCCTGGCCCGACCCCGCTGCCTATATGACCAATCCGCCGGGGCTGACGCGAGCGGGCGCTGAGTTCCTGGCAAAGGGCGGGGCGATCATCATCGGGGCCGACAACCATTGTGTCGAGCAGTCGCCCTCCGCCGACCCGCAAAACTGGCAAGTGGTCCATACCTATCTGCTTGCGGAGGCAGGCATTCCGATGATGGAGATCGTCAATCTTGAGGAGCTGGCTGAGGAGAAGGTCTACGAGTACGCTTTCTTGGGGGCCTGCATCAAGCTGCGCGGCGCGACCGGCTCGCCGATGCGTCCGATCGCGATGCCCTTGAGGGACTAGATGAGCGCTTTGCAGTTCGGATCATACTGAGCCGAGATCTGGCACTGCTCCCGACACCGCTCGTTCCCGCGAAGGGGTGACCCAAAAGCGAAGGTCTCAGCCTTCGCCCTCCTGGGTCTCCGCCCTCGCGGGATGGGCGCTCTTCCTCGCGCCGTGTTGGCTCCCCCCGCCCATCGCGGCGCCTATTGCTTTCCCGCGCCCTGCCTCTAGCCTTCAAAGTACCGCACCGGTGCGGCAACAGGGAGGGCTCAACATGCGCAAATCAGTCGCTTACATCACGGCGGGCGTTGCGATCAGCGCGCTCACGGCCTTGGCCAGCCCGGCGACCGCCAAGACTTCCAAGGAGTGCAACACCGAATACACGGCCAACAAGGCGGCCATTCAGGCCTCCGGGCAGAAGAAGGCGGACTTCATGACCGCCTGCAAGCTCGGCACCGAGAAGGTGCCGCCGGCCGCCAACGCAGCCCCGGCGCCCGCGCCCGCGCCGGCTGCGCCGCCAGCCGCTGCCCCGGCCCCGGCGGCGACGGCCGCCGCCTCCGGCCAGTATC
>JAFAME010000389.1 GCA_019233695.1 Methylobacteriaceae bacterium
GGCACGACGATTGTCGAAGGCGCCCCGTTCAGGCGGTCGACGATGAATGTCGTGCCGATGGCGCCGAGGTAGAATTGGCCTTGGGCGCCGACATTGAAATAGCCGCACCGGAACGAGACGACGACGCCGGCAGCCGTGATGCACAGCGGCATGGCCCAGCGCAGGCTGTGCTGCCACGCATCGGGCGAAAGAAACGCGCCCTCGGCCACGCTGCGGAACATCAGCGGCGCCGAATAGCCGGCAAACTCGAAGATGACGCCGCAGAGCGCGAGCGCCAGGAGCACGAAGGCGAGGGCGCGGGCGACCGCAACGAGCCGCGCCTTCATCGGCCGGCGCCCGTCATCGCCGCACCGATCTCAGCAAGGTGGTAGGGCGGCCGGAAGGTTCCCGCGATCCGGCCCGAGAGCATGACCAGGATGCGGTCGCTGATGTCGAAGAGCTCATCGAGATCGGAGGAGATGAGGAGGACGCCGCAGCCGCGGGCGCGGGCCTCTCGCAATGAGCGCCACACGAAGGCGGTAGCGCCGACATCGAGCCCACGGGTGGGCTGGGCCGCGATGATGAGAGAGGCCTCGGCGTCGACCTCCCGCGCGAGGATCAGCTTCTGCGCGTTGCCGCCCGACAGCGAGCGGGCGTACTGGGCCGTCGAGGAGAAGCGAACATCCCATTGTTCGAGCGTGCCGCGGCAGCCTTTCCGCAGCGCGGCCGGATCGATCAGGCTGAGCGCGCCGGCCGCCAGGAGGCGAGGCACCGACCAGTTTTCCCAGAGCGCGCTCGACAGGCTGAGGCCCTCGCTGTTGCGCTCGAAAGGGATAATCCGCAGGCCGCCGGCGCGACGCTCGCTCAGCGGGGTTCGCGTGACGTCGGTGCCGGCGAGGGCGATCCGGCCGGACGTCAGGGCAGTGAGATCCGCGAGCGCCCGCACGAGAGTTCTCTGGCCGTTGCCTTCGACGCCCGCAATACCGACGATCTCGCCGCGCCCCACGGTAAGAGCGACATGGTCGAGCGCCGGCCCCTCGGCGTCGGCTCGGGTGGAAACATCAGCCAGCTCGAGGACAGGCGCAGCAGGCTCCATCCTCTGCGGGGCCGCAGTCGCGGGTTGGTCGGCGGCGCCGACGAGCGCTGCCCGATCGCCACCCGAAAGCTCCGCCACTTCCCCACCGCCGGACCCGATGATCGAGGCGGCCAGCCGCCGTCCGTCGGTTCGGCTCGCCGGGAGGGGGCCCTCGACAAGCCGCCCGCCGCGCAGCACCGTGACCGTGTCGGCGACCGCCAGAACCTCACGGATCTTGTGGAGGATCAGGATGATCGTCACGCCGTTCTCGCGCAGGCGCCGCAAGCGCTCGAACAGCGTCTCGATGCCTGCCGGAGCGAGCACCGCCGTCGGCTCGTCGAGGATCAGCACCTTGGCCTCGGTGACGAGCGCGCGGGCGATCTCGACCCCCTGCTGCACCTCGACCGGCAGATCACGGATGCGATCACCCAAGCGCACGCGCACGCTGAGGCCTTGCAAATGCCGCGCCCATCGGGCTTCCAGTCCCCTGCGGGTGAAGATGCGCCCTGGTCGATCGCTGCCGTATTCCATCGCCTCGGCAACAGTGAACGAAGGCGGCAATGCGAAGCTCTGGTGCACCAGTTCGACGCCTGCGGCGCGCGCCTGATGCACGCTGCCGGTCGGCACGCTGCGCCCGTCGATCTCGATGGCGCCAGCATCCGGCCGGACAATGCCCGCCGCAACGCGCGCAAACGTCGTCTTGCCTGCGCCGTTCTGGCCGACGACCGCATGGATCAGGCGGGGCGCAAAGGCGACGCTGACGCCGGCAAGGGCCGTGACGTCACCGTAGTTGACGCTGACGTCGCGGCATTCGAGGGCAAAGTTTAGCTCAGGACTCGTCACGGACGGGCGCGGAACGCGGCGCTTCGCGCGTCACAAGGTGGTGCTGAATGGCACCTTGAGCTTGCCGGCGATGATGTCGGCCTTCGCCTTCTCGATCTCCGGCCAGACCTGCTTGGCCTTGGCGACAAGGTCCTGCGGCCCTTTTTCCGCAAAGACCGGCGACAGGACGAAGTCGATGACGCCGGTGCCCAAACCGGTGGGCACATGCGTGCCACCCTTCCAATCCGGGCCGAGCGCCTTGCTCACCTCATTGTAGAGAGACTGGCCGAAGTCGAGCTCGACGAGAGCTGCAACGGTCTTGGGGCCGAGCTTGTACTGGGCGGGCGAAATGGCGCTCACCATGCGGCCGTCGCCCTCGTTGGCTGCCTGAATGATGCCGGTGTCGGTTGCGGCGGAGTCGGTCTGGATATAGTCGACGCCCGACTGGTACATCTGATTGGCGATCTCATGCCCCTTGGCAGGGTCCTGGAAGGAGCCCGCGAACGCGCCAGTCACCGACCCGCTCGGATTGGTCGCCGCAACCGCCGCCTTGATGGCGTTGAGGTCGGCATTGAGGCCGGGGATGCTGACGCCGCCGATGTAGCCGATCTTGCCGGTCTTCGAGACCTTTGCGGCGAACATGCCCGAGAGATAGCAGCCGAGATGGTAGTCGTAGGACACGGTGACCATATTCGGGATCGGGGGGTTCATCGGGTCGGCATAGATCTGAATCCACTTGGTGTTCGGATAGGAGGGGGCCAGCGCCTTGAACGGCTCGGCGACTTCCAGAAAAGTGCTGGCGATCACCGCCGCGCCCGCATCGCCCAGACTGCGGAAAATCGATTCGTAGGTCGCCGAGTCCTGCGCATAGATGGTGCGGATCGGAAAGTCCTTCTGGCCGGAAAGCTTCTTGAGAGCCGCGATCATGCTGTCGATCGGGCCATTGTCTCCGGCGGCCTGCGTGTGAACGAGCGCGACGAGACCGCCGGCCGCTTGGGCCGATTGCGGCCAGGCAAAAGTCCCCGCCCCGGTCAGAACCGCGGCGGTCGCCGAGCCGTGCAGGAAGGTGCGGCGCGACAGTGCTGTGGTTCCCCCGCCTGATCGATTGTCGTTCTTCCTCGTCATGGCACATCCCCAACTTGCTGCGCGCCCAGTTTTGCGCGCCCCGCGATCGCATGCATACGAAAGGCTATACCGTGTTGGCCGCCGCATCACCTGCATTCTCTACGAGCGCCAGCCGGGGATGAGGATGGTCGAGCCGATGGTCGCGCGGGCTTCGAGCCGCTGATGAGCAAGGGCTGCCTCTGACAAGGCAAAGCGCTGGCCGATGGTGACGCGCAGCAGGCCTTGCCGGATCGCTTCGAAGAGGTGCGCCGCCATGTCCCGCACCTCGTCTGGCGAGCTCGTATAATGGGCATAGTTGGGCCGAGAGAGGGTCGTGGATTTGGCCGTGAACCTGTCGAGGTCCCAGGCGCCGATCGGTCCCGAGGCCTGGCCGAAGCTGACGAGATGGCCGCGAACCGCAAGCGCCTGAAGAGACCTGTCGAGCGTATCGCGGCCGACGGCGTCGTAGATCACGTCGGCGCCCCGGCCGCCGGTGATGTCGAGAACGCCAGGCACGAAGTTCTCTTGCGAGGTGACAATCGGATGGCGGCAGCCGCCGCGGCGCGCGGCCTCCGCCTTCTCCTCGCTCGACACGGTGCCGATGACGATCGCTCCAAGCGCGCCTGCCCATTGGCACAGGAGAAGGCCGACGCCGCCGGCAGCGGCATGGATGAGGACCGTCTCGCCTCGCTGCACCGCATGCACGCGGTGGAGAAGGAAATGTGCCGAAAGGCCCTTGAGAAGCACGGCCGCCGCCATCTCGTCGTCGATGTCGGCCGGCAGCGGAACGAGGAGCGTCGCATCCATCGTGCGCAGGTCGGCATAGGCGCCGACCGGCGGGCAGGCGTAGGCGACGCGATCTCCAGGCCGCAGCCGGGTCACACCCGGCCCGACGTCAAGAACGACGCCGGCAGCCTCCATCCCCGGGGTTCCCGGAAGCTGCAGCAGATCGAAGAACCCGGTCCGGCAATAGACATCGATGAAATTGACGCCGATCGCGGTCTGCTGCAGTCGCACCTGATTGTCGCCGGGGGGCGGGACGGCGACGCGCCGCGGCCGCAGTTCCTCAGGCCCGCCGTGGCGTTCGACGACGATGGCTTCGCTGATCAGCGTCGCCCCGGTCGCGGCAGGCGGTGGCCGGACGGCAGGAGGTGGGGAGGGCGGTGGCGCGGCGGCGCGAACCGTTGGCCGCGGCTTTGTCAGCAGGCGCCGGACGGCGGAAAATCCCGCCTCATAGATGTCGAGCGCGACGAGCCTCGCCAGCTCCTCCTCGCGGCCGGCCGGAGGAGAAAACTGCGACTCCCAGGTCCAGAACGTCCGGTCTCCTTCAGTGACCGGTTTCAGCCGGATGCTCGCGACGTAGCCCATCAGCGGGATCGGCGAGTCCAACAGGCAATAGGTCAGGCTCCGGTCTCTATCGGAGAGAGCGATCAGCTGCTCGCGCAGTTGCGAGCCGTCGGCAAGTCGGAAGGCGCGCACTGCCCCGATCCGATCGGCAGTCGGGCCATCTTCGATGAGGCTTGCTGCGACGGCAGGATGCCAATCGCCGTGGCCGTTGAAGTCGCGCAGGAGCGCCCACACCGCGTCGACCGGTGCGTCGATTACGGTGCTCCTGCGGACGCGCACGATCGAGCGTCCGGCGCAGCCTCACGCCGAGAAGCGTTGGGCGAGCGCTCGAAGACCCGTCGCGAAGACGTTCTGCCCGATGAAGTTGACGAGTTCCTTCTCGCGGCCCGGCGCGCAGTCGAATTCGGCAGACCATTCGGCGAAGCTTCGATCCCCCTCGGTGATGGGCGTGAGTTGCAGCGTTGCCATATAGTTCTCGACACCCATCGGGCTTTCCAGGATCGAATAGGTCATCGAGAATTCATAGTCCGACAATGCGAGCAGCCGCTCGCGGATGCGACCGCCGTCCTTCAATGTGAAATTGCGGATGCAGCCGACCTGATCGGCGGGCGCGCCGAGTTCGATCCGGCTCTCGGCGACGAACGGCGTCCAGTTGGCGAGCCCATTGAAATCGCGGATCACCCCCCAGACCTGCCCCGTCGGGGCCGGAATGACATTCGATATGTAGATTTTCGGCAATATCTCCTCCCGATCTACCCGCGATCGCGGTCATCGTCGTCGCGTTCGCCCTGGCGTTTTGATGTGGGCTCCGCCGTCTTCGACTTGTCCCGGCCGCGCGTCAACTGGTCGATGTCCTTGGCGTCGCGCAGCACGTCCGTCATGCGACCGATACTGCCGCCTTCGATGCCGACCTCCTTCATCAGGCTGTCGATCATCGGCGCCTGGACGCGATAGCGCAGCGCCGAATCGATGACCTCGTCGGTGACGTTCTTGCGCGCTTCGCCGTTGCTGCCGCCGAGCCCGTCGACGTGCAGGATCTTTATGGCCTCGATCTTCTCCATCGGCCGCACGCTTTCGCGCACGATGCCCTCGAGCCTTTCGAGGATCCGCTGGCGGGTGCGCGAGGCGCGGGCACCGTCCGAGAGCACGTTCTCGGCCTCGTTGATCTGGCGATTGCCGTCGGCCTCGACCTTGTAGCGCTCGGCGGCGGCCTCAGCGCGTGTCCGTTCCGCGTCCGCCTCGCCCTTGGCGGCAATGCGTTGCGCCTCGGCAAAGCCCTCGGCCGCCTGCATCTCGGCTGCGGCCTTGGCGGTCAGCCGCAAGGTCTCGCGGTCGGCGTCGCGGGCAGCGGCGATCAGGTCGATGGTCTTGCGCCGCTCGGCAATCTCACGCTCGCGCGTCGAAAAGGCCTGTTCCTCGGCGAGGATCGCCCTGGCGCGCGCCACCTCCGCAGCGGCCGTGGCATCCGACCGCTCGCGGGATTTTTCGGCGATCTCGATTGCCTTTTCGAGCTCGGCCATTTCGATCGCCTTGTCGCGCTCGACGCCGAGGCGGCGCAGCTCGCGGTCGCGGACGATGCGGGCCTCATCGAGCCCCCGTTCGGTGGTGATCCTTGCCCGCTCGACCTCCTCGGCCGAGGCGATCTCGGCCTCCTCGAATGCCTGCCGCTTTGAAATCTCCAGCGCCTGCAAGGCCCGTTCGCGGGCGATGCGCGCATCATCGAGCTTGCGCTCGTTGGCGAAGCGCTCGAATTCGACCTCAGCCTTCGTGGCGACCTCGACACGGCGCGCCGCCGTCTCGGCCGTCATCACTTCGAGCGCCTTCCTGGCAAGCGCGATCTGGCGCTCGCGCTCGGCAAGCTCGACGGCGCTGCGGCGGGTCACTTCGAGCTCTTCCTGTTCGCGCAGCCGGTTGATGCGCTCCTTCTCGATCTGCAGTTCGAGCGCGATCTGTTCGCGCTCGGTCTCTTCGCGCGTCTTGAGCTCCAAGGCTTCGAGCGCCCGGCGACGGGCGATCTCGCGCTTGCGGACCTCCTCTTCGTTGGCGATGCGGTTCTCGGCCAGAACCCGCTCCTGGACGATGCGCGATCTCTCGACACTCTCGCTCGCCGAAATCTGGGCCTCCTGCGCCTCCTGGTCGCGTTGGGCGCGCTCGCGGGCGAGCTCGGCCCGCTGCCCCGCGCGGCGGACCTCGATCTCACGCTCCTGTTCGAGCCGCGCATATTCGCTCTCGCGCTCGATCTCGAGTACCCGCCGCTCGGCGTCGAGGTTCTGATCGCGGATGGCGATCATCGTCTGCTGCTCGATCTGGTTGCGCATCTTGCGCCGCAGCTCGATCGCCTCGGTGAGCTGCGTCAGGCCCTCGGCATCGAACGCGTTGGAGGGATCGAAGAATTCGAGGCTCGTCTGATCGAGCTCGACGAGCGCGACGCTTTCGAGCTCAAGCCCGTTGAGCGCGAGGGCTTCCGCCGCCGTCGACTTCACCCGCGTCATGAATTCCTGGCGGCGTTCGTGGATCTCTTCAAGCGTCATTTCCGCGGCGATCGCCCGCAAGGCCGAGGCGAACTTGCCTTCGAGCAAATCCCTGATGCCGTCGGGCTGCAGGGCGCGAGCGCCGAGCGTCTGCGCGGCGAAGGCGACCGATTCCGACGATGGCTGAACGCGCACGAAGAATTCGGCGACGAGGTCGATGCGCATGCGGTTCTTGGTGCTGAGCGCAGTCCGCTCGCCGCGCCGCACCTCGATGCGCGTGACGTTCATGTTGACCGGCGTCACCTCGTGGAGCACAGGGATCACCAGGGCGCCGCCGTTGATGACTACCTTCTCGCCGAGAAAGCCCGTGCGTACGAAGGCGGTATCCTTGGTCGAGCGGCGATAGAGCCAGCGCAGGAGGTAGACCGCGATCACCACAACGATCGCGAGCGCGATCAGCCACAAGATGACATCGCCAAGGATCTGAGTTGTCACCGTGCCCTCCCCGACGTGCGGGTCACCAAGCGCCGCCATGGTCGGCGGCGAGCCCCGACCTCATGTTTTCGCAATATTGGCCGCCACTCAAGCGCTCTCGTGCACCCGCGGGGCGATTTCGCGGAACGCCCGCAGGAGAGCGGCGACGAAACTGGCGTCGTTGATGTTGCCCGTCACCCGCTCGACCCGGCGCCCGCCGGACTTCACGACCGTCTTCTCGATCGTCTCGAACAGCGCGTTGTCGGCTTCCGGATCGTGAAACGGTTTTCCGGGCGCATCGAGGCTCGAGACCCCGTTCTCCGGCATCAGGAAGCGCACCGGGCCCTGCATGCGGTTGAGCCGCTCGCCGATGAAGGTGCCGAAGGCGACATTTTCGTCGCGGGTCGTGCGCATCAGGGTGACTTGCGGGTTGTGCTGGACGAGATTACGCCGGCGGAATTTTTCGGGGACCGTATCGCGCGGACCGAAGTTGACCATGTCAAGCGCCCCGACCGAGCCGACATAGGGCAGGGGGCGGCGGATGAAGGCCCCGAAGCGGTCCTCGGTCGCCGGAAACACTCCACCGACAACCATATCGGCAACTTCCGTCGTCGTGACGTCGAGGGCGCCGGCGAGGAGCCCGGAATCGGCGAGATTCTCCATGGCCCGCCCGCCCGTGCCGGTGGCGTGGAAGACGAGGCAGTCGTAGTCGGCGCCGAGCTCGGCGGTCAGCGCCTGGACGCACGGCGTCGTCACGCCGAACATCGTGACGCCAAGGGCGGGCTTGACGAGCCGACGCTCGGCCGTGCGCGAAGCCGGGCTGCGCGCCTGCGCCATCATGCCGGCTAAGGCGCCGGCGCCGTTGCGCAGGACGCGCTCGGTGATCGAGTTCAGTCCCTGCACGTCCGCGACCGAATGCATCATCAGGAGGTCGGAAGGCCCGACGTAGCGGCTCACGTCGCCCGAGGCGACCGTCGAGATCATGACCTTGGGAATGCCGACGGGCAGGCGGCGCATGCCTGGCGTTGCGAGTGCCGTGCCGCCTGAGCCGCCTGCGGCGATGATGCCGCCGACGTCGAGTTGCCGAGCGATCCAGTGTTCGAAGGCGCGCGCCATGGCCTCGACCGACCGGCCACGGTCGCCGCTGAAGACGGCGCTGGCGCCGCCCGGGTGGGCGCTTGCCACTTCCATCGGCGCAACATCGGCCGTCGAGGGCTTGCCGGAAGTCGACAGGTCCACCGTACGCGTGCGCACGCCCATGTCGCGCAGACAGTCCCGGATGAAGCGCAGTTCGCGACCTTTGGTATCGTAGGTGCCAACGACGAGGGCGCTACGCGTGCCGTGCCCCTGCGCCGGCATGGGCATTGGAGGAATGTCGTTCAACTTGCCCTCCTGGTCCTGGTCAGGGCGCCTGGCACGTGAATTGCCCACGATCGCGGCAACCGGCACCGACCATCGGTTGGGCATGTCAACGATAGTACGGTAGACCGAGCCGTTCCCGGATGCCGCAGAGTCTGTCGCGGTTGCGCCGCGCCGCATGACCCTTACCACCTCCATAAGTTCCCGATCGGCGGCGACCGGTTGCGGCTCCGCCGCCTCACTCGGCTCCTCGGCGTGGCGGCCGACGCCCAGCAGCCGCCGCTGAAGCTCGCGATCGGCGGCAAGCTCGGCCGCCGGCATGATCCGGTTGATGCGGCCGTTGACCATGATGGCGATCTGTTCGGCGATACGCGTCGCCACCCCGATGTTCTGCTCGATGACCAGCACTGAGATGTCCTCGTCCTGGCGTAGTTCATCGAGCATGCCCTCGACCTGCTCGACGATGGTCGGCGCCAGGCCCTCCGTCGGCTCGTCCATGACGAGAAGCTTCGGGTTGGAAAGCAGCGCGCGCGACAGGGCGAGCATCTGCTGCTCGCCCCCCGAAAGCAGCGCGCCGCCGGCGCGGCGCCGCTGCGCCAAGCGAGGGAAAGTCTGGTAGATGCGCTCGACCGTCCAGGCCGCGTCAGGGCCGCCGCGCGCCACCAGCCGCAGGTGCTCGTCGACGGTCAGGCTGGGCCATACGCCCCGACCCTGCGGGACATAGCCGACCCCGAGGCGGGAGATCTCGTGCGGCAGCAACGCCGTCGCCTCTCGCCCAGCGATGGCGATGGAACCGGTACGCGCCCGCTTAAGCCCCATGATCGTGTTGCACAGCGTGGTCTTGCCCATGCCGTTGCGGCCGACGATCGCCAGGATTCCGGAGGCAAGCGACAGGCTCACCCCCTGGATGGCATGCGATTCGCCGTAGTCGACGTGCAGATCCCGGATGCGCAGGATCGGCTTTGCCCCGCGCTCGGTCACGGGCACGCCCAGCCCCTCTCCGCGCGGGGGAGGGGAACACACCGCCTGCTCCCTCCCCCCTTTCGGGCTAGCGTGCGCACACATCTTTGAAGGAGGAATTGCGGTTGCATGATTGGAATCGCATGTGATTCTGTTTCTGCTGTGGTTGATTCGGGGAGAATCGGCGATGGCGGAGTTGAGCATTGGATACTTTGGCGACCGG
>JAFAME010000204.1 GCA_019233695.1 Methylobacteriaceae bacterium
ATCGAGCGTGATCGGAAACTGGCGAACGCGGACGCCTGTTGCGTGCCAGACTGCGTTGGCGACCGCACCTGCTGTTCCGGTGATCCCGATCTCGCCAACCCCCTTGATGCCGAGAGCGTTGACGTAAGGATCGTTCTCCTCGACGAGAATGGCCTCGAGCGACGGCACGTCGGCGTTCACCGGCACGTGGTATTCGGCGAGGTTCGGATTCATCGGCCGGCCGGAGCGCGGGTCGATGACGGCACATTCGTGCAGGGCGAAGGACACCCCCCAGATCATGCCGCCGAAATACTGGCTGCGCACGAGCCGCGGATTGATGACCCGCCCGGCCGCGAAGGCGCCGACGAGGCGGGTGACGCGAATCTGGCCGAGATCGGGATCGACCTTGACCTCGGCGAACACGGCCCCATGCGCATGCATCGCATAGGTCGAGACGGCCGCCGGATCGGCCGCGCTCCTGCCGCGACCCTCGATTTCCGACACGTCCGCGCGGCGAAGAATCTCGGAATAGCTCTCGCTGCGGGCCTCATCGTCGCGGCGAAACAATCGGCCGCCGCGCGCCAATACGCCGGCGTTCCCGGCCCCGAACAACGGCGAGCGTTGGTCGGCGGTCGCAAGGTCGGCGAGCCTTGCGATGACGTCGGCGCCGGCGCCATGGATCGCTGTGCCGGCCGTCGCGGTATGGGCCGAACCGCCCGCAATTCCCGCATCCGGCAGATCGGATGTGCCGGCCCGGAACTCGACCTTGTCGAGGTCGAGCCCAAGGCTGTCGGCGGCGATCTGGGCAAACACGGTCCAGGCGCCCTGGCCCATGTCCTGCGACCCAGTCTCCATCACCCCGGTGCCGTCGGCCTTGATCACCGCGCGGGCCTCGGCCTGGAACATCAGCGCCGGGAACGTCGCGGTGCCCAGTCCCCAGCCCACGAGCATCCCGGCGGCATCGCACATCTGCCGCGGCGCCAGCGGCCGGCCCGCCCAGCCGAAATGCTCGGCGCCCTGTGAATAGCAGTCGCGCAACGCCTTCGAGGAGAACGGCTTGCCGGAGATCGGCTCGATCTCGGCATAGTTCCGGAGGCGGAAAGCCAGAGGATCCATCCCGCAGGCCTGCGCCATCTCGTCGATGGCGCTCTCGAGCGTGATCGAGCCCGTAGCTTCGCCGGGCGCGCGCATGAAGAGCGGCGTGCCGGTGTCGAGCCGGACGGCCTCATGCGAGGTCGCAATCGCTTGGCTCGCATAGAGCGTATGGGAGGCGTTGGAGGCGGGCTCGAAGAAGTCGTCGAACGTGCTCGACGCCGTCTTCGTATGGTGGTCGATTGCCGTCAGCGCGCCGTCGCTCGCCGCTCCCATGCGCAGCCTCTGCCGCGTCGGCGCGCGATGCCCGACGGGCCCGTACATCTGCTCGCGGCGAAGCACCAGCTTCACCGGCCGGCCGACCAGCCGCGCCGCCATGATCCCGAGGATCTGGGGCCCCGACATGAACCCCTTGGAGCCGAAACCGCCGCCCAGGAAGGGACTGCGGATGTGGATACCTTCCGGCGCAATGCCGAAGAGCGCCGCGATGCGGCCCTTCGCCATGGCCAATCCCTGGCTCGGCGTGTCGATCGACAGCGTCTCGCCGTCCCATGCGGCGACGATGGCGTGCGGCTCCATGGCGTTGTGGTACTGCGTCGGCGTCTCATAGGTCGCATCGATCCGGCTCGATGCGGCCGCAAGGCCCGCCTCGACATCGCCGCAGAGCACGTTTGGCGGACTTCCGACGCCGACGCCCGGAGGAACGAAGGCCTCGTTGGCGTCGAGGCCGACTCGCGCGGGCTCGATCTCGTAGCGGGGCGACAGGAGGGCGGCGCCTTGAGTCGCTGCTTCGAGTGTCTGCGCGATCACCACCGCGATCGCCTGGTTGGCGTAGCGCACGCGATCGTTCTGCAGGAGATCGAGCCGGAACATGAACGGGTTCGTCTTGGCATCCGGATCCTGGGCGAGCGGCGGCTTGTTGGCCGGCGTCATCACCTCGACGACGCCGGGGTGAGCTCTGGCCGCCCCAATGTCCAGGAAGGCGACGCGGCCGCGGGCGATGCTGCTCACCGCGAGGACGGCATGGAGCATGCCGGGCGGGTGATTGTCGGCCGCGTAGCGGGCGCGTCCCGTCACCTTCAGAACACCATCGCGCCGGGTGAGCGGCTGACCGATGCTTGAACCATGCCGGACGTGGGCGGGGACGTTGGTGAGGACGATCTCAGGCATGGACGGCGGCTCCGGCAACCGATGCGAAGGGGGAGGCCGGAAGCGCGGGCACCCGCTCGGGCGTTCCGGCCGCAGCAAGCGCAAGAGCCCGCGCCACGATGCGCCGCGCGAGCTCGATCTTGAAGGCGTTCTCGCCGGATGGCCTCGCTTGCGCGAGCGCGGCCTCGGCGGCGCGGCGTAAGGTTGCGGCTTCGGGACGGGTGCCGGCCAGCACCTTTTCCGCCGCCCGCGCCCGCCACGGCCTTGCGGCAACGCCGCCGAGCGCCAGGCGGGCCTCGGCGATCCTGCCGCCGTCAACCTCAAGGGCCGCCGCCGCAGACACGACTGCAAACGCATAGGACGTGCGGTCGCGAACCTTCAGATAGCGGGCATGCGCCGCGAACTTCGCCGCCGCGGGCGGCAAACGCACGGCAACGATCAGCTCGCCAGGGCCGAGCACGCTGTCGCGCTCGGGCGTATTGCCGGGCAGCTGATGGAAGCTTTCAAGGGCGACCTCGCGCCGTCCTGCCCTGCCCTCGATCTCGACCACTGCATCAAGGGCGACCAGCGGCACGCAGAAATCGGACGGGTGCGTCGCAATGCAGCTCTCGCTCCATCCGAGCACCGCGTGGAGCCGGTTCTCCCCGCCGCGGGCGTCGCACCCGGCTCCAGGGGCGCGCTTGTTGCAGGCGCTCGCGACGTCGTAGAAATAAGCGCATCGCGTGCGCTGCATGAGATTGCCGCCGACGGTCGCGGCATTGCGCAACTGCGCCGAAGCTCCGGAGAGAAGCGCCTCGGCAATCGCCGGGAAACGGCGAGCAAAGACCGGATCATGCGCCAGATCGGCGTTTCGCACGAGAGCGCCGATCCGCACGCCGCCGTCGGGGAGGTGCTCGAGCCGGTCGAGCCCGGGAAGACGGTTGATGTCGACGAGCCGGGTCGGATGGCTGATGCCGCCCTTCATCAGGTCGACGAGATTGGTGCCGGCCGCCAGATAGGCAGCACCGGGTTCCGCGGCGGCGGCAACGGCCTCCGCGATCGTCGCCGGTCTGAGGTATTCGAAGGTGTTCATGCGACGAGCTTTCGGTCGGCCTCGGCGAGGCGTGTTTGTGCTTCGAGCACGGCTTGCGTGATCCCGGCGTAGGCGCCGCATCGGCAGAGGTTCCCGCTCATGCCCTCGCGCACCCGCTCGGGATCATCGCCGGCCTGGCCTTCCCGGATCAGGCCGACCGCGCTCATGATCTGGCCAGGCGTGCAGAAGCCGCACTGGAAGCCGTCGTGTGCTATGAAGGCCGCCTGGACAGGATGGAGCGCCTCACCCGTTGCCAATCCCTCGATGGTAAGGATATCCGCACCGTCGTGGCTTACGGCAAGCGCAAGGCACGAATTGACGCGCCGTCCGTCGACGAGAATCGTGCAGGCGCCGCACTGGCCGCGGTCGCATCCCTTCTTGGTTCCGGTAAGCTCAAGGCGCTCGCGCAGGAGATCGAGCAGCGTGACCCGAGGGTCTTCCAACGCGACAGTGCGCATCTCACCGTTGACGGTGAGCGTTATTGAGAAGCTCATGCGGTGCTCCGATGAGGTCGACTTTGGACATTCTTTAGAGACACGGCGCAGCCTGCGGCGAATGCCCGAGGATTGCGCAATGGCAGCAATGTGAGCGGAGCTTCCGCCGCAGGGACACAAGGGGTCGTGTTGACTGACCAACTGCCACCCTTGACGCCTGCGGACAGTTATACGGAGGATGCCTCCGCTTTTCAAGGGGTGGCGAAACGGAACGGACGAATGGAAGAGGTCTTGGGCCGAACTGCCAGAAGGCCGCGGGCTGACGCGGTGCGCAACCGGGAGCGAGTGCTCGAGGCGGCGAAGACGGTGTTCAGCGCCGGCGGCCCGGACGCCAGCCTCGAGGCCGTGGCGAGGCACGCCGGCGTCGGCATCGGTACCTTGTATCGGCATTTCCCGACCCGCGAGGCGTTGTTCGAGGCCGTCTACCGCCGCGAGGTGCAGCAGCTGGCCGATCTCGCCGAGGAACTGAAGACGGAGGCTGAGCCCGCCGAGGCGCTGCGCCGCTGGATGCACTCGAACGTCGAGTTCGTCGCCACCAAGAAGGGCATGTCGGCCGCGCTCGCGCTCGCCGCCTACAAGCCGTCCGAGCTCCATGCCTACACGGCCGAGCGCCTGACGAAGGCGGTCGCGGGCCTGCTCGACCGGGCAGTCGCTGCGGGAGAGATCCGTGCCGACATCAGCGCGGAGGACCTTCTGCGCGCGCTCGTCGCCATGTGCTACATGAACAACCAGCCCGGCTGGCAGGTGAGCGTCCTGCGCCTCGTCGACGTATTCGTCGACGGGCTACGCAGACAGACGCACCGCCCAGGGTAGCGGATCGATGCCCCAAGGCTGTGCGCGGGCACTTCCTTCGCGCGCAACGATATCGCGTCATTCGTATAACCAGTGCTGAGGATTTTACGAGCAGACCGATCACGTGCTCGATTGCGACCTGACCAGCCCCTCACCTCACCTCTCTCCGCCAGCGGCCGCGAGCGGGGAGAGGGGCAGTTGGCGCCGGCGCGATACGATGTGTTGGTCGTGCAGCCTTGCGGCAGGAGGGTGCGCCCGGTTTCTTCACGCATACCTGCGCTCTCGAGCGCCAAGATGCCGATGGGTCGCGTTGTGCGCCGCCCTTTGCCGTCTATAGTCTCGAAGAGAAGTTCGGAAATCTGCGGCACGCTCGAGCGAGGCTCGCTTGACCCCATCCCCAGAGACCTTCGCCCGGTTGGACGGGCGCACCGCGCTCGTCACCGGGGGCGCCAGGGGGCTGGGGCGGGCGATTGCCGGTCGCCTCGCCGAGGCCGGGGCGACGGGCGCCATCGTCGATCTCGAAGGCGAGCTTGCCGGTGCTTCCGCCCCGACGGGCTGGCTGGCGCTTGCGGCCGACGTGCGCCGGGAGGAGAGCATCGCCGCGGCAATCCGCACGGCCGTCGATCGCCTGCAGGGCCTCGACATCGTCGTCGCCAATGCCGGCGTCGTCCCGCCATGGCGGGAAACGGCCGAAATCGATTTTGCCGAATGGGACGACGTGTTCGGCGTCAACGTGCGCGGCGTCATCGCCACCATCAAGCATGCGGTGCCGGCGCTGAAGCACCGCGGCGGATCGATCGTCGTCCTCGGCTCGATCAACTCGTCGCGCGCGCATCCGCGCCAATGCCTTTATACGGCAACCAAGCACGCCGTCCTCGGCATCGTCCGCTCGACCGCGCTCGACCTCGGCCGATACGGCATCCGCGTGAACGCGGTCGGACCCGGCCCTGTCGCAACGAAGGCACTGCTTGGCCGGATCGAGCGGCGCGCCGCGGCGGGCGGATCTCCGGTCGAGGAGGCGCTGCGGCGCCATGCGGCAGAAACCGCCCTCGGGCGCATGGTGACCGAAGCAGACGTTGCCAACACCGTGCTGTTCCTCGCCGGCGACCTCGCCGCCGGACTGACGGGATTGATCGTTCCCGTCGAGGCGGGACTGGGCTGAAACTGCAGCGATCGGGGCACAAATGTTCGATCTTGCCGGCAAGACCATTCTGCTGACCGGGGCATCAAAAGGGATTGGCGCTGCCACCGCGCGGGCGCTCGGGCACGCCAGCGCTCATCTTGTTGCCCACTACGGATCCGACCGCGCCGGCGCCGAGGCCGCGACCGCCGAGATTGCGGCCGAGCGGAAGCACCTTCTCAAGGCGGATTTCGCCGACAATGCCGATGTCGACGCGCTCTGGCGCACGGCGCTTGCGTGGCAAGGCCGGATCGACGTCCTGATCAGCAATGCGGCGATCATGCATTGGTCCGGCGGTCTCGAAGGCGACGACGATGCGTTATGGGACCGCGTCTGGGCGGAGACGCTGCAAGTCAACGTCATCGCACCGGCGCGGCTCATGCGCCACGCGATCCGCCATTTTCGCGAGGCGGGGGGCGGCATCCTCATCACGCTGTCGAGTTGGGCCGCGCAGCGCGGGGTCAGCAATCCCGACGCTGTGGCCTACGCGGCTTCGAAGGCCGCCATCAAGGCGGCCGCGCAGACGATCGCCCGCGGCTATGCCCGCGAGAACATCCTGAGCTATGTCGTAGCGCCCGGTGTGGTGCACACCCGTATGTCGGAGGAGGCGGCGACGACCCAGGGAGGGGTCGCGGCGGTCAATGCCGGCCTTGCCATGGGCGAGTGGGCGCCGCCGGAGGATATCGCCAATCTGGTGGCGTTTCTTTCCTCCGGCGCGAGCCGACACCTCACCGGCGCCACGCTCGATGTGAACGGGGCAAGCTACGTGCGCTGACGGATTGGCTCAGGCCGCCTTGGCGGACCGGTCGAGAACAGCCATCAGGTCATCGAGTTCGCGCATCACCGCGGTGATCTTGCCTAGCCGGGTTCGGCCTTCTTCGCCGAGCTCGCGGAAGGTCGTCAGCGGCGGACGCACGTCGCCGACGGGGTAACCTGCGGCGGCGGCAAGCGCCTTCGAATAGCACTGATGGCCGTAGGTCGGATGGCCCTCGGCGATGATGTGATCGAGCTTGGTGATCAGCCGCTGGATCTTCTTTGCATCTTCGATCCGCCCGTCGACCAGAAAGTCCCAGATGCGATGGGAGGCGCGCGGGATGTAGTTGCCGTAGGGGTTCACATAGCCGACAGCGCCGAGCAGGAAGGATTCGACGATCCGCTCGCCGGCAAAGACGTTCATCACGCCTTCGGTTTCCTCGATGAGGTCGTAGACGCGCGCCACGTCCATGCTCGCTTCCTTGATGTAGCGGATATTGTGGAAGGCGCGGGTCAGGCGGCCGACGAGCTTGGCCGACATGTCGACGTTGGAGGTGAACGGATTGTTGTAGAGCATGATCCGCAGGCTCACCGCCTCGGCGATCGCCTTGTAGTAGTTGAAGATCTCGTCCTCCGTCGGGGTGTAGTAGTAGGGCGGGATGATCATCAGGCCATCGGCGCCGAGCTCCTGAGCCTCGCGGCTGTAGCGCACCGCATTCTTCGTGTGCGCATTCATCGTCCCGACGAGAACGTCCATCCGTCCGGCGACATGTTTGACAGTGGTCTCGACGTAGGTGCGCCGCTCGGCATCGGAAACCGTGAGGAACTCGCCGGTCGAGCCGAGGATGATCACGCCCGGCACGCCGACATTGATCTGCCAGTCGAGAAAACGCTTCAGCGCCGGCACGTCGATGGCCGAGCCGTCTTCGGTGAAGGGCGTCACGGTGACGGAATAGCTGCCGCGGAAGGTTTTCGTCATGGTGGGGCTCGCTTGGGATTGGCTCGTCAGAGGCGCGAGAAGACGGCGCTTGCGCACATCCGTTAGCATAGCGCACACATGCAGGGAGTCGAGCAGGAGTTGGCGGCTGGCGCCGGCGCGATACGATGTGTGAATCCCCTCCTTACAAGAGAGATGGGAAGCCTCCACCTCGGCCGGAGGCGTGCGATGTGCTGGTGATCGGCGGGGGCCTTGCGGGCTGCGCCACCGCCTATTTCCTGGCGAAGAACGGCATCGAGGTCGTGCTGATCGAGCGCCACGATCTCAACGCGCTCGCTTCCGGCTCGAACGCGGGCAGCATCCACGCGCAAATCCCGCATGCCGAGTTCCTCGAACTCGGCGAGGAATGGGCCCGCGGGTTCGCCCCGGTCATTCCCCTGATGCTCGAATCCATTCGGCTGTGGGGCACGCTTGAAAGCGAGCTCGGCGCTGATCTCGAGTTTTCGCTGAAGGGAGGGCTTCTCGTCGCCAGAACCGAGGCGCAGATGCGCGCCATCGAGCGCAAGGGCGCCATCGAGCGCGCCCACGGCCTTGCAGTCGAAATCCTCTCTCGCGCCGATTTGCGGCGCATTGCGCCCTATCTCGCCGAGGACCTCGTCGGGGCGAGCTTTTGCGCGTCGGAAGGGAAGGCCAACCCGCTGGCCGTCACTCCCGCGTTCGCGCGTGCGGCAGCCGCCCGGGGCGCCGCAGTCTTGCGACGCACCGCGCTTGCCGGCATCCGCGTCGAGGGCCAGGGCTTTGTCGCAGAGACCGATGCCGGCCCGATCCGCGCCCACCGCATCATCAATTGCGCGGGCGCGGAGGCGGGCCGTATCGCCGCCATGGTCGGCCTCGACCTGCCGATCGAGGGCCATCCGATCCAGGTCAACGTGACCGAGCCGGCAGCACCGCTCGTTCCCCATCTCGTCTATTTTGCCGGCGGCAAGCTCACCTTGAAGCAGACGCGCAGGGGGGCGTTTCTGATCGGCGGCGGCTGGCCGGCGATTTTCGCGCCGGGCGATGCGCGACCGCGCGTCGATCCGCGCTCGATCGAGGCCAATCTTCGCATCGCCGTGTCGGTCGTCCCTGCGCTGGCGGATGTGCATCTGCTGCGCACCTGGCCGGCGATCGTCAACGGCACGGCCGACTGGCGCCCGGTCCTCGGCGAGGTGCCGGGCGTCCCGGGATTTTATATGTGCTGCTTTCCGTGGATGGGCTTTACCGCAGGCCCCATCTGCGGCCTGGCGGTGGCCGAGCTCATTCTCGGGCGCAAGCCCAGCGTCGACATCACTCAATTCTCCGCGCTGGGAAACGCGACATGAGGTCGGTGCCATCCCGGCCGAAGCACCGCGAAGCGGCTCAGCGAGATCCGGAACATGTACATTCCCAGGAGCTTGTCCTCGGATCCCGGATAGCGCTTCGCGCTTCCGGGATGACGATCTACCGTTTCCTCCCAGGCTCTTGTGCGGCAACAAGCGAGGCTGGAGCCACCGACGTGAACGGAAGGGCGCCGGCGTCATCAGTGTCGCTGGACCTTTCCAACGAACTGGCGCCCGATCCGCTTCTGATAGATATCAACCAGGCGGGACCGCCCTCAGCGCCTCGGCGACAGCCGTCGGGTTGCGGCCAATGACCCTGAGGTAGGCACGCGCGGCGGCATCGGGCTCCTTGCGGCCCTGTTCCCAGTCGCGCAGCGTGCCGAGCGGAATGTGAAAGCGCGCCGCGAATTCCTCCTGCGACAGACCGAGCACGCGGCGGATGGTCCGCACCTGCGGCACGCGCTTCATGTGAGCCAGCCGCTCCGGGGTCAGAGGCTGCGCATCGGGGTCACTCAGCGCGGCGGCGTGGACTTCCTCGTCGGTCATGGGCCGCATCGGATGCTTGGGCAGGATTTCTTCGCGCCCGTCGGGATGGACGCGGACGACCTGCCCGTCGCTCCTGCGCGCTCTCGCGACAATATCGGTCATATTTTTGTAGCCGCGCCGCGGTCAGTGGCCAAATGGCCACAACCCTGCTTAAGGGCGACGGCAGTCATTCTGCCAACGCATAAAGTATTGTCAAGGGTCAAAGATCGCCTTCGGCGACGCGCCTGCGGCGCGCCCTTGACAATACTTTATGCGTTGGCACACTCGCCGCCGTTCCTCTTAAGCAGGATCAGCAGGGTGGGCAACAGCCATATCCTTCGCAGCGGCTGGCCCTCCGGGAACGCCCAAACCCACAGCATTGAGTCCGAAGCCCACCAAGGTGCCGCTCGTCCGCCTGATCCTGCCCTAGTGTCGCAGGATCTTGCCCACGAACTCGCGGCAGCGCTCGGACGTCGGCGCATCGAAAATCTGGCGCGGCGAGCCCTCCTCGATCACCTGGCCGTTGTCCATCATGACGACGCGCGAGGCGACCTCGCGCACGAACGCCATTTCGTGGCTGACGATCAGCATCGTCATGCCATCGGCCGCGAGCCCGCGGATCGTGTCGAGCACCTCATTGACGAGCTCGGGATCGAGCGCCGAGGTGACCTCGTCGAGGAGCAGGATCTCGGGCTTCAGCGCGAGCGCGCGCGCAATGGCGACGCGCTGCTGCTGGCCGCCGGAGAGCTCATCGGGATAGGCGTGATGCTTGTCGGAGAGGCCGACCTTGGCGAGGATGCGCTTGGCGTCGGCCTCGACCTCGGGCCTTGGCCGCCGCTTGATCTTCACCGGCGCGATCGTGACGTTGCGCAGGACGTCCATGTTCTGGAACAGATTGTACTGCTGGAACACGATGGCCATCCGCTCGCGCACCGTGCGCACGCAGCGGCTTGAACCATAGTCGATCGTCTCGCCGTCGATCTTCACCTCGCCGCGGGTCGGCGGCGTGAGCCCCATGAGGACACGCAGCAGCGTCGATTTTCCTGATCCCGACGGCCCGATAAGGCTCACGACCTCGCCCTTGGCGACGGTGAGGCTCACATTGCGCAGCACTTCGAGCTTGCCGTAGCGGCAGCCGAGGCTAGCGATTTCGAGGTGGTGCAAGGCGGGCCTCCGCAAAGGCGCCGAGCCGGCTCAGCGGATAGGACAGGACGAAATAGAGGACGAGGATTGTGCCAAACACCAGCAGGGCGGAAAACCCCCTGTTGTTGAGGATTTTACCGGCCGAAGTCAGCTCCAGCACGCCGATCTGCGAGACGAGCGCGGTGTCCTTGATGAAGCCGACCATGTAGGCGAAGGCCGGCGGCAGGATGACCGGCCAGGCCTGCGGGATGATGACCGACCGCAGGATCTGCAAGCGGTTGAAGTTCATCACGGTCGCCGCCTCGATCTGCTGGCGCGGCACGGATTCGAAGCCGGCGCGGATGATCTCCGCCGTATAGGCAATCGACAGAATGCAGATGCCGATGACCGCAATGCTCAGGAGCGAGGCGTTCGGGTTGACCGCCTGGATGAAGAACAGCACCAGGTAAAGAATGACCAGGAAGGGGACGCGGCGGAAAAGATCGACATAGACGATGGTCACAATGCGCACCGGCAGAAACACCCATCCCGTGAGCTGCCGCAGGCAGACCAGCACGAAGCCGAAGGCAAAGCCCATCGTGCAGCCGATCACCGCCATGCCGAGGGTGGTCGCCATCGCCTGCCACAGGAGCAGGATGGTGTAATACTGGAAGAAACGCGGAATCTCGTTGATCAGCCTGTCGAGCATCAGAAGACCTTTGCCTTCACCCGGAATGCGAACCGGCCGATGAGGGCGAGCGACACGCTGGCGATGAAGGTAAGCGCGATGTAGATCACCCCCACCAGGAGGAACATCTCCAGCCAGCGATAGTTTTCGGTCGATATGTCGATTGCCGTCCCGGTGAGCTCGTTGACGCTGAAGATCGCCCCCATCGAGCTACCGAGCACCAAAAGGATGAAGAAATTGGCGAGCGACGGATAGATCGTCTTGGCGATGTGCGGGACGATGACGTAGCGCACCATCTGGAAGAGCGACATCCCGAGTGTTTCGGCGGCCTCGACCTCCTGGCGGCGGACGGAAATGAAGCCCGCCCGCATGATCTCGGTAAGATAGGCGCCGGCATTGAGCATCAGGCCCAGGACGACGGCGATGAACGCCGGGATCAACACGCCGAATTCCGGCAGCCCGTAATAGATGAAGTAGATCTGCAGGAGCGCCGGAGTGTTGGTGAAGAACACCACATAGGCGCTGGCGAGCCGGCGCAGCGCCGGCCCGCCATAGGTCTTTGCCGTCGCGCCGGCGACCCCGATCAGCGCGCCGCCCCAGAACGCAAGGAAAGCCAGTTCGAGCGTCACCAGCGCGGCAGAAAGGAGCACCGGCAATTGCGCCAGCGCCACACCGAACTGGAAGGTGTAGTTCATCGGCGCGGGCGCGGCGACGGGCGGCGAACGCGGAAAGGGTCCCGCGCCGGAAGCCGCCTCGCGGCGAGGATCAGAAGTACGGGCTCGGCACCACCTTCACGAGCATCGGCGCGCCGTACCACTTGGTCCACGTATCGTTGACGAAGTTGCTCGAGTGCAGCGCGTAGAGAATGATGTTGAGTTCGTCGCGCAGACTGTAGTTGCCCTTGCTGACCCCGATGGCGTCGTAGGCGACGTCGATCGGATCCGGCAGAACCTTCCATTTGACGTCGGGATAGTTCTTCGTGTGCTTCATGAAGAAGTCGATGTTCTCGACGATGGCATCGGCTCGGCCCTGCGCCACAAGGCGGACGGTATCGGCAATATTGTCGACGAGAGACAGCTTGGCGTTCGGCAGGTTCTGCTTGGTCCAGTCGACGGTCCAGTTGCCGTGCATGTTGGCCAGCGTGTACTTGCCGTCGTTGAGGTCGGTCCACTTGCTGATGTTGACCTTGTCGGTGGTGAGAACCGCCATGACCTCGGTATGCAGCGGCACGGTATAATCGATGAGCTTGGCCCGTTCGGCGGTGCGGGTGAGCGCGCCAAGCGATATGTCGATCTTGTCCGACACGAGGAAGGGCACGCGCTGCGGCGTCTCGGTCGGGACGAACTCGGCCTTCACCTTCATCGCCTCGGCTATCTTGTTGCCGATGTCGATGTCGAAACCCTCGAACTCGTTGTTGGCGCCGTAGGACGAGTTCGGCGGGAAGTTCGGGTTGACGCCGATGCGGATGGTTCCCGCCTTGATGATGTCGTCGAGCGAGCGCGCCTGGGCGACCCCGCACAGCGCCGCGACCGCCACGACGGCGACGGCGCAACCGATCAGACGCTTGAACATGCCCACCTCCTGCTTGGGGAGCGAGTTCGGCCCCCTTCCTCCAGCCGACCCCTCCGGGACCGGGCAGGGCAAGTGTGAGAGCGGCGCAGGAGGGCGTCAATATAAAAATGTGCGCTGTTCGAACGGGCGTGCGTTATTGGCAAGACGGGCGAAATGCTGCCTTCAGGGGCCGTGAGTGGAGCCCTCAGGCCTTGGGGGCGACCACGCCTTCTTCGATCGCGGGTTTGATGCCGAATGTCGCGGCGAACCCTTCCTTTCCGGCCGACGTGATCGACAGGGCGCGGCTGTCGCGGATGCGCTCGACCCAGCCGCGATCAAAGGCATGGCGAAGCAGGCTTGCACCGACCGCACCGGCGAGATGCGGGCGGCGTTCGCTCCAATCGAGGCAGGGGCGGCAGAAGACCCGTCGCTTGGATGCGCCACGCAGGTCGATGCCGACCCTCTCCAGGAACGCGTGTCCTGCCTTGGTCACCTCGCCCCCATCCTCGTCGAGCACAATGCAGGAGCGTTCGACGAGGCGGTCGGCGATGGCAATCGCGATCCGGCCTGCCAAATGATCATAGCAAGTCCGGGCGTTGCGGAGCGCCTCGCCCCCGCGCCAATGGTTGCGGTGTCGCGCCGGGCCGTCCTGGGCCACCACCGCCAGCCCTTCCAGCATGTGTCCGACAAGCGGCGAGGCGAGCCGGAAATAGCGGCGGCGGCCCTGCTTTTCGAGCGAGAGCAGGCCGGCATCGCTCAGCTTGGCGAGATGGCCGCTCGCCGTGGGCGGCGATACCCCTGACACATACGCGAGCTCCGAGGCGGTCAGGGCGCCGCCGTCCATCAGGGAGGCAAGCATATTGGCGCGGGCAGGATCGCCGACGAGGGCGGCGACCTGGGCGATTTTCGGTCCGATGTCCATGGCGCCTTCTATCATGGTCGTGGGCCTGCCCGAAGCACAGATGCTTCGGCCAAGGCCGAAGCAATTCGGGACGCGGCCCCTCCTCGGCCATGGGTGGCCCGACGCATCGGCCGACCGTTGACAGGCCGGCGCCGCTCGCCGATCGTGAACAAATGTTCGCAAAGTGAGCGCCGTGCCGGCGACGCGCTCGTTCTTCGAGAAAAAAAATCAGTGCGAGTGGTCGCGCCATCCCGCCGCGCTCGCCGTAGCTGCCGAGAGAAGAGGCCGTGACCGCAGCATCGACCCCCCACCCCTACATGGCCAACTCGGTCGATGCGCTCAAGCGAGAGATGCTCGACGCGATCGGCGCAGAGAGCGTTGCCGACCTTTTCGAGCAGATCCCCGCCGATCACCGCCTGCGACGGCCGTTGAACCTGCCGCCGTCGCTCAGCTCGGAGAGCGAGCTGCGCCGGCATCTCATCGCGATGCTCCGCAAAAACCAGACCTGCGAGGCGAACCTGAGCTTTCTCGGCGCCGGCTGCTGGCAGCACCATGTCCCCGCCGTGTGCGACGAACTGGTGCGGCGCACCGAATGGCTGACATCGGTGTTCGGCTCGCCGATGTCCGACCATGGGCGCAATCAGGCGTGGTTCGAGTTCTGCAGCCAGATCGGCGAACTTGTGAACATGGATATGGTCGGGCTGCCGGTCTATAGCTGGGGCTGCGCTGTCGGCCACGCCATCCGCATGGCATCGCGGATCACCGGACGGCACGAAGTCCTGATTGTGCGTCCGACCGATCCCGAGCGTCTCGCCGTCATCCGCAGCTACTGCGAGCCGAGCGAAATGCCGGGCCATATCGAGGCAAAACTCGTCGGCTTTGATCGGCGCGCCGGCGGCATCGATCTTGCGGATCTTTCCGGCAAGCTCTCGTCGGCGACCGCGGCCGTCTATTTCGAGGTCCCCTCCTATCTCGGCATGATCGAAGTCCAGGCGGCCGAAATCGCCCGCCTCGCGCGCGCCAACGGCGCCGAGACGATCGTCGGCGTCGATCCGATCTCGCTCGGCGTGCTCGCCGCCCCTGCCGACTACGGCGCCGACATCGTCGTCGGCACGACGCAGCCGCTCGGCGTGCACATGAACTGCGGCGGCGGCGTCGGCGGGTTCATCGCCACCCGCGACGAGGAGGTCTATGCCCGCGAATATCCCTCCCTGATGATCAGCATCACCGATACCGTGAAGGAGGGCGAGTTCGGCTTCGGCCTGAGCCTCTTCCACCAGACCTCCTACGGCATGCGCGACAAGGGCAAGGACTGGACCGGCAATTCCGTCTATCTCTGGACCATCGCCAATGCCGCCTACATGGCGCTTTTGGGTCCGCAGGGATTTGCCGACCTCGGCGCGCTCATCGTCGAGCGCGCCCACTATGCCGCCGCGCTCCTCGCCAGAATCCCGGGCGTGAGGATTGCTTTCCCCTCCGGCTTCTTCAAGGAGTTCGTCGTCACTTTCGATGGCACCGGCAAGTCGGTCGCCGACATCAACAGGGCCTTGCTTGCGCGCGGCATTTTCGGCGGCAAGGATCTGTCCGCCGAATTGCCGGAACTCGGCCACAGCGCCCTCTACTGCGTCACCGAAATCCATGCCGAGGAAGACATCGAGCGCTTCGCCGGCGCCCTGCGGGAGGTTGTCGCGTCATGAGGGTCAAGCTGCGCGACTATCACGCCGCGAGGTGGGACGAGCCCGTCGTCATGACGATGGGCCGCCCCGGCCGGCGCGGCCATCTCTTCCCTGCATCGAGCGAGCGCGTCAGGCAGGCGGCAGGCGCCGCCGCAGACCTGCTGCCGGCGGCGATGCGGCGACGGAATTCTCCGGCGCTGCCGGAGCTCTCCGAGCCCGAGGTGCTGCGGCACTACCTTCACCTCGCGCAAGAGACCCAGGGGATGATGGGCATCAGCCTTTTCGGCACCTGCACGATGAAGCACAATGCGCCGGTCAACGAGGCGATTGCCGCCCGCCCGAAGATCGCCGAGCTGCATCCCTGCCAGGACGAGGACACCCTGCAGGGCGTGCTTGAGATCATCCATTCCTTCGACGCGATCCTGCGCGAGCTCTCCGGCATGGACCAGTTCGTCTTTCAGGCCGGTGGTGGGGCGGATGCCTCCTATACGCATTGCTGCGTCACGCGGGCCTGGCTCGCGGCTCGCGGCGAGCTCGGCAAGCGCGATGAGATCGTCACGACGATCCAGACCCATCCATGCAATCCGGCGACCGCGGCTGCGGCAGGCTTCAAGGTCGTCACCCTGATGCTCGAGGAAAACGGCTATCCCTCGCTCGAGGCGCTTCGCGCGGCCGTCTCCGAGCGGACGGCGGCTTTGATGGTCGTCAATCCCGACGACATGGGCATCTATAACCCGCAGATCAAAGACTGGGTGCGGATCGTCCATGAGGCCGGCGGCCTGTGCTTCTACGACCACGCCAATTTCAACGGGGTGATGGGGAAGCTGCGCGCCCGCGAGCTCGGCTTCGATGCCTGCATGTACATGCTTCACAAGACCTTCGGCGCGCCGAAGGGCGGCGGGGGCCCGGCGGTCGGCGCCTACGGCTGTTCGGCCGAGCTCGCGCCGTTCCTGCCCGTGCCCGTCGTCGTGCGCGACGGCGCCCGCTATCGGCTCGATCACAATCGGCCGCAAAGCTGCGGCAAGATCCGCGAATTCTTCGGCAACGTGCCGCAGATCGTGAAGGCCTATGCATGGGCCCGCAGCATGGGAGCCGAGGGCATCACGCAAGCCTCCGATCTCTCGGTGCTCGCCAACAATTACATGGACCGCAAGCTCAGCGACATTCGCGGCGTCACCCGCTCCCATCCGCACATCGACAAGTGGCGGATGGAAATGACGAGGTTCAGCCTCGACAGGCTGAAGCAGGACACCGGCGTCAGCGCCGTCGAAGTGCAGAACCGGATGGTCGATTTCGGCGTCGATGCCTATTGGCTGAGCCACGAGCCGTGGCTCGTCCCCGAACCATTCACGCCGGAAGCCGGCGAAATGTATTCGAAGGAGGACCTCGACTACTGGATCGCCGTCATCGCCCGGGTGTGCGAGGAGGCCTATGCCGATCCTGCATTCGTCAAGGCGGCGCCGCACAGTCAGCCGATCCATCAGATCAAGAGCGCGCCGCTCGAAGATCCGAAGCGCTGGGCGATGACCTGGCGCGCCCATGTGAAGAAGCGCGCGGCGGCGATGCAGGGCTGAATCGCCGCGCCGCGGTGCCGACCGGGAAACGGCGGCGCGGCGCCGGAATCCAAGGCTCCTCTGGCTGATCTCGACTATGCTGCTCAGGCGAGGCGTTCCTCCCCGCAAGAGGGGAGCGAACTGGCCGCGGATCAGAGTGGGAGATCGATGATGAGGAGAATTGCGCTTTCGCTTGCGGCGCTGGCGGCCATGCTGGCGTTCGCCCTTCCTGGAACCGTGGCGCAGGCGCAGAACGCGCGCTCATGGGTTGCGAGCTTCGGCAGCGACGTCAACCCGTGCAACCGCGCGCAACCATGCGCGACATTCGCTTTCGCCATCACGAAGACCAATGCCGGCGGCGAGATCAACTGCGTCGATCAAGGCGAGTTTGGCAACGGCGGACAGATGACCATCACCAAGTCCATCACCATCGATTGCGAGGGGGTCCAGGGGCGCGTCCTCGTCAGTGCCTTCGTAAGCGCATTCGAGATCCTTGCCGGACCAGGCGATGTCGTCGTGCTGCGCGGGCTCGACATCAATGGCGCCCGCTCCGGCGAGGACGGGATCCTTTTCGCCAGTGCTGCAGCCCTGCACATCGAGAAATGCGTGATCCACGACTTCGTGCCCCAGGGAGATGTTGCCGGTTGGGGCATCGAAGTCGGCGGAGGCTCTGCGAACGCCGAGATCTTCGTCTCGGACTCCACGATCGTCGACAACGGCACCGGCAACACGGGGGGAGGGATCATCGTGCACGCGTCAGGGCTGCCAGGCGGCATCAGGAAGGTCGTCCTGAACCGGGTCGAGGTCCGCAACAATGTCTTCGGCATCAAGGCGGACGGCGCCGACGTGAGCGGCGTGATCAACATGACGGTGCGCGACAGTGTTTCGGCAGGCAATGCCATCAACGGCATCGTCGGAACCGGCACGGCCAGCGGCGCCGCCATCGTCATGATGATCGATCGCTCCGCCACCTCGCACAATCTTGCCGGCTTCGGGGTGATTGCCGACGGGCCGAAGACCACGATCCGGCTGGGCGGATCATCGATTGCAGGCAATCCGAATGGGGTGGGCGTGAGCAATGGCGGCGTGCTGCAGTCCTACGGCACCAATCAGATCAACGGCAATTCGAACGACGGCATCGCATTGCTGACGCCGATCGGATTGCACTGACGCTGCGAAGATTTCGAGGAAGAGACGGGGAAGGGTAGCCTTCCCAAAATTTCGGGCTGGCGCCCGCTTTGCAATCCATCAGTTTAGCGGAGGGCCGCGGGCACTCGGTCAAACCGCATTGAAGCAAGCCCGCCAGATTAGTCTCCGCTATGCTGATCGAGCTGGAGCTTGGCCAGCGGATCAGCAATGGGAGATCGATGATGCGTATTGTACCGGTACTTGCCGCCCTCGTGGCGATGCTCGCCTTGGCGCTTCCTGGAAACTCCGCACAGGCGCAGAACGCGCGGTCGTGGGTTGCGAGCTACGGGCTCGCCGGCAATCCGTGCACGCGCGCCAGCCCGTGTCAGACATTTAACGGGGCCCTCGCCATGACCAATCCGGGCGGTGAGATCAACTGTATCGATCAGGGCGAATTCGGGGGCTCGTTTCTGATCGATAGATCAGTCACCGTCGACTGCGATGGCGTCCAGGCTCGTATCGGTGTCGCTTCGCCCGGGGCCGCTGCAGTTATTGTCGAAGCAGGCGCGTCAGACATCGTGACGCTACGAGGCCTCGACATCGACGGCAACAACATGTCTGCGATCGGCATTGATTTCGCTCAGGGCGCAGCGCTTCACGTCGAGAAGTGCGTGGTCCGAAACTTCGTTGGCACCGGCGGCAGCAGCGAGTTTGGCGGAATCGTGGATTTCGGAAATGTCAACTCGGAACTGTTTGTGTCTGACACTGTCGTGACGAACAACGGCACGGGCACACCGGGCGCCGGAATTCTGATCGCTCCCGCCATGAACGTTATCACCAAGGTCACTCTCAGTCGCGTCGAGGCGCGAGGCAATTTCTTCGGCATCAAGGTTGCGGGTAACAGCAGCGGGGGCGTCATCCAGATGACCATCCGCGACAGCGTCTCCTCCGGCAACGCGTCGAACGGCATCGTTGGCACCGGCACTGCCGGCGGCCCGGCCATCATCATGATGATCGAGCGCTCGATCTCCTCGCACAACGCGGCAGGCTTCGGCGTCATCGCCGACGGCCCGAAGACCACCATCCGGCTCGGCGGCTCGTCGATTGCGGGCAACCCGAACGGCGTCGGCGTCAGCAACGGCGGCGTGCTGCAGTCCTACGGCACCAATCAGATCAACGGCAATTCGAACGACGGCATCGCCTCGCTTACGCCGATCGGATTGCATTGAGTTTTGGCGGAGAAAGGCCCGCAGCACGAAAGCGAGCCCCGCTCGTTCGCCCGAGGTCTCGCGGGGCCGCGCAGTGTCGCGATGCTTTCCTTCTTGGTCCCCGCAAGGGCCCATCGCGAGATCGATGGGATTTGCCAAATTCACGCGATGGTGTCGCCGAGCTATGAGGAGTGGGGCCGTGCGGGGCGCTCGCGAGGCGCTCGGCGACCATGAGGGGCAACTTGAATGATCGACGAATGGACTGATCCGTCCGACAAGCTCCTCGCCATCGCCATATTTGGAACCGAAAGCGTGGCTGAGGCTGAACGGATGATCCGGGCCTGGGCACGAACCAGGAGTTTTGGCGATGGACGAGTCAGTTCGGTCGAACTTAGTGTCGGTGCTGCAGTCACGCTGCAACTCGCCACGGACAAGGTCTTCGTGAAGGTCTGGCCCGGTGAAGTCGACCCAAAGGCGTTGTCAGCGCAGTTGCGGGTCCAGGCTGGTCTCGCGGCCCGCGGATTCCCGGCGCCTGAAGTCCTCACGGACCTTTCGCGGCTCGGGCCAGGTTGGGCAAGCGCCATGGAGTACAAACGAAACGGCGTTGCGACAGATGTCAGGGTGCCGGGGGTGCGACGCGCGATGGCCGCGGGGCTGGCGCAATTTGTGAGGATGTCACAGTCCTACCGAAACCTAGAGAGCCTGCCGCGTCGACCCCTGCCTGACTGCAGTGTCTGGCCTCGTCCTCACAACGTTCTGTTTGACTTCGAGGCAACCGCGCAAGGCGCCGAATGGATCGACGATGTCGCGCGCACGGCCCTGGCAGCCATGCGATCGGCGACAAGCCGCATTGTTGTCGGTCATCTCGACTGGAGCGCGAAGAATATGCGGATGCGGCCTGAAAGCATCGCCGTTGTATATGATTGGGATGCCGTATTTCTCGACCGCGAGACGTTTGTTGTTGGAGCGGCCGCCGCGCACTTCCCGATGACGTGGGAATTGGACGTGTCTGGAAACCCGGACGCGCGCGAGGTCATGGCCTTCGTCCAAGAGTACGAAGAAGCGCGGGGCCAAGCATTCACGAGTGCTGAATTGAAGGAGGTCGCCGCGTCCGCCACTTACGCCCGCGCTTACACGGCACGCTGCGAGCATTCGGGCGATCCTGGCGGGGCCCGATGGACCGGTTCTTCGCGGCAAAGCCTTAAGGACAATGGTCCCTTCCGTTTCGGGTGACGGGTTCGCTACGCATGGCTTTCGGCAGGACGGCCTGCCCAAGCTTGGTGACAAGGGGCTTGCCGAGATCGAAATCCGTGTCGATTTCCGGGCAGGTAGTCGGATCGTGGTCGGCTTGATGATGAACAAGAGCCGCCCGTCTGCCCTGCAGGAAATCGACGCAGGCCGTTTCCTGCGCCGCTGCCCCCACATACGATAGTGTGTCAACAATCCCCAAAGCCTTGGCAAAGGACCAGCGCCTTGTTTTGCATGTCTGGGGTTCCGGCTACGATTGCGTTGTCGGAAACCATGTGCGACCAAGCATTCGTATCTCGAACAAACTCAATGGGGAGTCGGAGATGACCAAGGTCAAAGTGCCCGTCGTTGGTGCGATCATCGCGCTCACGCTGCCGCTTCTCCTGACCACAAGCGGGATGGCTCAGAATTTGCCTTCGGATTCGACGCCGCCGCCTCTGCCGGCGCCCCCGGTGGAGCAACCGCCGCCGCTTCCGGTGACACAATTCTTCATTGGCGAGAACGGCAAGCCGGTGGGCCCGTTGTCGCTGGAGGAAGTGCAAGATCGCATTCGCAAGAACAACGTCACCCGCACCACGCTCGTTTGGAAGCATGGCATGCCGAACTGGGCCGAAGCGCAGACGGTTCCTGAACTCGCCGACTCCTTTGCAGCGGTGGTTCCCCCCGCGCCCCAGCCACCGACCGCTGAAACCTTCTCGCGCTATATGGTTGGAACCTGGGAGAGTACGTCGCTCGATACGTCGCGTGGGCTGACGGTTCGCGTAAAGGTCGCGTTTTCGGCCGATGGCTCGTTCCGCGGCACCTATGCGGCCTCGGCTCCGAATTCGGGCGTGCCCAACTCTACTCCGATTTTTGGAACCTGGACGGTCGCGCCGGTCGCCGAAAAGCGATTCAAGCTCACCATGACCGTATCCGCTCAAGGCAGTCCACGAACCGAGACGGAGACCACGAACGCGACCATAATCGATGACACTTCGTTTCGCGATGAATCGGACGGAACGGTGACACGGAAGGTTGGTCCCTGACGCGCGGCCGGGAGGCCGCCGCGGCAGGCATCAGACCTCTCGCGCTTCGAACTTAAGGCGATGGCTTGGGAGATTGCTGCTGCGGCTGCGTCGGCAGCCCAGCCTTTGACCAAGCCTCAAGCCCGCCCCGATACCACAACACGTTGCGATAACCGAGATGTATGGCGCGGAGCGCCGCATTGTAAGATTGCCAGCAATTCACGCCAAGGCAGTAGAAGACCAGAGGCACTTGGGGGTTGCCCCTGGTCAGCTGCGACAGATACTGGCTCAGTTGCTGCTGCGTCTGGTCCTGGAAATTTCCCGGCGCCCTCGCAGGCAGGGCGGGCACGGCGCCGGGCAATGTCGTTGGGCCGCCCAGAATGTCCAGAAGGACAAAAGTCCCTGCCGCGCCCTGTATCAAAGAATATAGTCCCTTTGTGGTTATGACTTGCCCGCCCGGTATCTGGTTGGGCGTTGGGGCCTCCGGGCTGCCGCCGCGCAATTCCGGGGTAGGCGGAACGCCGAGGTCGCGCCGCTCCTCCGGTTCCAATGCGTCCAGCCGCGCCATAAGCTGAGGATCGATGCTGAGGTTCGGCGGTGGCGAGGGCATTGGCGTCGGAGCGGGTTGCGGACCCGGCGGGGGAGCGGGGTTTTGCCCCTGATCGCCGAGAGGCGGGAGCTTGAGCGCCCAACTCACGCTGCCGAGCATTACACCGGCAAACATGGCGAGAGAGGCGCGCCAGATGGCGGTCCTAGTCATTCAATACCCCTGAGCTGCAGCAATTCGCTGCAAGCTAGATTCCCCGATTGCGGCGGCAAAAAGCCGGCGACGTCGCCGTTGGCGCTGCCGCACAAAGCCTCACGCGAGCAACGCCTGCGTCTCTTGCCAGATGCGACGCACAACCTCGCCGGCCGGATCCGCACGCGCCATCGCGGCGGACTGCCCGGCCCAGGCTTGAATGCGGTGGATATCGCCTTCCTTGATCGCCAGTTCGCGCAGCGCCGAGGTCAGCCCGCGCTGGACCGGGTAGGGTGCAGGAGCCGGCGCGTCCGGCGCGGTGGCGGCGCGCACATATTCCGTGGCAATGCTGCGACCCGCCCGTCCGCTGAAAACGCGGCTGACTATCGTATCCTCTGGCAATGTGGCTGCCAGGGCCTCGGCCCACGCGGGGTGGATTTTTGCCTCGGGGCACCGCAAGAAAGCCGTCCCGATTTGCGCGGCGCTGGCGCCAAGCAGCAATGCAGCCGCAACACCCCGCCCGTCTGCGATACCCCCTGTCGCGACGACAGGGATGCGCACGGCGTCGACCACGGCGGGCAACAGCGCAAACAACCCGACCATTTGGCGCTCGGCCCGTGCGGCGTCGAAGCATCCTCGATGGCCGCCGGCCTCCATCCCCTGTGCCACGACCACATCGGCTCCCGCCGCCTCGGCGGCGCGCGCCTCCGCGACGGTCGAGATCGTGGCAAACCACGCAATCTTCCGGGCTTTGAGCCGTGACACGAATTCGGGCGGGTACAATCCCATGATCGAGGACACGATCGCAGGCGCGGCGGTCAGCAGCGCCTCACATTGTGCGCTGAAGTCCGCCGGCGCGGCATCACCCGCCTCGATACGCACTTCGGGGCCCCACTGCGCCAGAAATGCACGAACTTTTGCTTCGTGCGCCGAATCGCGCGCCGGCGCCGGATCCGGCACCCACAAATTGAGCTGAAAGGCGCCGTTGCTGCCAACCCTTACCTCTCTCGCCCAGCCCCGAATACGGTCCGGCGACATCAAGAGCGCCCCGCAGGCTCCGAGGCCGCCGGCCTTTGCCACAGCGATCGAGAGCGAAGGTGGGCAGGCACCTGCCATTGGGGCCAGCAGGATCGGCAGGCGCAGCCCAAACCGCTCGCAGAAGAACCGAGCGCGCGTGAGGGCGGGAATCGTGGTCATGAGCAGAAAATTGCGACCTCGTTCCACTATTTCAAACGCCAGCATCCGATCGGCACAAATCGCGTCCGATCATAGGAGCATTTGTTGGAAGCGGCCAGCGAACAGCAAAATGGCCCGCAACGACGTGGCTGCCGTCGCGGGCCAAGTCAGGTCGCGGAGTTGGATGCTCGCGACGTCTCCAAGGTACGGCTTGAGCATGACGGCCGAATGTGTCTTTTGGCACAGGCAAGCGAAACCGCCCCGCAGGGGCGTGCGGGGCGAGTCCGGGTCTTGGGTGGTACCCGCGTTTTCCAGAGCTCTGTCCTTAGGCGCAGACCGTCGCGAAATGCCGCTCCAGCCTTTGCCTTGCAGCGCCGACTGCGACGATCGTCGCGTCGAATTGCCTCGTCCGCCGGGCTCCTTGATGCTCCTCCCTGATGGAGCAATGCATCCTGCCGCAAAAAGCTGAAGCTTTGCAAGGGTCGTCTGCCGGCCTTGCGCAAAGGCTTCGCCGTGTCGGGGCGTCTGGCTCACGGCATTTGCCGTGGACGCAAGATAGCCCGCCGTGATCCCCACAATCGCGGCGGGCAGCGCGCTCGGCCGTTTGAAGGGAGGAGCATCAGCCAGCGCGCCATAGGGAAGTTCGCGCCGCTGGCCCGGGAATTCAGTGTGGCGGCACACACCCTTGTTGATTGCGCTCGCAAGCGGCCACGAGCTTTACGATGCGGGGAAAAAGGCATAGACGATCGGGCAAACGCAAGCTGAGAGCGGCGTTAAATCCGGGAGGCGAGATGTGAAGAAAATCGGCAGACTTGCGATCGGTTTGGTGGGATTTGCCGGTGCCGCCGGAATATATCCGGTCGTTGCCGCTGCACAGAGCTCAAACAGCCTGGTTGGCACTTGGAACCTGGTATCATTGACATACGACCAAAACGGCAAACCCACCAAGCCTTATGGCGAAAGTCCGAAGGGAATACAGGTTCTTGGAAGCGACGGTCGAGTTGTCGTGATCCTCCTGAAGCCCGATCTGCCCAAATTTGCCTCAAACAATCGTGTCGAAGGGACGCCAGAGGAAAACAAGGCCGTTGTTCAGGGAAGCCTTGCCTATTTCGGCACCTACGCGGTCAATGATAATGACAAAACAATATCGGTCCAGATCGACGCAGCGACATTCCCGAACTGGATGGGCCTATCACAAAAGCGGACTTTCACCCTCAATGGTGATGAGCTTACTGTAATGAATACTACGTCTACAGTTGGACTTCCCTCGACCACTGTCTGGAAGCGCGTGAAGTAGATCACGGGAACTTTGGGCCAGCACAGACCAGGCCATTGACGGAGTTGCGAGCCCTTTCCCCGCCACTCTTTCGAACCGATTTGAGCCTGCTACCGCGCGCACCAATCGCGCCTGCGCCATGTGCCTTGAATGGCGCACGACTGCATGAACGACACTTGCGTGCACTTCGGGCTTTGGCGTGACAGCGAGCTGTCATAGATGCCGCAAGAGCACGTGTTTGCATCGCCAACCGGGAAGGACAGCCATGTATCGCCTCTTGCTCGCCTCGGCTCTGCTCGCCGCGATTGCGGCACCCGCCTCAGCCGGCGGCGAAGCCTTTCCCGCGAGCTTCCGGACACAGGACATTCCGACCAATGGCACGAGCCTGTTTGTCCGGGTTGGCGGCAGCGGCCCGGCGGTGGTTTTGCTGCATGGTTTCGGCGACACCGGCGACATGTGGGCGCCGCTCGCGGCCGTGCTGGCGAAGGACCACACGGTCATCGTGCCCGACCTGCGTGGCATGGGCCTTTCGGCGCATCCGGACAGCGGCTACACCAAGAAGAACCAGGGCCAGGACATCGCGGGGGTGCTCGAGGCGCTCAAGATCGACAAGGCCGATGTCGTCACGCACGACATCGGCAACATGGTGGGATATGCGTTTGTTGCGCAGTATCCGGCCCGCGCGACGCGCTGGGTGGTAATGGATGCGCCGCTGCCGGGCGTCGGTGACTGGGACAATATCGTTCGCGATCCGCGTCTTTGGCATTTCAATTTCCGCGGGCCGGACGCCGAGCGTCTCGTCGCCGGCCGCGAGCGCATCTATCTTGACCGCTTCTACAACGAGTTTTCCGCCAATCCCGCCTCGATCGATGCGGCGACGCGCGAGCACTATGCGGCGCTCTACGCCCGTCCCCATGCGATCCACGACGTATTCGAGCAGTTCGGCCTTCGCGCAGGATGCGCTCGACAACAAGGAATTGCTCGCCAAAGGCGGCAAGCTGACGATGCCGGTTCTGGCCATCGGTGCCGAAAAATCCTTCGGACCCCTCATGGCCGACGACATCCGCTTCGTCGCCGTGAACGTGACCGGCGCCGTCATTGCCAATTCAGGCCATTGGCTCATGGAGGAGCAGCCCGACGCTACAATCGCCGCCATCAGCGCCTTTCTCGAAAAGAACTAGGGACAGCGATCTCCGCGAGCAAAGCAACGCCTTCTCCCGGCAAATTCGGCCATCGATTTCGATCATGACCTACGAGGACGTCCGCACCATCGCCCTTGCGTTTCCCGGCGTCGAGGATTCGACCTCCTATGGCACGCCGGCGCTGAAGGTGAAGGGCAAGTTCCTCACCCGCCTGAAGGAGGACGGCGACAGCATCGTCATTCGCGTCGGCTTCGACGGGCGGGAGATGCTGATGGAGGCGTTTCCCGACACCTACTACATCACCGATCACTACCGCGATTATCCCGCCGTGCTGGTGCGCCTGTCGAAAGCTGATCCGCAGGCCGTGCGCCGTTTTCTGGAACGCCTGTGGCGCGAGGCGGCGCCGAAACGGCTCGTCAAGGACTACGACGCTCGCGCCTGAGGCTGTCAGCCGACGTTGTTGTTATCCCGGCCGGAGCAAAGTGCTCTCCGGGACCCGGCACCGGATCCCGGAGTGCCGCAAGGCGGGTTCCGGGATGACAAGGATCGGCCTATGAGATCGATGGTCGTGAGAAGCGCGCGAGGTTCAGTTCAGAGGGCTTGGACCTTCGGCCATTTTGCCTTGACCTTCTTCAGCCGGTTGCGCAGCGGCAGGCCGAAGGCCTCGCACTCGATCTCGAACACGTCTCCGGCCTCGGTCTTGAGGCCTTCGGAGAACGACAGCGTCGCCGTCCCGAAGAAATGGACGTGAACGGTTCCCGGCCGGCGGAAGAGCGGGTACTTGAAATGGTGCGCTTCGAGATTGGCGATCGTGTGCGACATGTTCTGCTCGCCCGAGACGAACGGCTTCTCGAAAACCACCTTGCGGCCGCGCCTCACCCGCGACGTGCCGCGCACGTCCTGCGGCAGGTCGCCGAGAAGCATCTCCGGGCCGAAGGATGAGGGGCGCAGCTTCGAGTGCGCCAGATAGAGATAGTTCTGGCGTTCGGTGACGTGGTCGGAAAACTCGTTGCCGAGGGCAAACCCCAGGCGGGTAGGCGTGCCGTCGGTGCGAATGATATATATTCCGACGATTTCCGGCTCCTCGCCGCCGTCGAGAGCGAAGTCGGGGGAGGGCAGGTCCTGGCCAGGGGCCACGATCATGGAGCCGTCGCCTTTGTAGAACCATTCCGGCTGGACGCCGCGACCGCCCGCCTTCGGCTTGCCGCCGTCGAGACCGAGCTTGAACATTTTCATGGAATCGGTGAGCTTGGCCGGGTCGGAAAGGTCCTTGTGCATCTTGTCGCGACCTTCGGCCGAGCCGAGATGGGTGAGCCCGGTGCCGGTCACGAGAAGGTGGGCCGGATCGGCAACATCGATCGGCGCCAGGACGCGTCCTTCCGCCAGGGCTGCCGCAAGGTCGACCAGCCTGCCGATGCCACGCGCGGCGATGCGCTTGCGGATCGGCTCGCCCGCGGTGATCGCCTCGCTGGCCAGCGCATAGGTGGTCCGCACGCCCTTGACGAGGCGTGCCTCGTTGCGCGCCGTGACCACGACCGCGCGCTTTCCCTTGTCGTCGATGATTTGCGCCAGCCGCATGATGATCTGCCTCCCCTTGATCGCTTTGCGATATCATTAGCATGCCGCACGGGAGAGGCCATCATGGGCGCGCAGGCTGTCACCGCCGAGACCTGGAAGGAGCTTCTCGCTGCCGCAGTGCGACTCTTCGACGATTTGCATGCGAGGGGCTTCGGGAGCCCCGATGTGATCCTCGGCGGGGGCACGGTCCTCATGCTGCGGTTCGGTCACCGCCTCAGCAAGGACATCGACATTTTTCTGCACGACGTTCACTGGTTGTCGTTGCTGACGCCGCGGCTCAACGATGTTGCTGCCGCCATAGCCGTCGACTACGTCGAACAGGCCAACAGCATCAAGCTCATCATGCCGAACGGCGACATCGATATCATCGCGGCCGCGGCAGTGACGGATGTGCCACCCCGTGAGACGATCGAATTCATGGGAAGGACGTTCCGGCTCGAGGCGACGGAGGAAATTCTCGCCAAAAAGCTTCTCTATCGCGCCGAGTCCCTCAAGCCGCGCGATATATTCGATCTGGTCGTGGTCGGGGGCGCGGATCCTGATGCGGCCGCGCGCGCCATCGCCGCGACCTCCGTGAAGAACGCCGTTGTGCAGCGCCGGCTTGAGCAGATGTCGCGGCTCGCAGCCGAAGAGCTCGCACGAGACATCTTTCCCATCGGTGACTTCGCCGGCATCGTCCCGAGCATGATCGCAAAGGCACGCAACCTCATCAGCGGCGACCGGTAGCTGGACCGTTCCAGGCCATGACCAAGCGCTTCGATCCCGAGGCGACGGCACTCTCGGCGATTTCAAACGCCAGCAATGTTCCCGTGAGGCGGGCGGATTTGAAGCTTCTGCTTGCCACCGGGACGGGCGAACCCTCGCACGTGCGGGCCCTGTTCAGCGATGTCCATCCCTCGACGCTGGTGCAGCTCCTGATCGAATACGGCATCTCGGATGCGACCTTCGCCCAGGCCTACGCCCGAGCTCGCGATCGCTACGCCGCCGCCAATCCCGAAATCGAGGCGCTGGTGAGCGATCTGGGGCTGGCGCCCCGCCCTTGAACGGCAAGCGGGCCTTGCCGAGCCTCACATCGTGGCGCCGATCTGCCACGGCACGAACTCGGCATCGCCGTAGCCGAGCGCTTCGGACTTGGAATGCTCGCCCGAGGCCACCCGCAGGATCTTGTCGAAGATCTCACGGCCCTTCTGTTCGATCGAAACCCCATCGAGTACGTCGCCGCAGTTGATGTCCATGTCGTCGATCATCCGCCGGTAGATCTCGCTGTTGGTGGCAAGCTTGATCGAGGGCGTGGGCTTGCAGCCATAGGCCGATCCGCGGCCGGTGGTGAAGGCGAGGATGTTGGCGCCGCCGGCGACCTGACCCGTGGCGGAGACCGGATCATAGCCCGGCGTGTCCATGAAGACGAAGCCCTTGGCGGTGACCGGCTCGGCATAGTGGTAGACGCCGGAAAGCGTCGAGGTGCCGCCCTTGGCTGCCGCGCCGAGCGACTTTTCGAGAATGGTGGTCAGCCCGCCGGCCTTGTTGCCGGGCGAGGGATTGTTGTTCATTTCGCCGCCGTTGCGTGCCGTATAGTCTTCCCACCAACGGATCATGCCGACGAGCTTCTCGCCGATCTCGCGGCTTGCGGCGCGCCGCGTCAAAAGATGCTCGGCCCCGTAGATTTCCGGCGTCTCGGAGAGTATCGCAGTGCCGCCATGGCGCACCAGCAGGTCGGCGGCAGCGCCCAGCGCCGGGTTGGCGGTAATGCCCGAATAGCCATCCGAGCCGCCGCACTGCAGCGCGAGCACAAGCTCGGAGGCAGGGACCGTCTCGCGCTGCGCGGCGTCTGCCGCAGGCAGCATTTCGCGCAGGCGCGCGACGCCTGCCTCGACGGTCTTCTTCGTGCCCCCCGTGTCCTGGATTGTCATCGTCCGGAAGGACTCGCTCTCGACGAGGCTGTACTCCTGCTTCATCCGGCCGATCTGGAACACCTCGCAGCCGAGGCCGACGAGCAGCACGCCGGCGATGTTCGGATTGGACGCATAGCCCCATTGCGTGCGTTTGAGCGCCTCAAACCCCTCGCCCTTGGCGGCAATGCCGCAGCCGGTGCCGTGGACGAGCGCGATCACCCCATCGACATTCGGGTAGTCGCCGAGGATTCCCGAGCGCTCGACCTCCTTGGCCATGAAGCGCGCAACGGACGCCGAGCAATTTACGCTCGTCAGGATGGCGACATAGTTGCGGGTTCCGGTCTTGCCGTTGGCGCGTCGGAAACCTTGAAAGGTGGCGGGCGCGTCGGGCGCCATGTTGGCGAGGGGCCTGGCATCCTCGCCGATGCGATAGTCGCGGGCAAAGTCGTGCATTTCGACATTATGCTCATGCACCCATTCGCCTGGTGCGATGTCGCGGGAGGCAAAGCCGATGATCTGGCCGAATTTCATGATCGGCTGACCCTTGGTGATCCCGGCCGTCGCCATCTTGTGCCCCTTGGGCACGCGGCTCTTGGCAACGACGCCCTCAGGGGCGCTGCCCGCCTCGATCGGATCGACCGAGACGATGACGTTGTCCTCGACATGCAGGCGAAGCGTGCGCGGGTTTGGCATTGCTGATCCGTTCGATGTTGGCATCCGCTCAGGCGGAAAAGAGATTGGGGCGTTCCCTGGCAATGGTTTCGAAGAGGACGGTCGTCTCGATAAGATGGGTGCGCATGGCTTCGCGCGCCGCCGCGGGATTGCGGGCGCGCAGGGCGTCGGCCACGCTGCGGTGCTCGGCCAGCGTGTTGGGCAGACGACCCGGCGGCGTCAGCAGGAGGCGGCGGATGCGCTCGAGGTGAGTCCTGATGCCCTCAAGAATTTCCTTGGCGTGCCGGAGTTGCGCGCCGACGATGATGAGACGGTGAAACTCGACGTCGAGGGCGTAGAAGCCGGCGTAGTCCCTGGCCGCAGCAGCCGCCTCCTGGTAACGCAGGCTCCGCTCGAGCTCGGCGAGCGCTTCCGCGCCGAGGCGAAGTGCGGCATCGCCGGCGATTTCGGCCTCCAGCGAGCGCCTGATCAGCATGAGTTCGCGCACGTCCTCGGCTGAAATCTTGGCGACGAATGAGCCGTGCTGCGGTTCGATCACCACCAAGCGCTCGTAGGCAAGCCGGTTGATCGCGGTGGTGATGGGAAAGCGCGACATGCCGAGCCGCTCGCTGAGGGCGATCTTGTCGATGGCCACTCCAGGCTCCAGCCCGCCCGACAGGATCGCCTCCTTGATGTTCTCATAGACCTGGTCGGCCTTCGAGGCGCGCCGCGTGTCGGATGGCTGGACTGGGCGCCCTGCCGCCTCGCCGCCTCGCATCTGCCTTGTCATCGGGTTCGCTTTCCGGCTCGAAATGCGGCCTCGCAGGTCCGAACCTCGCGCCGTGTTGGCCCGTCGCTCAACAACTAGCATGCCAGACGCTAGTCAGTGCATGTTTCCGCGTCAATACGCCCGCAGCAAAGGCATTCGGAGCGCTCCTCGCCCCCTATTGACACCGTTACCATCAACCGATGCATTAGGCTACTCGACTGGCCGGATGGGCGCGCCGCGCTAGTGTCGGGACGTGCACAACGGCATCCGGACCGGCGGCCTTCCGCTCGGTCCCGGGGAGGAACTGATGCTTGCTGAAGCGGGGCAACAGCGGCTGCCGTGGCGTTGGTCGCTCGCCGCCCTCGGCCAGCCGTTCTGGATCACGCTTGCTGTCTTCATCATCGGCGTCGTGATGTGGATCATCTCGCCGCCGTTCCGTACCTACGACAATCTTTATAACGACAGCCGAAACTTCGCCTTCATCGCGATCATGGGCATCGGCGAGATGCTCGTCATCATCACCGGCGGCGTCGACCTCTCCGTCGGCTCGGTGATGGGGCTTGTCGGCATCGTCACCGGCCTTGTCCTGCAGGCCGGATATTCGCTCTGGCTCGGCGCACTGGCCGGGCTCGCGGTTGCCGGGCTTTGCGGTTTCATCAACGGCTGGGCGGTGGCGCGACTGAAGCTTTCGCCCTTCGTCATCACGCTCGGCATGCTGTCGGTGGCGCGCAGCCAGGCGCTCGTCCTCTCCAACAACAAGATGATCTACCAGTTCGGGCCGGACGAGAAGATGTTCGTCGCCATCGGCGGCGGCAGTCTCCTGGGGATTCCTTCCGTCGTCATCGTGATGGTGCTGCTGGGCGCCCTGCTCTCGCTCGTCTTGAGCTATACGGCGTGGGGCCGGCATGTTTATGCGATCGGCGGCAACGAGCAGGCGGCCCAGCTGACCGGCGTCCCCGTCGAGGCGGTCAAGATCTCCGTCTACATGATCAGCAGTCTGACCGCCGGCATCGCGGCCATCCTCCTCGTCGGCTGGCTCGGCGCGGTGACCAACGCGCTCGGCGCCGGCTACGAGTTGCGCGTCATCGCTTCCACGGTGATCGGCGGGACCGACCTCATGGGCGGCCTCGGCACGCCCTACGGGGTGATCGTCGGCTCGGCGCTGATCGAGGTCGTCCGCAACGCGTTGCTCCTGGCCGGGATCGATCCCTATTGGCAGGGCACGTTTGTCGGCGTCGTGATCGCATTTGCGGTCCTGCTCGAGCGGGTCCGCCATCGCAGTTCGGACCGCTGAGGCCCGATCCGCCCCTCGGGGGCATCGACAGTCAGGGAGGAGAGCATGAAGATGAGATTGTTGTTTGCCGTGGCGGCCATCCTGAGCGTTGCCGCGCCGATCGGCGCTGAGGCCAAGGACAAGGTGTTCGCCCTTGTGCCCAAGGCGATGAACAACCCGTTCTTCGACCAGGCGCGCGATGGGTGCATGAAGGCCGCCAAGGAAATTGGCGGCATCGAATGCCTGTTCACCGGTCCGCCCGACGCCACCGAACAGGAGCAGGTCGAGATCATCCAGGACCTGATCACGCGCAAGGTCGACGGTCTGGGCGTCTCGGCAGCCAATGCGCCGGCCGTCGCCAAGGTGCTGCAGCGCGCCAAGGAGGCCAATATCCCGGTCATCACCTGGGACAGCGATCTGTTGCCGCAAGACAAGGGGCTGCGCGCCTCCTACATTGGCACGGTCAACGAGCAGGTCGGCATGGAGGTCGCCAAACGCGCCATGGCGCTGAAGCCGAACGGCGGCACGTTTTGCATCCAGACCGGCGGTCCCGCGGCGGCAAACATGAACGACCGCATCAAGGGAATGCTGGAGACCTTGCCGCAGGACAAATGGAAGCAGGTCGCCGGCTGCCCCGTCTACAACAACGACGACTTCCCGCTGTCGCTCAGCCAGCTCGCCGACATCCTCGCGAAATATCCGAAGATCGATGCCGTGCTCGACGCCGGCGGCGCCCCCGAGATGGTCACCCAGGCCTATCGGCAGCTGATGGCGAAATACGCCGATCGCCTGAAGTCCAATGACCTTGTCATGATCTTCGTCGAAACCCTGCCGATGCAGATGGATCTGCTGCGCGAGGGGTTGAGCAACGGCCAGGTCGGCCAGCGTCCGTTCGAAATGGGTTACCGCGCCATGTACGTGCTGAACGATCTTACTCAGGGCAAGTCCGTGCAGGACCCGATCACCATCGGGCTCGACGTGTGCACGCCTGACAACGCCGCTGGCTGCAAGGCGAAATAGGTCGCCGAACGAAGGCCGCCTGAACCTCCGGATGCTCAGGCTCGGGGGCAGGCGGCACTTTTCGAGGCGCGGCGACGTCGGCTTGAGCTCGGCTCTTGTGCAGCCGAGCTTTCAACGGCTAGTAGAGCGCGTCCACGGCTCTGCGAGCCCCCTCAGGTCCGTCTTTGTCCTCCGCCGTTCTCGACCGCTACCTCTCCCTCGCAACACAAGGCCATGTCGAGCGCGATCCCGCCCAGGAAGAGCTGATCGGCCGGCTTGACCGCCTGCGCGAGCGCATGGCGGCCGTTCCGCCGGTCGGCAAGCCGAACGGGTTCAACTGGCTTTTCGGGAGCAGAAACAACGGCGCCGCGGTCCGCGGGGTTTACATCTGGGGTCCGGTCGGCCGCGGCAAGACGATGCTGATGGATCTCTTCTATGAGGCCGTCGAGGGCGAACCGAAGCGACGCGTGCATTTTCACAGCTTCATGGCCGACGTGCACGCCCGCATCCATGCCTGGCGCCGGCAAAGAAAGGCCGGCTTGGCCTGGGGCGATGATCCGATCGCCCCTGTGGCGGGCGCTCTTGCCGAGGCCTCGCGCCTGCTCTGCTTCGATGAATTTTCCGTCACCAACATTGCCGATGCCATGATCCTCGCGCGGCTGTTCGAGGCGCTCTTCTCCCATGGTGTCGTGATAGTGGCGACCTCCAACGTCGACCCGGACCGCCTCTATGAGGGCGGACTGAACCGGGCGCTGTTCCTGCCGTTCATTGCCCTTCTCAAGGAGCGCATGGAAATCGTCCGGCTCGATGCGCGAACCGACTTCCGGCTGGAAAAACTGTCAGGTGAGCGCGTCTACCATGTTCCTGCGGATGCCGCGGCGAGGCGGGCGCTCGACCAGGCGTTTCTGACCCTCACGGGACGGGGGCGGGGAGCGCCGATGACGATCGAGGTGCTCGGACATAAGGTTGCCGTGCCGCAGGCGGCAGGCGGCGTCGCCCGCTTTTCCTTCGCCGATCTCTGCGAGCGGCCACTCGGCGCGACCGACTTCCTTGCCGTCGCGCGACATTTCCATACGCTCTTGATCGACGGCATTCCGGTCATCGCGCCCGACCGGCGCAACGAAGCGCAACGCCTGATCATGCTGATCGACACGCTCTACGACCAGCGGGTCAAGCTGGTCGTCTCGGCCGCCGCCGAGCCCCACGAGCTCTATGTTGCCGCAGACGGCAGAGAAGCGTTCGAATTCCGCCGGACGGCATCACGGCTCGTCGAGATGCGCTCGACCGAATATCTCGCTCTGCCCCACGGAGGTTCCCACGCTCTCGCCTCCGGCGACACCCGAGGGATTGCTGAAACCTGAGGCTTGCCGACTTGAATCGAGTTGGGCTTGGAGTCAAACAGACGGCCAATCGCCCGCGGCAATATTTCGCCCAGTCGAAAGGACATCGATTCATGGCGCGCAAGAAGATCGCACTGATCGGCGCCGGCCAGATCGGCGGCACGCTCGCCCATCTCGCCGGCCTGAAGGAGCTCGGCGACATCGTCCTCTTTGACATCGTCGAGGGGATTCCGCAGGGCAAGGCCCTCGATATTGCCGAATCCTCCCCGATCAGCGGCTTTGATGCCGAGGTCGCCGGGGTCGGCGGCTACGCCGGCATCAAGGGCGCCGACGTCGTCATCGTGACCGCCGGCGTGCCGCGCAAGCCCGGCATGAGCCGGGACGATCTTCTCGGCATCAACCTCAAGGTGATGGACCAGGTCGGTGCCGGCATCAGGGAGTTTGCGCCGGATGCCTTCGTCATCTGCATCACCAATCCACTCGATGCCATGGTGTGGGCCCTGCAGAAGGCCTCCGGGCTGCCGACGAAGAAGATCGTCGGCATGGCCGGTGTGCTCGACTCGGCGCGCTTCCGCTACTTCATTGCCGAGGCGCTGGCGATCTCGGTCGAGGACGTATCGGCTTTCGTGCTCGGCGGCCATGGCGACGACATGGTGCCGCTCGTACGCTACTCGACGGTTGCAGGCATCCCGCTGCCGGACGTGGTCAAGATGGGCTGGGCGACACAGGAGAAGATCGATGCCATCGTCGAGCGCACCCGCAAGGGCGGCGGCGAGATCGTCAATCTTCTGAAGACCGGCTCGGCATTCTATGCACCCGCCGCCTCCGCCATCGCGATGGCCGAGAGCTATCTGAAGGACAAGCGCCGCGTCCTGCCGTGCGCAGCCTATCTCGACGGCGAGTACGGCGTGCAAGGCATGTTCATAGGCGTGCCGGTGGTCATTGGCGAGGCCGGAGTCGAGCGCATTGTCGAAGTCGTCCTGAGCGACGACGAGCGCGGAATGTTCACGAAGTCGGTTGCCGCGGTGAAGACCCTTATCGAGGCCTGCAAGACGATCAACCCGCAATTCGCGCGGTGATCTTTGCCGCCGATCTCTTGTGAGCCTTTCCCATGAACATTCATGAATATCAGGCCAAGGCGATCCTGCGGGAATTCGGAGTGCCTGTGTCGCGCGGCGTTCCGGTGCTTGCCGCCAAGGACGCCGAGGCGGCGGCAAGGGAGCTTGGCGGTCCGCTCTGGGTCGTCAAGGCGCAGATCCATGCCGGCGGCCGCGGCAAGGGCAAGTTCAAGGAGAAGGAGGCGGGGGACAAGGGAGGCGTCCGGCTCGCCAAATCGGTCGACGAGGTCAAGGCCTTTGCCGCGCAAATGCTTGGCCGGACGCTGGTGACGGTCCAGACCGGCCCGGCCGGCAAGCAGGTGAACCGCCTCTATATCGAGGAGGGCTCGGACATCGAGCGTGAGTTCTATCTCTCGGCGCTCGTCGATCGGGCCTCCTCGCGCGTCGCCTTCGTCGTCTCGACCGAGGGCGGGGTCAACATCGAGGATGTCGCGCACCGAACGCCCGGGAAGATCCATAGTTTTTCGGTCGATCCGGCAACCGGCGTCATGCCTCACCATGGCCGCACGGTCGCCCAGGCGCTCGGCCTTGCGGGCGACCTTGCCAAGCAGGCCGAAAGGCTGGTGCGGCAGCTCTACGCCGCCTTCATTGCCAAGGACATGGCGATGCTCGAGATCAATCCGCTGATTGTCACGCGCCAGGGGGAGCTGCGCTGCCTCGATGCGAAGATCTCGTTTGACGACAACGCGCTGCACCGGCATCAGGAAATCGTCGCGCTGCGGGATCAGACGGAGGAGGACGCCAAGGAGATCGAGGCCTCGAAATTCGATCTCAACTACATCGCGCTCGAAGGGACGATCGGCTGCATGGTCAACGGCGCCGGCCTCGCCATGGCGACGATGGATATCATAAAACTCTACGGCGAGGCGCCGGCCAATTTTCTCGACGTGGGGGGCGGCGCCTCGAAGGAGAAGGTGACCGCCGCCTTCAAGATCATCACTGCCGATCCGAATGTGAAGGGCATCCTGGTCAACATCTTCGGCGGCATCATGCGCTGCGACGTTATCGCCGAAGGGGTGATTGCGGCGGTCAAGGAGGTCGGCTTGAAGGTGCCGCTCGTGGTCCGCCTGGAGGGGACGAATGTGGATCTCGGCAAGAAGATCCTGCGAGAGTCGGGGCTGAACGTGATCCCTGCCGACGATCTCGACGATGCGGCCCAGAAGGTGGTGAAAGCTGTTCGCGGATGAGGTTGCGGAGGCTCAACAGCCGATTGTCGCCCGGCAGGGCTCGGAAGACCGCGCGGAGGCAGTAGGGACGGGCATGGGTTTCGACTGAGGACGCCAACTGCCAAAGGCTCCCTCTTGAGGGGTCACACATTCACACATATACTGTGTGAATGCGACCCAGGATGCATTGGCGATCCCGGAACTCGGAAAAATAAATGAAGTCGACGAAGTCGGAAGGCGGAGCCATGAAAAACCTCACATTGTCCATTGATGAGGCTGTCCTCACAAAGGTCCGGCTTTACGCAGCAAGGCGGAACACCAGCGTCAACCGCATCGTCCGTGAGCATCTTGAGCGACTGGCCAGCCTGGAGCAGAACCCGAATCCAGCCCGCGATCGCTTATTGAAGCTCATGGATGAGTCGCCCGGCCGCATGGGCCCCGACTGGAAGTGGAGGCGTGAGGATGCCTACGAGGGTAGGGTGCTTCCTGGACACCAACATCCTCCTCTACGCCGCACTGGGAAGAGTTGATGAGCCACAGAAATACGCGATAAGTCGCGAACTGCTGGCGGCGTGGGACTTTGGTCTTTCAACACAGGTGTTGGGAGAGTTCTTCGTCAACGCTCAGCGCAAGTCATCGCGACCGCTCAGTGCCGCTGAAGCGGCGAACTGGGTCGCACAATTCGAAGAACGGCCTTGCGCGGATCTGGACCTATCCATAGTTCGGGCGGCGATCGATGCCTCTCAGCGGTTTCAGATTTCATATTGGGATGCTGCCATCCTTGCCGCCGCGGAGCGCCTTGGCTCAAACCTCGTCTACACCGAAGACCTCAACCATGGACAAATCTATGGATCGGTGCGTGTGATAAATCCGTTCCGGGCCCACTGACGCGAAAGAGCCAATTTGATGTCCGTCCTCATCGACGCCGGCACGAAGGTCATCTGCCAGGGCTTTACCGGCAAGAACGGCACCTTCCATTCCGAGCAGGCGATCGCCTACGGCACCAAGATGGTCGGCGGCACCTCGCCGGGCAAAGGTGGCTCCGTCCACCTCGGGCTGCCGGTCTTCGATACCGTGGCGCAGGCCAGGGCCGAGACCGCCTGTGACGCCTCGGTCATCTACGTGCCGCCGGCCGGCGCGGCCGATGCCATCTGCGAGGCGGTCGCGGCGGAGATTGCGCTGATCGTCTGCATCACCGAAGGCATTCCGGTTCTCGACATGGTCAAGGTGAAGCGGGCGCTGTCAGGCTCGAAGTCGCGGCTCGTCGGCCCGAACTGCCCCGGCGTGATGACCGCCGGAGAATGCAAGATCGGCATCATGCCGGGCAACATCTTCAAGCCCGGCTCGGTCGGCATTGTGTCGCGGTCGGGCACCCTTACATATGAAGCCGTGTTCCAGACGACGCGCGAAGGTCTCGGCCAGACGACGGCGATCGGTATCGGCGGCGATCCCGTCAAGGGGATCGAGTTCGTCGATGTCCTCGAATTTTTCATGGGCGATCCGAAAACGCAGGCCATCGTCATGATCGGCGAGATCGGCGGCTCGGCCGAGGAGGATGCCGCCCAGTTCGTAACGGATGAAGCCAGGCGCGGGCGCCGCAAGCCGATCGTCGGCTTCATCGCCGGCCGCACCGCCCCTCCCGGGCGCCGCATGGGGCACGCCGGGGCGATCATTTCCGGCGGCAAGGGGGGCGCCGAGGACAAGATCGGCGCCATGGAGGCGGCCGGCATTCGCGTCTCCCCCTCGCCGGCGCGGCTCGGCAAAACGCTCGTCGAAGTGCTGAAGGTCCACTGAAGCGGTTGCGAGAATGCTGTCCTGAGGTCCTACTTCCGCCAGCTTCGCGGCCGAGAACACGAGACAGCGAGAGCATCGGGTGAAAATGATGGCACGTCAGGATCTTAACGAGGCGCTTCTGGAAACCTCCTTCCTCTATGGCGGCAACGCCGCCTATATCGAGGACCTTTACGCGCGCTACGAGGCCGACCCCACGAGCATCGACCCTGAATGGCAGGCCTTCTTTGCCGGCCTCGAGGACAATGGTGCGGACGTCGAGCGTCTGGCCCGCGGGCCCTCCTGGACCAAGCCCAACTGGCCCGTCCATGCCAACGGCGAGATCGTCTCGCTGCTCGACGGCAACTGGCCGGCGGCCGAGGCGGCGCTTGGCGAGAAGATCAAGGCGAAGGCAGCCCGCGAGGGCAGGGAGCTTTCCTCACACGACGTGGAGACGGCAGGCCGCGACAGCGTTCGCGCCATCATGATGATCCGCGCCTACCGCATTCGCGGCCATTTCCATGCCAATCTCGATCCGCTCGGCATCGAGCCGCCGCGCGAGGATGCCGAACTGCAGCCCACGAGCTACGGCTTCACCGAGGCTGACTACGATCGCAGGATCTTCATCGACAACGTGCTCGGCCTTGAATACGCGACCATCAGGGAGATGGTCGTCATCCTGCGCCGCACCTATTGCGGCACGATCGGCTACGAGTTCATGCATATCTCGGATCCGGCCGCCAAATCGTGGATCCAGGAGCGCATCGAGGGGCCGGACAAGGAGATCACCTTCACGCGCGAAGGCAAGCGCGCCATCCTCAACAAGCTCATCGAGGCCGAAGGCTTCGAGAAGTTTCTCGACGTCAAATATACCGGGACAAAGCGCTTCGGGCTCGACGGCGGCGAGGCGATGATTCCCGCCCTGGAGCAGATCATCAAGCGCGGCGGCGCATTGGGCGTGAAGGAGATCGTGTTCGGCATGGCCCATCGCGGCCGGCTGAACGTCCTCTCGCAGGTGATGGCAAAGCCTCATCGCGCCATCTTCAACGAGTTCAAGGGCGGCTCGTCGGCCCCTGACGACGTGGAGGGCTCAGGCGACGTCAAATATCACCTCGGCGCCTCCTCGGACCGCGAGTTCGACGGCAACAAGGTGCACCTGTCGCTGACGGCAAACCCCTCGCATCTCGAAATCGTCAACCCGGTCGTGCTCGGCAAGGTGCGCGCCAAGCAGGATCAGTACAACGACATCGTCGAGCGTTCGCAGGTAATGCCTCTGCTGATCAGCGGCGATGCGTCCTTTGCCGGGCAGGGCGTGGTGGCCGAGTGCTTCGGATTGTCCGGGCTCAAGGGGCACCGCACCGGCGGGTCGGTGCATTTCATCGTCAACAACCAGATCGGCTTCACCACCTATCCGCGCTATTCCCGCTCTTCGCCGTATCCGTCCGACGTCGCCAAGATGATCGAGGCGCCGATCTTCCACGTGAACGGCGACGATCCCGAGGCGGTCGTCCATTGCGCGCGAATCGCCACCGAGTTCCGGCAGCGGTTCCACCGACCGGTCGTCATCGACATGTTCTGCTATCGGCGGTTCGGCCACAACGAGGGCGACGAGCCGGGCTTCACCCAGCCGCTGATGTATCGCAAGATCAAATCGCACAAGACGACGCTCCAAATCTATGCCGAGCGGCTGACGGGCGAGGGCCTCGTCACGCAGGTGGAAGTCGAGAAGATGCGGGCGGAGTGGCGCCAGCATCTGGAGACGGAGCACGAAGTCGGCCAGTCGTACAAGCCCAACAAGGCTGACTGGCTCGACGGCCGCTGGTCCGGCCTGAAGGCAGTGCACGACAATGTCGATGACCCCAGGCGCGGCCGAACCGGCGTCGAACTCAGGCAACTGCGGACCATCGGGCAACGCATCACCGCCGTGCCCGAGGGCTTTCACGCCCATCGGACGATCCAGCGGTTCCTCGACAATCGCCGCAAGGCGATCGAGACCGGCGAGGGCATCGATTGGGCGACGGCTGAGTCGCTCGCCTTCGCCTCGCTCCTTGAGGACGGGCACCGAGTGCGCCTGTCGGGGCAGGACTCCGAGCGCGGCACATTTTCGCAACGCCACTCGGTGTTGATCGACCAGGAAACCGAGGCGCGTTACGTGCCGCTGAACAACATCAGCGACGCGCAGGCACGCTATGAGGTCGTCAACTCGATGCTGTCGGAAGAGGCGGTGCTTGGCTTCGAGTACGGCTACACCCTATCGGAGCCGAACGCGCTGACGTTGTGGGAGGCGCAGTTCGGCGACTTCGCCAACGGCGCGCAGGTGGTCTTCGACCAGTTCGTCTCCTCCGGCGAACGCAAGTGGCTGCGCATGTCGGGCCTCGTGTGTCTCCTGCCGCACGGCTATGAAGGGCAGGGCCCGGAACATTCCTCGGCGAGGCTCGAGCGCTTCCTGCAGATCTGCGCCGAGGACAACCTGCAGATCGCCAACTGCACAACGCCGGCGAACTATTTCCACATCCTGCGCCGCCAGCTGAAGCGCGACTTCCGCAAACCGCTGATCCTGATGACGCCGAAGTCGCTGCTGCGCCACAAGCGGGCGGTTTCACGGCTCGATGAAATGGGCCCCGACGCCACGTTTCATCGCGTTCTGTGGGACGGTGCGGAATCGAGCCCAGGCGAAAGGATCAGGCTCGCCGCCCCCGACAGGATCCGTCGTGTTGTTCTGTGCTCGGGAAAGGTCTACTTCGATCTCTACGAAGAACGGGAAAAGCGTGAGGTAGGCGACGTCTACATCTACCGGGTCGAGCAGCTTTATCCGTTCCCGCTGAAGGCCTTGATCACCGAGCTCTCGCGCTTCAAGAACGCCGAGATCGTATGGTGCCAGGAGGAGCCCAAGAACATGGGCGCCTGGAGCTTTGCCGAACCGTATCTGGAATGGGTGCTGGGCCAGGTGGGCGGCAAGGCAAAGCGCGCGCGCTACGTCGGCCGGCCGGCGTCGGCGGCGACCGCCACCGGCGTGATGTCGAAGCATCTCGGGCAATTGAAGGCGTTGCTCGACGAAGCCCTCGCCGAATGATGCACGTCATGGCAGGCTTGGGGCGGCCGGCCGGTCCGGCGTCAGCGGCGCAGAGGCAGAGGCAAGATGGCAACCGAAATTCGCGTTCCCACGCTGGGCGAATCCGTCACCGAAGCCACCATCGGCAAATGGTTCAAGAAGACCGGCGAGACGGTGAAGGCCGATGAGCCGCTGGTCGAGCTTGAGACCGACAAGGTCACGCTCGAGGTGAATGCGCCCTCAGCCGGCGTTCTTGCCGATATTGCCGTTGACGACGGCGAGACGGTGGGGGTCGGCGCTCTCCTTGGTCATATCAACGCCGCCGGCGACGGACCGGCTGCCGGCGCCGCGAAGGTCGGCCCGCCACCGCAGGCCCCGGCCGCCAAAACCGAGGCCCCCAAGCCGCCGGCGACGCCGGCCAAACGGACCCCGCCGCAGCTTGAGCCGAGGCCCGAAGGCGCCCCTGCCACGCCGCCGTCGCCGGCGGCCACCAAGATCGCCGCGGATCATGATCTCGACCTTGCGGCGGTTGCCGGCTCGGGCAGGCGAGGGCAGGTCCTGAAGGGCGACGTCCTCGACGCAATCGCCAGAGGCGCGGCGCGTCCCGCGACCGCCCCTGTCGCGCCGCCCGCACCGCCTCCGGTCACGCTGCGCGCGCCCGCCGCACCCGACGATGCCGCGCGCGAGGAGCGGGTGCGCATGACGCGGCTGCGCCAGACCATCGCCCGCCGTCTCAAGGAGGCGCTCAATACAGCCGCCATGCTGACGACCTTCAACGAGGTCGACATGAGCGAAATCATGGCGCTACGCAACCGCTACAAGGACGTTTTCGAGAAGCGGCACGGCGTGAAGCTCGGCTTCATGAGCTTCTTCGTGAAGGCCTGTGTCCAGGCGCTGAAAGACATTCCGGCCGCCAATGCCGAAATCGACGGCCAGGATCTTGTCTACAAGAACTACTACCATGTCGGCATCGCCGTGGGGACCGACAAAGGTCTCGTCGTGCCGGTCGTGCGCGATGCCGACCGGCTGGGTCTTGCCGCCATCGAGAAGTCGATTGCCGATTTCGCCAGGCGCGCGCGGGACGGCCAGCTCAAGATCGAGGAGATGCAGGGCGGCACGTTCACCATCACCAACGGTGGTATCTACGGGTCGCTGATGTCGACGCCTATTCTCAATGCGCCGCAGTCGGGCATTCTCGGCATGCACAAGATCCAGGAGCGGCCGGTCGCCATCGGCGGCAAGGTCGAGATCCGGCCGATGATGTATCTGGCGCTCTCCTACGATCACCGCATCGTCGACGGCAAGGAGGCGGTCACCTTCCTGGTGCGCGTCAAGGAGCAGCTCGAAGACCCCGGCCGTTTCGTGCTCGACTTGTGACAGCCACGGTCAATGAGCGACGGGCCGCCCGACGAGGAGGATCTGGAAGCGTTTGTTCCATCGTGGGACCAGAATGTTGCCGACGCTGCCGTTGGCAAAACAATCCTTGCCGGCGTGACGTATTTCGAGTCGGGCGGCCAGACGCTGCGATCGCAAGAACAATATCACGGCATCATTGTTTCAGTTGACCCGAAGGTCGGGGTTCACGTTCGCTGCGCGGGTGCGCACGCCGGCGAAACAATTTGTCTGCCTCCTCACACGAGAGTTTTCACACGCGCGAGCCCTGGCAACTACACTCTTCGTTCGACAGGGGAGATTGTGACCGACCCCGATTTTTTCACGACCTGGTCGGTCACACCTCCCGTGAAGAATTGAGACGCCCGCCGCGCCCAGGAGTCGATCGGTTCAGCGTAGGTGGTCCGGCCGATCGAATCGAACAAACTCTAACGATTGCGATATTCTCCACCATGACCAAGCTATCCTCGGTCTGACTTGGCCATGCCTACGGTGGCCATCGTTGATGGGGTAAAGATCCAATTCTTCTTCGGGGATCATCCGCCTCCGCATTTCCATCTTGTTTTTGCGGGATTCACGGCACAGATCCGCGTGAAGGATTTGGCTGTCATCGAGGGTTCGCTTCCGGCGCCGAAACTGGCAGGTGGGCGACAAGAACAGAGGAGCTGAAAAAATGCTGGGAACGCGCGACCGCCAACCAGAACCCTGGGAAGGTCGGGTGAAGCTCGGACAACGGATCGTGCGCGTACAGGTCCCCTCTTTTCCGATCGTCAAGATCACCTTCGACGATGGATATGAGGCGTCGTTTGATTTCTCCTGGCGGTTGCGGTGTGGTCCGGCTTTCGCCCCGCTGAAGAATCCGGAATTCTTCAAGACGGCCCACCCTGGTTCGGCCGGCAGTTCGCTCGAATGGCTGACTCCCGCAGGTGAAGAAATCGACTTCTGCGCCGACAGCTTGCGCATGGAAGCCGAGGGGGTCTGGGACCCAAAGACACGTCAGTGGACCGCTTGACCCGTCGCCAGCAATGACGGCCTGGGCAGTTCACTGGAAGGCTTTACTGTCCGGCCGTGTCACGAGAGCCAGTGGGACCAATCGAATGAAGAAATTACCGCGCATCCGCAGTGTGGCACCGGTCATTCACGGCGTGCTGAAGCTGTCATTCATCGACGGCTACGAGGGTATCGTCGACCTCCGTCCGGTGATAGCCAGGGGCAAGATTTTTGAGTGGCTCCAAATGCCTGAGAATTTTCAGAAGGTTCGACTGGACGAATATGGTCACTCAATCTCTTGGATCGACGACGATGGTTATGAAATTGATCTTGGAGCAGACTCCTTGCGCCGAGACTGCCAGAGGCAGGAAGACATCCACAAGCTCATGGTCAGCTGAGAACTCGAAGGCCTCCGCAAATGCCCCACGATCTCGTCGTCATCGGCAGCGGGCCGGCAGGCTACGTCTGCGCCATCCGCACCGCACAGCTCGGCATGAAGGTTGCCGTCGTCGAAAAGATGAAGACCTTTGGCGGCACCTGTCTCAACATCGGCTGCATTCCATCAAAAGCCCTGCTCTACGCCTCGGAGATGTTCGAGGAGGCCGGCCACGGCATGGCGCCGCTCGGCATCCTGGTCGAGAAGCCGAAGGTCGATCTCGTCGGCATGATGAAGCACAAGACCGACACGGTCGCCGCAAACGTCAACGGCGTTGCCTTCCTGTTCAGGAAGAACAAGATCGACGCTGTTATCGGCACGGCCAGGATTGCCGCCCCGGGCAAGGTCGAGGTCAAGGCCGAGAACGGCACCGCAACCACCCTCGAGGCAAAAGCCATCGTCATCGCCACCGGCTCGGATGTCGCGAGACTCCCGGGCGTCGAAATCGATGAGGAAACGATCGTCTCCTCGACCGGGGCGCTCGAATTGAAAAGAGCGCCGGCGAAACTGCTCATCGTCGGGGCGGGGATCATCGGGCTCGAACTCGGCTCGGTGTGGCGGCGCCTCGGCAGCGACGTCGTTGTCGTAGAGTTCCTCGACCGCATTCTGCCGGGGGTCGACGGCGAGGTCGCCAAGCTGGCCCAGCGCCTGTTCCAGCGTCAGGGCATCGCCTTTCACCTCGGCCACCGGGTCTCGAAGGTGGACAAGACGAACGCCGGAGCCCAAGTCACCATCGAGCCTGCGGCCGGCGGCGAGGCGAGGACGCTCGGCGCCGACGTCGTGCTTGTCGCCATCGGCCGTCGCCCCTACACGGACGGGCTTGGACTTGAAGGGATCGGCATTGCAACCGAGCGCGGCCGCGTGGTGATCGACGAGCGCTTCGAGACGAGCGTCCCGGGCATCTATGCCATCGGCGATGTCGTGCGCGGCCCGATGCTCGCCCACAAGGGCGAGGAGGAAGGCGTTGCGGTGGCCGAAATCATCGCCGGCCAGCACGGCCACGTGAACTACGATGTCATTCCGAACGTCGTCTACACAATGCCGGAAATTGCCGGAATCGGCAAAACCGAAGAGGAGCTGACGGCCGCGGGAACGAGCTACAAGGTCGGCAAATTCCCCTTCACTGCCAATGGCCGGGCCCGCGCGATGCGCCATACGGACGGATTCGTGAAGTTCCTGGCCGATGCCGCGAGCGATCGCGTGCTCGGCGCTCACATCATCGGTTTTGCGGCGGGCGAGCTGATCCAGGAGGCAGCGGTGCTGATGGAATTCGGCGGCTCGTCGGAGGACCTCGCCCGCACCTGTCATGGCCACCCGACGCTGTCTGAGGCAGTCAAGGAGGCGGCGCTGGCCGTCGCCGGGCGAGCCATTCACATCTGACCGGCTGGCGCCGGTGTCAGCCAGAGAGGAGGATCAAGGCATGCTCGATCACATCGGGATTGCGGTGAGGGATGTCGACCGGGCCAGGGCCTTCTACAACGGGGCGCTCGCTCCGCTCGGCATCGGCATCATTATGGAGGTGACGGCCGAGCAGACAGGCAATGACGCTGCCGTGGGCTATGGCGCCGCAGGAAAGCCGTTTTTCTGGATCGGCGAGGTGCCGGCTCCGGTATCGCGCTCGCACGTGGCCTTCGTTGCCGAAAGTCGAGCGGTGGTCGATGCCTTCTACAAGGCAGCCATGGCCGCGGGGGGCACGGACAATGGCGGTCCGGGGCTTCGGCCGCACTATCACTCAAACTACTACGGTGCTTTCGTGCTCGATCCCGACGGCCACAATATCGAGGCCGTCTGCCACCGGCCCGAGTGACGCGTTTCGCTCCTTCGACAAGGTGCATGCCGGCGATGGAGGCGGGTAGATGAGCGGATTGGCCCGCCTGGCGCTCGCGCTGGCACTTGCCGGAGCATGGTGTTGCCCGGCGGGGGCCTTCTCGCGTCCGGCCGTCGAAGCCAAGCACGGGATGGTCGTGACCTCGCAGCGGCTGGCATCCGAAGTCGGCGTCGAGATTCTTCAGGCGGGCGGCAATGCGATCGATGCCGCCGTTGCCGTCGGCTATGTGCAGGCGGTCGTCAATCCATGCTGCGGCAACATCGGTGGCGGCGGGTTCATGGTCATTCGGCTCGCCGGCGGCCTCGAGACGTTCGTCGATTTCCGCGAAACGGCGCCTGCTGCCGCAAAGCCCGACATGTATCTCGATGCTGCCGGCAACGTCGTGAAAGGGGCAAGTCTCGACGGGTACAAGGCTGTCGCAGTCCCGGGTACCGTGCTCGGTCTCGATACCGCCCTGCGGAAATACGGTCGGCTGTCGCGCGCCACAGTGATGGCGCCAGCCATCAGGCTGGCGCGGGATGGTTTCGTTCTCACCCGCGCCGACACCGATATCCTGGAGGCGGGGGCCGATCGCCTGCGGGCAGACCCGGTCACCTCAAAAATCTTTCTGCGCAGCGACGGCTCTCCACTGCAGCCCGGCGATCGTCTCGTTCAGACAGAATTGGCCGACACCCTTGCCGCCATCGCAAGGGATGGTCCCGACGCCTTCTACAAGGGCGCGATTGCCTCGGCCATTGCGGTCGCCGCCAACGCCGGCGGCGGCATCCTGACGGCGGCCGACCTCGCCAACTACCGGGTCGCGGAGGAGACGCCAATCTCCTGCACCTATCGCGGCTTCGTGTTCCTCTCGGCGCCGCCGCCAAGCTCCGGCGGTGTCGCGTTGTGCGAAATCCTGAACGTGCTGGAAGGTTACGACATGCGGGCGCTCGGCTTCCATTCGGCCCGCGCCGTGCACCTCATGGTCGAAGCGATGCGCCACGCGTACCTGGACCGCAACACCTATCTTGGCGATCCCGGCTTCGTGCAGAACCCCCTCGAACGACTGTTGTCAAAAGACTACGCCGCCTCGATTCGCGCCCGAATCGACCCCGACAAGGTGACGCCTTCCGCGTCGGTCCAGCCCGGAACGGCGCCGCACGAGAAGGCCGAGACGACGCATTTCTCGGTCCTCGATCAAGACGGCAACGCCGTTTCCGTGACCTATACGCTCAACGGGATCTTCGGCTCCGGCGTAATGGCGCCGGGCACCGGCTTTCTCCTCAACGACGAGATGGACGATTTTACCGTCAAGCCAGGTGTGCCCAACCTTTTCGGCCTTGTTCAGGGCAAGGCCAACGAGATTGCGCCAGGGAAGCGCCCATTGTCGTCGATGGCGCCGACCATTGTCACCAAAGACCGCAAGGTGGCGATGGTGTTGGGCAGCCCGGGCGGCTCGCGCATCATTTCGATCGTGCTCGAGGCCGCCATGAACATCATCGACTATGACATGCAACCGCAGGAGGCGGTCGACGCCCCGCGAATTCACCACCAGTGGCTCCCCGACACCGTCTTCACCGAGCCCTTCGGCCTGTCGCCCGATACGCTGAAATTTCTGCAGGCCGAGGGATACGCGATCAAGGAGCAGGCGCCCTGGGGCGCCGCCGAGATGATCGTTGTGGGGCGGGAGCCTGGCGCCGGCGGGCCAGCCACATCGGGCAACGATTCCACTTTCGGCGGCAACATGCGATCCGGCTACCTCTACGGCGCCAGCGATGATCGACGCCCGGCCGGCGCGCCGATAGGGTATTGATGCATGGCGACGAACAGAGGGAGCTCGCGATGAACAAGCGGTTAGCCTGGCTTGCCGCGCTGATGTTTCAGGCCTCGGTGGCCGGCGCGGTTTCGGCCGAAGAACTCATTCCGTTCGACGCTCCCGCCGGCACGGCAATCTTTGCCCATGCGCAGGCCAATGCCAGCGCCTGGGAATTGTTGCGCTTCTATGAAACGCAGTCGGACACCGCGTTCTGCGGGGTCGCGTCCTCGGTCATCGTGCTCAATTCCCTCGGCATCACCGCCCCCATCTCCCCGGAAATCTATCCTTATCGGATGTTCAACCAGACCAATTTCTTCACCGACAAGGTATTGCTCATCAAGACGCAGAAGGCCGTCAGCATGGAGGGCCTCGAGCTAGAGCAATTGGCTGCCATGCTCGGCACGTTCGGCGTCAAGGTCGAGGTGCATCACGCCGATCAGCTTGGCAGCGTGGACGAGTTCCGCCGTGTTGCCTCTGCCGCCCTTGCCGACCCCGGAAAGCGGATCATCGTGAACTACCTGCGGCGCTCGCTGGGCCAGGAGGGCGGCGGTCACCACTCGCCGCTTGCGGCCTATGACGCGCAAACCGATCGATTCCTGATCCTCGATGTGGCCCGCTACCGGCTGCCGCCGGTCTGGGTCACGGCAAACGATCTGTGGGCGGCAATCGACACCGTGGACAACGATGCCCAGAAGAAGAGGGGCCTTCTTGTCATATCCCGTTGAAACACGGCTCGGCGGCTCGTGCGCGGTCCCTCCGACGCGGATTTCCCGCCCGTGATAAGCTCGAGCGGTTTGGCCCTCCTGCAGGTTCCGCCATGAAGTCGCGAGATCCCTTAAAGCCTCTGTGGTTCGTTCTGGCCCTCCTGTTCCTGTTCTACTCGTGGGTGTGGGACCAGTTTCGGGCGATCGCCAGGTGGATTGGCGCGATCGTCCCGTGGGAGCGCCTGAAAGCGGCAATTGCCGGGCGCATCATGCGTGCGCCGCCGCAGCTCGTGCTGGGACTGTTCGTGTTCCCGGTCGC
>JAFAME010000163.1 GCA_019233695.1 Methylobacteriaceae bacterium
GGCCGAGGCTTCCTCGAACCTCGCCCGCTACGACGGTGTTCGCTACGGCCTGCGCATGCCCGGCCGCGACGTCACCGAGATGTATGAGAAGACCCGCGCGGAAGGCTTTGGCCCGGAAGTTCGCCGTCGGGTGATGATCGGCACCTACGTGCTGTCCGCCGGCTATTACGACGCCTACTACGTCCGGGCCCAGAAAATCCGCACACTGGTCAAGCGCGACTTCGAGGAAGTCTACTGCCGTGGCGTCGATGCAATCCTGACCCCGGCAACCCCGTCCGCCGCATTCGGCATTGGCGAAAAGGTCTCGGCCGATCCGATCGAAATGTATCTCAATGACGTGTTCTTGGTCACCGCCAACATGGTGGGCTTGCCGGGGATCGCGGTGCCGGGAGGGCTTTCCTCGGAAGGGCTGCCGCTCGGACTGCAGCTGATCGGCCGGCCGTTCGACGAAGAGACCTTGTTCTGCCTTGCGGCTGCACTCGAACAGGCAGCGCCGAAAATGGTGCTGCCGGCGCCCTGGTGGGAGTAAGTGGGGCCGATCGCGACCACTGTCGCCGTCGGATGCCTCGCGGCTCTGCGCTGGCTCCTGTGGCTCGCGGCAGCACTGCTCTTCGTCCTCGTCCTCGTGCAGTATTTCCGCGGCGATCAGGATGCGCGACCGGGCTTGGTCGCGCTCGTTGCGCTGGGCTTTCTTGTCGCCGGCTGTCTCAGCGGATTTATTGCACGGCGGCTTTAAGGCCCCTCAGGTCTTGGCGAGCGACAACTGCGTGCTTCCCGCGCTCGGCAGAACGATGACCTTGGTGCCGATCGGCACGCGATTATAGAGGTCGATCGCATCCTGGTTGATCATCCGGATGCAACCTGACGACACGTGGCTGCCGATCGTCTGCGGCTCGTTGGTGCCGTGAATGCGAAAGAGCGTGTCCTTGTTGCCCTGCCACAGATACATCGCCCGGCAGCCGATCGGATTGCCCGGGCCGCCGGGCATGCCGTCCGCGTATGGGCGCAATTCAGGCTGGCGCTCGATCATCTCCGGCGGCGGAAACCACTTCGGCCATTCCTGCTTGAAGCGAATCTCGGCGGTACCGCTCCAGCCAAAGCCCTCGCGGCCGACGCCGACGCCATAGCGGATGGCCCGCCCGTCGCCTTCGGTGAAGTAGAGGAAGCGTTTGTTCGGGTCGATGATGATCGTGCCGGCAGTTTCTGTCGTCGGATAGGCGACTTCGTGGCGAAGGAAATCCGGCTTGATCCGCCTCAGGTCGACCGCGGGAACCGGAAAGGGCTCGCCGGTGACGGCAGCATACATGTTGGGCGTGATGGCGGGACCGGGGACCGTCGGCGGCGCAGGCGCCGGGGTCGGCGCAGTCGCGACCACTGCGGAGGAGGGAGGCGAGGTCGTCATGCAGCCGCCAAGCACGCCGGGCAGGCTGAAAACAAGAGCGCGTCGGCTGACCTTGGCGGCGTCGATTGGCACAGGCGAATCCCCTCGTCTCGGTGCGGTCCCGATCGACAATAACCGGCTCCGATTCGTCGAGCAATTTCCTGTCCGAATTGCACGGCACAACAGCTGGTGATTTCTGCGCCTCGACCGCTCCGCGCGGGCGCGATCGAGCCCAATATTGAAGAGGGCGCGAAGGGGGTCTATCGAGAGACATCAATCGCGGTCGCGGCGGCGATCGCGCGTCTTGCGGACAAGCGAGCCAGAAATGAACATTGAGTCTTCCCCGCGTAAGCTCGTCAAGGGCGCCACCGGCGATTGGGAGATCGTCGTCGGCCTTGAAGTCCACGCGCAGGTGATCTCCAACGCCAAGCTCTTCTCGGGGGCGTCGACTGCCTTCGGCGGCGAGCCGAACAGCCACGTTTCGCTCGTCGATGCGGCGATGCCCGGCATGCTTCCTGTCGTCAACGAGGAATGCGTGCGGCAGGCGATCCGCACCGGGCTCGGCCTCAAGGCGAGCATCAATCTCTCCTCGGTATTCGACCGGAAGAACTACTTCTACCCCGATCTGCCGCAGGGCTATCAGATCTCGCAGTACAAGAACCCGATCGTGGGCGAGGGCGAAGTGAGCGTCGACGTGACGGCGACCGAGACGATTGCGGTCGGCATCGAGCGGTTGCATCTTGAGCAGGACGCCGGCAAGTCGCTGCACGACCGGAACCCGGCGACGAGCTTCGTCGATCTCAACAGATCTGGCGTCGCGCTGATGGAGATCGTCACCCGTCCCGACATCCGCTCGGCCGAGGAGGCAAAGGCCTTCGTCGCCAAGCTGCGCACGATTTTGCGCTATCTCGGCACCTGCGACGGCGACATGGAAAAGGGCTCGTTGCGCGCCGATGTCAACGTATCGGTGCGGCGTCCCGGCGAGCCGCTCGGCACGCGTTGCGAGATCAAGAACGTCAATTCGATCCGCTTCATCGGCCAGGCGATCGACGCCGAGGCGCGGCGTCAGATCCTGATCCTTGAAGATGGCGGCAAGATCGAACAGGAAACGCGTCTCTTCGATCCGGCCAGGGGCGAAACACGGTCCATGCGCACGAAGGAGGAAGCGCACGACTACCGTTATTTCCCGGATCCCGATCTTCTGCCGCTGCAGTTCGACGAGGCCTATGTCGCAGCGCTTGCAGCCGCGCTGCCGGAATTGCCCGACGCCAAGAAGGCGCGGTTCATCGCCCAGTATGGTCTCTCGCCCTACGATGCCGACGTGCTCGTGGGCGAGCGCGCAGCGGCGGATTTTTTCGAGGACGTGGTCGGCGGCAATGGCCAGCCGCGCGACGGCAAGGCCGCCGCGAATTGGGTGATCAACGAATTCTTCGGCCGATTGAACAGAGAGGGCGGCGATATTGCCACCGCGCCGATCTCGGCAGCGCAGATCGGCGGAATCATCGATCTCATCACGGAGGGTGAAATCTCCGGCAAGATGGGCAAGGACCTCTTCGACATCGTATGGACCGAGGGCGGCGATCCGCGCGCCATCGCGAAGGAGCGCGGCCTCACGCAGATGACAGACGCTGCTGCCATCGAAAGTGTGGTCGACGCGGTGGTCGCGGCCAACCCCGAAAAGGCTGCCCAGGCGAAGGCGAAACCGGCGATGCTTGGCTGGTTTGTCGGGCAGGTGATGAAGCAGACGAGCGGCAGGGCCAACCCGCAGGCCGTCAATGCAGCCATTCGAGCAAAGCTTGGCACCTGACTTTGCTTCGTCGCTGAGGACAGTGGCGGCACTCAACGGGATCTGCAAGTCGAAAGCAGCGAGCCGAATCGGCAATCGAACCAGCCGAGCTGCGGCTCACTGATTCGCGAAAACCTGCATGCGATTCGCGTTGCGGCGTGGCCATGTGGCGCGGATTCAAGATTCATTGTTGTGAACAAGTCCGCATTTCGAATGGCAGCGCGAGACTGGCAAAAATCCTCGTCGCGCTCGCTTCCCTGGCGCCTGATAAACGCCCCCGGCGAGCGCCCGGAACAGGTACCCAATCGCCGCAAGTATTTCCTTCAGTATCGATGCGAACGTACCGGCAGGAATCGCTACTGGCCGCCGATCGATCTCCTCGTATCGCACGGAAAACAAAAAAGATTCCGGCTTGAGCGTGTGGACTCCGACCGACACGGTTGCGGAATGGCGACGGGTTGCGTGAATACTGATGTCTATTTGACGGCGGCACACAAGCGTGGAGAGGCGCGAGGCGCCTGCGCATCGGCGCGAGTCGGCGCCAACGCTCCGAATGGTTGCTGCGCGGGGCCCTCGTCGTCGCGCCATGGATCGCAAAAATTTGGATTTTCTTAGCCCAAGTTTTCGCGAAGGACTTGCGCCACAAATCATCGGTGTTACCTTCATCGAGCGTATAGCACGCGGCTACATTTGCCTTTGAACAGCTTCCTTGCGGAGGGGAGATCATGGCGAAAGCGAAGACCACATCTGAAGCAAAGACGGCCAGCAAGCCCGCAGCCAAATCGGCGGCGCCCAAAGCTGCGGCCAAAAAGACTGCAGTGAAGAAGGCCCCGGCGAAGAAGACTGCTGCGAAGGCGGCGCCGAAGGCTGCCAAGAAGGCGGGAGCCAAAGCCGGCGCCAAAGCATCGGCCAAGAAGCCGGCTGCGAAGTCGACCGGGGCGAAAGCTGCAGGCAACGGCGCATCGAAGAGTGCCGGTGGCAAAGCATCGGCCGGCAAGACTGCGCCTGGCAAGAAGGCTTCGGCCAAGAAGGCCGCTACCAGCGCCACGGGTTCGGCCTAGCACCGAAGGCGTAGCGTTCGGCGGCTACGCCATCGCCACCACGCGGAGCCAGCAACGGCTGGTCAGCGCCCGAACAATGGCCATTCCGGTGCGGCTCGGCATGGCAGGTTCGGATAGCGCGCCTTTTTCGTGTGGGCTCACCTCGTCTGCAAGGCGGATGGTCCCGGCTGCGAGCATCGAAGATCCGTTCGCCGCCAAATCGCCGTTTGTCTTGACGCCGATCGCGAGGCTGTCCCCGCCATGATCCGTGTCATATGAACCACCCCGTCATCGCGGCGGCACGGTGCTGCTTGGGCAGTTGTCGGCTTATCAGGCAACCTGATGACCTGCGTGCCGGGGCTGGGCTAGCCGTGGAGGCTCGCCTGTCTGTCTGAGCGTTTTCCTGGTTCGAATCAGCTCTGGCGTCATCCCGGCCGAAGCGAAGCGGAGAGCCGGGATCTGGCGCCGGATCCCAGACAGCGCTTCGCGCTTCCAGGATGACAAGGGATCTGTTTCATGGAAACGATCCTTTAGGGCCCATTCGGTAACTGCGGGCGACGCGCCCCTATCCGGAGCTTCAGTGAAGATCGTCGATGTTCAGGCCTCGGCCTTGTCGGTTCCGGTCGAGGGCGGCATCACTTTCGGCATCGGTCGCGTGCTGCGCCGCGACACTGTGCTGGTCCGTATCCGGACAGCCGACGGCCTCCTCGGCTATGGCGAGTCCCACCACGGCCGGGCTGCCGGTTCCGTCGCTCATATCGTCAACAGCCTGCTGCGGCATTTTGTGTTGGGCAGCGATGCCGCCGACGTCGTGGGCATCTGGTCGCGCATCTACACGATGCAGCTACGCAGTCACGGGCTTGGCGCGGCAACCGCGATCGCCATGAGCGGCATCGACCAGGCACTGTGGGACATCCGCGCCAAGGCGGTGGGGTGGCCGCTCTACAGGCTCCTCGGCGGCGCCGCTCGACGCATCAAGGCGTATGCGGGTGGCGTATCCCTCGGCTGGGTGGCACCGGGTGCACTCATCGAGGAGGTCGGCGCCGCGCTCGCGCTCAACTACAAGGCCGTGAAGCTGCGCGTCGGCGACACGCCGGCGCGTGACATCGAACGGGTCACGGCGGTGCGCAAGGCGTATGGCGAGGATCTTGCCATTCTCGTCGATGCGAACACCAACTACACGCTTGCCGACGCATTGAAGGTCATTCCCGCCTATGCGGAACTCGGCGTCGGCTGGCTCGAGGAGCCCTTCGCGCCACACGACTACAGGAGCTATGCCTGCGCCGATACGGGCCGCGTGCCCCTTGCCGCGGGCGAGAACCACTACACGCGCTTCGAGTTCAGTCGGCTCGTCGCGGATGGGCATGTCGGCATTCTTCAGCCGGATCTCTCGAAGTCTGGTGGACTTACCGAAGGACTGCGGATCGCGGCGCTCGGCTCGGCGTGGAAGCTTCCGCTCTGTCCGCATACGGCAACGACCGGCATCAACATGGCGGCAACTGTGCACTTTCTCGCCGCCATCGACAACGCCGGATACTTCGAAGGCGACATTTCGCATCCCAATCCGTTTCGCGATTCGCTCGTCTCCGCCCCCTACGAGATCGCGCCTGACGGTACTGTCGCGCCGCTCGAAGGCGTCGGCATTGGGGTCGAGGTCGATGAGGGGTTTGCGCGAGCCCATCCATTCATCGAGGGCCCGGCCTATGCGGAAGCTGTGCGCCCATCCTGAAACGGGCATGAGGGGGGGTCAGGCAGCCGCGCGAGGCGGCGCGGCGAGTGTCCGGCTCATCGGCGCAGGCCCGTGCATCCATCAGGCCGCCTGGATGCTCTCCCAGCTGCCATTGCGCGCGGAGCGGAAGAAGGCATCGATGATCCGCATGTTCATCACGGCGTCCTCGATCGGGTATTCCGGCTCTTCCTCGCCCAGCACGATACGCGAGAAGGCGTCGCCCTGCAGCGTGTATTGATCGCAGGTCGGCATTTCCTCGGCCGCGACGCCGGACCCAAAACGATCGCCTTCCCTGTCGATGAAAATGCGGCACGGGCGGTCGTGCGGCGCGTTGAACGGCACCTCGATCTCGATCCGCCCCTTCGTGCCACAGATCTGCACGCGCTGGTGAGGCAGGAGCTGGGTCGACACGATGAACGCGAGGTGACGATGGCGCGGAAACTCGGCAAGCCCGCTCGTCAGGCGGTCGGTCCGGAATTCGGGATCGCGATCGATCAGCCCCACGACCCGTTCGGGAGCGGCGCCGAAGATGAACCGCGCGGTGGTGATTGCATAGCAGCCGATGTCGAACAGGCCGCCGCCTCCGATCTCGGCCTGGTTGCGCACATTCGAAGGGTCGACGAGATAGTACGTGAACAGGCACTGGATGGCCCGGACCTCGCCTATACTGCCATCCATTGCGATGGCGCGGGCGCGCCGCCATTGCGGGTTGTGACGCACCATGAAGGCTTCGACCACGTGCCGGCCGGTGCGGCCCCGCGCCTCGATCAGTTGCTCCGCCTGTTCGGCGTTGAGCGCGATCGGCTTCTCGCACAAGACGTGCTTGCCTGCCTCCATCGCCTTGACCGTCCAGGGCACGTGCAGATGATTCGGCAGCGGGTTGTAGACGGCTTCGATGCCGGGGTCGGCGAGCAATTCCTCATAGCTACCATAGGCTTTGGGGATGCCGAGTTGATCGGCGACGGCTTGGGCATGGGTGGCATCGCGCGAGGCGATCGCATCGATGCGGGAGATCTCGCCCCTCTGCATCGCAGGGATCACTCTCTCAACGCCGATCCTGGCGGTGCTCAGGACGCCCCATGAAACGCTGCGGGCCATGGCCCTTCTCCTCCGACCTCCGACCCGGCCTGCTGCTGGCCGGTCCAGCCGGAACACCCGATACGGGCGATCGCCCTCGATTGCAAAGCAATCTTCAAGCGGTGGTCGGCGCCACGCGCGCCCAGCCCCTTTTTTGTCCGAGCAACCTGCGTGATGTCCGCAACTACTCGGGGCGCAACTCGTAGATGATCAGCGCCTCGATCAGGATCGATCGGTCGGCGATGCGGCGCGCCCTGAAGCCGGCCTTCGCGATCAGCCGGCCGAGGAGATAGAGATCGGAATCGGATGAAAACAGGACGTACATGCGCCCCGTCGGCGTAAGCCGCTGGCGCGCCTGCTCGAAAAGCAGGGCGATGTCGCGGTAGCCCGGGCCGGCGCACCAGGCCCTGTCTGCGATATCGCGCGGCTCGCCGGGAAAGAACGGCGGATTCGACACGATCACGTCGAAGAGCGGACCGGCCGGCAGCGCCGACATAAGGTTCGAGCAGACCGCGCTGACACGCTCGCCAAAGCCGTTGGCGCGGGCATTGCCGGTGGTCGCCTCGGCGGCAGCGGGGTTGATGTCGAGGGCGATGACCTGCCGGGCGCCGGCGCGCGCCGCCGCAAGCGCCAGTATCCCCGAGCCGGTGCCGACGTCGGCGACACGCTTGCCGGACAGGTCCAGCTTCGCGATGAAGTCGGCGAAAAATTCACTCGTGAGGAACAGCTTGGGGTGGAAGACCGTCGGGCGCAGGGCAAGGTGAAAACCCGCAGCGCTCATGGTCCGAGTGCCGCCCCGCTTCAGAATGAAATTGTAGGCCAGAAAATGCACCGCCCCGCGCAGGAAGCGCCTGAAAACGCTGGGTGACGCGCGTTCACGGCCGAGGCTGTAGCTATCCTGGCGGGGTTCGGATTGTCGCCCGACAATGTCGTTTTCGGCAAGCAGGATCGTCTCGGCCGATGCGGAAGCCTTTGAAACGGGTAGGGTCATTGCAGCTCGCGGTTCGCCTTTGTCTGCGTCGGAACTCGCACTGGTCGCGGAAAGTTCCGATTGCCCGATCAGCTTCATTCTGAAGGCCTTGGTTTGCGCGGGAATTTCCTTAGTATAGAGCGTCTTCGGAAAATATGTATCATCTCGGCAGAATCTTGCGCGCGCATGGTTGCGGGACGCTTGTTGGCGCGACCCCCGGCAGGAACTCGGTTGCGCCGCCGATGCAGCGCGGGACGACCACACGACGCTTCGCAGAGCGGCCATCGGACGGATGGCCTCTTGACGTTGGGCGCGAGCCTCATCGCCAAAAATGCTTCTGGAACTGGGCGCTGGGCGATTGTGGCGCGATTCGGGAGCGGGTCGACGTGATCTTGCCGCGTTTGAGGTTTTCACAACAAATTCGGGTGCCGACTTGGCGGCAACAATCAACCCGGTTCACCGCTCGCAGGGTCTCGCAGCGCGCTGGTTTAACAAATTGATAAGAAATGATTTCCATTTCCGGCGTCGGGACGCGCTTGTTGCCTTGCTGACACCCTCCGCCGAGTGGCCTTTGTGCCACACAGGCCGAAAAAGGGTATTTTTGAGGCTGAATAACCCAATTGGCCGTTGAACCGGACCGGCGCTTCGGTAATGTCAGTTCTGCGAACGGGGGAATCCCGCCGCAGGTTGGCCCTGAGCGCTGCCTATTTCCAAGCTCGGCGTCCCGGGTCCGACTGAACGGGGAAAGGAAGTTAATAGGTCCGGTCGCCGAAAGGCCTTGCTCCGAAGCGATCCGAGCCCCTAGCCAAACCAGCTCCCGATTGGGTCATAGAAACTGGAGGTCTACATCATGAAGCTCGTGAAGAGCCTTCTTCTCGGTTCGGCGGCGGGGCTCCTCGCTGTGGCTAGCTCGCAAGCCGCCGATTTGCCATATCGCAAAGCCGCGCCAGTCGAATACGTCAAGATCTGCGACGCACATGGCGCAGGCTTTTGGTACATTCCCGGCACTGATACCTGCCTTCACGTGGGCGGTAACGTGACGTTCGAATATCGCGTCCAGGACGTGAAGCGGCAATTCCCGTATACTTTCAATCCAGCGGGCACCGTCACGGCGAACGGCCGGCCGACTCGCGCCTATGCCTTCGGCGCGCCGGTGTCGATCAGATCACGTGACTCGACCGGCTCCTATGCCAGAGGTCGTGTGCAGTTGGATGCGCGCAACACCACCGCCTACGGAACGCTGCGCACGTTCATCAGCCTCGACATGAACCACAAGACGGGCGTCTATGGTGTCAACGGCGACAATGTCGACATCGACAAGGCGTTCATCCAATGGGCCGGATTGACCGCTGGTCGCTATCAGTCGGTGTTCGACTTCTACGCCGACGACTGGAACAACGAGGCGATCCGCAACTCCGACTCCGACGTGAACGGCATCGCCTACACCTACACGTTCGGCGGCGGCTTCACTGCGACAATCTCGGTCGAAGACCACAACGACCGTCTTGCTGCAGCACCTCCCGGGGCAGGCTTTCCCAACACCGGGCCGTACGGTTCCGATCCCCGTGGCGGCTCGGTCATCGCCGGTGGCTACCGCTCGCCAGACCTCGTCGGACAGCTCGACTGGACGCAGACCTGGGGCGACATCCGCGTGACCGGCGCGGCGCATCAGGAGAACACGGTCTTCTCGCCGCTCATTGCGCTCGACGGGACCGATACCTTCGGCGACCAGACCAAATGGGGCTTTGCGGTCTTGGGCGGGGTGATGTTCAACCTGCCCACCCTCGCCGCCGGCGACCAGCTCTGGATCGAAGGCGAATACACGAGCGGCGCGCTGGCGTACCAGCAGGTGTCGAACGGCAACCGCAACTTCACCGGCAACGGCCTGCTACAGCCCGATTACGACGCGGTCTGGGCGCGCGTCGCGAACGCCGGGTCGCCGACGGGCTTCAGCGACAAGCTGACGCTGCCGACGGCGTGGTCAGTGATGGCTGCCGGCCAGCACTACTTCACGCCGCAATTGATCGGGCGGTTGTTCGGATCGTACATCGACGTCAAGTACAATAGTGCCGTGACGTCGGAATTGATCACGTCCAACTGGAACGAGTACCGGATCGGCGGTCAGCTGTACTGGGAGCAGATCTACGGCGGCAAGCCCTTCGATATCGGGGTTGAGGCCATGTATGCCCGTCTGAACCAGAAGATCCCGGCCGGCGGTACGCCGTTTGCGGCCCTCGTTGGCGGCCTCCCTGCCAACAAGAACGTGGATGGGTTCGAAGGCCGTATCCACATCGAACGCGATTTCTGATCCTTCCAGCTGCGTGGCAATGCGACACCCCGGGGGCGCCGCCCCCGGGGTTTTCTTTTGACGCAGACCGAAAGGCGTTGTTTTTCCAGAGGACGGGCTCTGGGGCGCCGAGCCTCCGTGCTGGAGCTTGGCTCGCGGGAGTGGGCCGGGTCGGACCGGCAGCTCGGATCAGCGCGAGTGTGCCGGGCTTGCAGCGGCGACGGCGGGGTCCGCCTGGGAAGCCTTGCCGATGTTTTCGACCTTGTCGATGAAGCGGGCGATCCTGGCGATGGAGGCAGCGTCGAACAGGAGCGGCGCATGGCCCTGTCCCTCGATCACGTAGATCTCGCAGTCGGGATGGCGGCGCGTCATTTCGACGGCCGTTGTGGCGGACAGCAGGTCTGAATTGGCGCCGCGCACGACCAATACCGGAACATGGGCCAAGGCTTCGAACTGAGGCCAGAGCGTAGGTATCGGAGCCTCGATGTCGATCGATTCGAGTGCCTTCGATAGAGCGGGGTCGTATTGCGTGACGAAAAGGCCATCCTTGTCCTCATACGTCAGGCGCGCGAAGGCCTCCCAGTCTGCTTCGGAGAGGCTCGGGAACCGCTCGGCAGCGATGCGCTTGATCAAGGCGGTTGCCTCATCCCACGAGGTCGGGCGCGGCATTTTCCCCACGTAACCGCGGATGCGCGCGAGCCCCGTCGCCTCGATGACCGGGCCGATGTCGTTGAGCACGGCCCCCCGCAGGACCGTTGGACGAGAGCCCGCGAGCGCCATGACGTGGAGCCCGCCCCGCGACGTTCCTACGAAGACCGCACCGTCTATGTCCGCGACCGTAAGCGCCGACAGGATGTCGGCATTCTCGACGAAGATGTCATAGTTCTTCGGGTTCCTGTCACGGTCTGACAGGCCGCGCCCCCGATAGTCGATCGCCACCACGCGCCGATTGCACGGTCCGCTCTCCCGGCTCAGCGCCAGTGCCAAGCGATCGAAGTCGCCGGCCGTCCGGGCGAGGCCGGGCAGGCAAATCACCGGCAGCGGCTCGCACCCCTTCGAGGCCGTCTGGAGGGGCCGGTAGTCCCTCAGGTGCAGCCGCAGGCCGTCCTGGGCGGAGAAGAAGATGCTCTCGTACGTTCGAGGTTCGGCTGGCATTGGTCCTGCAGGATGGGGTCGCTGCCGGCGGTCTGTGTGGAACGGTTCGCCGCAGAAGCGACCCGAGATCTCAGGAGCCAGATCCGGAGCGTCGCAGATCGGCGTCGATCAGAAGAGCGCTGCGGTCGCCGAAGCGCAGTCGATACATTTCAAGATTCTCCATGATCAGCTGCACGTAGTGGCGGGTCTCATCGATCGGTATGAGCTCGATCCAGTCGACGGGGTCGATGGCCGGGTTGAGTGGATCGCCGTAGGCATTGATCCATTCCTGCACGCGCTTGCCGCCGGCGTTGTAGGCGGCAAACGTCAGGATATAGGACCCGCGCTGCTCGCCGAACAAGGCTCCGAGAAAAGCCGCGCCAATCTTGACATTGAAGGCTGCGTCGCTCGTCAGCCGTGCCTCATCGTAGGCGATGCCGAAGCGCTGGGCCGTGC
>JAFAME010000236.1 GCA_019233695.1 Methylobacteriaceae bacterium
TGCCCGGCTGCACCGCGTGCCACTCGATGAACTTGATGAAATTAGTCGATTTGTTACTGCGCACGATAGAGATGGTGTTTGTCGAGTTTTCGAGAACTGGAGTACATTTTCAGAGAGAATTTTTGGCCCGCTCGATCACACCTTTGACGCGTTCTGAATGGGTATGCCAGTTGTAACAGAAGGCTCCGGGGTCAGCGTACAAAACTCGAACGTGGGCCTCGCGACCTCACAGAACGATAAGGGGGCGAGCGAGCACGGAACTACGAATTACGGAATTGCGATGACACGACCTTATTTACCGTTTTTCGACACGCCAATCCATCGTCCCTTGGCCTTGCACCCCCGCCGGCCGGACCTGACGGCAGAGTCGGGACGACGATTCAGGCGCAGCATGCCGCGATATTTGCGCAAAGGGCTGCTTGCAACGCCGGTTCATCGAAACACGCCGATCGGCGCACTCGAAATCGCGCCCCGCCGGGATTGCCGATGCGGTGATCTTTCGCTAACCGGGGGCATGACTCTGTCGCCCGCGCAGCCAAACATCCCATCCTCCATCGCCGCTCGGCGCCCCCTCGCCCCCGCGACAGGGTGCATCCGCAAGCGGAGCGCGCAGCCGGCGGCATGATCATCCTTGGCCTGCATCGCGATCCCTGGCACGACACGGGCGCGGCACTCATCCTCGACAAGGCGAATGGCCCGCACATCGTCAGCCTCTCGCAGGAGCGGCTCGACCGGGTGAAGGATTCGCGCGCCTTTCCGGCGCGCGCCATTGCCGCGTGCATGGCCGACAGCGGCGTGCAATCCATCGAGGAAATCGATCTCGTCGTCCTCGACTACATCCGCATCCCCGACTGGCGCTGCGACGAATATCGCACTCCGGCAGCGCGCGGCACGCTCCTCGACCGCATCGCGCCGGAACGGATCCACGTCATCAACCATCACCTGGCGCATGCCTGCTCGACTTTCTATTGCTCAGGCTACGAGGACGCTGCGATCCTCGTCGTCGACGGGCGCGGCTCCGACAATGAGACGCAGAGCCTGTTCGTCGGCGAGGGCCGGGCGATCCGGCGCATCGAGCACACCGATCGCATCGGCATCGGTCTCCTCTACGCCGCCGTCACGCAAGCCATCGGCTTCGGGCTGCTGCAGGAAGGCAAGACCATGGGGCTTGCCCCCTATGGTCCCGACGGTCCGGGCACGCTCCTCGGCCTCGGCAAGCACTACGACGGCATCGTCACCGACTACGCGGACCGCTGCATCGAAGGCAGCTACGATCTGCGCGAACCGGTCCAGGTGGAGAGCTTTGCGGCCAAGGCCCATGCCGCCTTCGAGGTGCAGAAGGAGTGCGAAGAAGCGCTCCTGCATCTTGCAGCGCATGCGCGCAAGCTGACCGGAAAGTCCAGATTGTGCCTTTCCGGCGGCGTCGCCCTCAACTCGGTTGCCAATCTGGTCGTGCTGCAGAGCGGGCTCTTCGAGGAGGTGTTCATCAACCCGGCGGCTTCCGACACCGGCATTCCGCTCGGGGCGGCGCTTTATGGCCACCATGTCATCGCCGGCAAGCCCCGGCTGAAGAACATCGTTTCGCCCTTCGTCGGGCCTCTGCACAGCAAGCAGGAAATCGCGGCGGCCGCGGCGATGGCGCAGGATCGATGCCGGATCGAGCGCGGCGAGGTGCTGGAAAAGGCCGCCGATCTCCTCGCTGCCAACTGCATCGTCGGGCATTTTCACGGGCGTTCGGAAATGGGCCCGCGTGCCCTCGGCAATCGCAGCATTCTCATGAGCCCCGCCAAGGCGGAGAACAAGGATGTACTGAACGCCAGGGTCAAGCACCGGGAACCGTTCCGGCCCTTCGCCCCGGCGTGCCTCGAAGATCGCGCCGCCGAATTCTTCGAGATCGACCGGCCGAGCCCCTACATGCTCCTCGTGCCGGCGGTCAGGCGTGACAAGCGCGCCGTCATCCCGGCGGTGACGCACGTCGATGGAACGGGCCGCCTGCAGACCGTGAGCAGGGCCGACAATGCCCGCTTCCACCAGCTCATCGGGCTTTTTGCGGCGCGCACCGACATACCGGTGTTGTTGAACACGTCCTTCAACGACAACGGCGAACCGATCGTCGAGAGCCCGCAGGACGCCGTGCGCTGCTTTCTCTCGACCGATATCGACGCGCTCGTCCTCGAGGATGTCCTGCTCATCAAGACGAGGGCAGACGCGTAGGTCTCCTACGGAGCGTTTCGCTAGGATTTCTCTAGCCGGGCCCCGGAGGGGTGCTGCGGGCGCGCAGATAGAGGTCGAACTGGCGTTCGACCACCTCCATCTCCTGCGGCAGGATCGAAATTTCCTCCCGCGGCTCGGCGGTGAGGACGCCCTTGCGCCAGACGTAGCGGACATCGATGTCGCTCGATGCGTGCGCGACGTCGCCCTCCGCGATATCCTGCCACCCATCCCATATCGGGGGCGGCTGCAGCGGCGGAAGCGGATCACCCAGGAGAAGACACGCCACGTGATTGATCATTCCGAGATCGAGGTTATGGCCGAGCCAGGTCGCGTGCACCATGTCGATGAGCTTGCCGAGATTTTCCTCCCCGGCGCCGGCGATGTCGTTGTCTGTGAGGAACTGCATGAGGTGATGTCGATATGACGTGTAGTGGTCGAACAGCGATTGCGGGTCGTCGAGAAACCAGTGCAACGGGTCGATCTGCTGCAAGGCGCTTTGCGAATTCTCCGAGCCGCGCAGGTTGAAGATTGAACGCAGCCGGGCAAACCCGCCCTGCAGGATGATCGCGTTCATCAGCATCACTTCCTGAAAGATGTATCCCTTGACCGGCGCAGTCGCCAGCAGCGCCTTGTGAAGAACCTCCCTCCGAAAGACAGCCCAGAAGTACGGCTGATAGCGCCGCATCAGATGGTAGTGCCGGTGCAACGGCTGTTGCTGGCCAATCGAGGGCGTGAAGAGGAACACCCGGTGGATGTCGATGTTGCGCTGGTGCTCGGCCGATCGGAGCACGTAGCCCTGCGCCACCACGTCCTCGGGATGGTCCTGCAGATGGCCGAGCGCCGCATGAACTGCATGCGGGAAGGTCACGTCATCATCCGGCAAGAGCAGGATGAAGGGGGATTGCGCCGCGCCGACGACCGTCGCGAGCTTGTCGATGAAGCCGATCTCCGGGTCGAAGCGCCGGTGCTGGTTCAGAGCGCCGGGTGGCTCGCTCGCAGGCGCGGGCTCCTTGCCCGGATCCGACGATGCGCTCGAATCGGCGATGACGAGCGGGTAGGGGAACGCGCATTCCGCCAGGAAGCGGACCTGTGCGGCCACCTTGTCCGGCCGATTGCGGGTCGGCATGATCGCCGTCAGAAGCGAGGGTTGCGGGGGCTCGCCGGCGTCCACTTCAATCACCTCTGACGGCGGGGGCGCAGGAGCTTCGCCAGCCGATTCGACCTGACACGGAAGATGCTTTCGCGGGGCATTGCCTGTATCGTCGCGGCAGCATGGCTCACCTCGAAGGCACCGCTTATGGCAGCGATCGTTGAACCGCCGCGGCACTGGCAGGATTGGGCAAGTTGGGCGCTCGGGCTTTGGCTCATCCTGTCGCCCTGGATATTGATGTACTGGACGCAGACCGCGGGACTGGAGAATGCCGTCGTCACAGGCTTCCTGCTGCTCCTCGTCGAAGCCTTGACGCTGACCGCATTTCGCCGCTGGGAGGAATGGGTCAACGTGGCGCTTGGCGCCTGGCTCCTCGTGTCGCCGTTCCTGTTGGGCTTTGCCGGGGTCAGCGTCATCTCGAATTTCGTCGTCGTCGGGGCATTGGTGCTGCTGCTTGCGGTCAACGAGCTTCGGGAGATCGAACGCCGACGCGTCGAGGCGTGACGAGGCCCCGCTTAATAGGTCGCGCGCCCGCCGGACAGGTCGAACACGGCTCCGGTCGTGAAAGAATTCTCTTGGCTGGCCAGCCAAGCCACCATCGCCGCCGCCTCCTCCACCTTCAGGAACCGCCCGCGCGGGATGCGCGCCAGCATATAGTCGATGTGCTGCTGCGTGATCTGGTCGAAGATGCGCGTCTTGGCGGCGGCAGGGGTGATGCAATTGACTGCGATGTCGCGGCTCGCAAGCTCCTTGCCGAGCGACTTCGTCAGCGCGATCACGCCCGCCTTCGCGGCCGAATAGGCAGCCGCGTTGGGATTGCCCTCCTTGCCCGCGATCGAGGCGACGTTGACGATGCGGCCGTAGTTTCGCGCAATCATCCCGGGAACCACGGCCTTGCAGCAATGGAAGGGACCGTTGAGATCGACATCGATCACGCGGTGCCATTCCTCCAGCGGATAGTCGACGAGCGGCACCGTCGGCCCGGCGATGCCGGCATTGTTGACAAGGATCGAAATCGGGCCGAGTGCGCTTTCCGTCGTTTTGACCGCCTCCGTCACCGAGGCGAAATCGCCTTGATCCATCACGACTTCGGCGATCTTTCCCAGGCGGTCGAGCGTTCCGGCGGCGTCCTGCAACGTCTTCGCGTCACGATCCCAGAGAGCCACCGCCGCCCCTGACGCCAGAAGACGCTCGGCGATGGCATATCCGATGCCCTGGGCCGCCCCGGTGACGACGGCAATCCTTCCGTCGAGATCGATTTTGTTCGCCATGCGGTTCTCCTGAGGCCTCTCTCGTTCTTCGATCATTGCGGCCCTCGGCTCAAGCCCAACAAGATATCGGCATGCACCATCGGCGGCTTCGTTTGCATGATTGCGATCTGGAAGCGAGATTGGAACCGGGCATGCCGAGGACCGTTGATCGAGCGGCGACAAGGGGCGCGCCGGGACGCCTCGCGGCCTGTCGCCGCGGTCGGAATGCGACGCGTTTCATCTTGCACGCCAGGGCGGGCTGGGCTAGTCCTTCCGCAGTGCAATAAGCAGCGCGGATTCAGTGCAATTGGCCCCATTTCCCGCCGGAGCGAGCAGGCGGCGCGGTCCATAGGGTCTCCTCGCGCAAGCTGCAAGGGACGAAGATGCCGAGCCTTCTTTCCGACTATCTCCCGCTCGTCATTTTCATGGCAATCGCCTTCGCGATCGGCTTGGCGCTGCTGATCGCACCGTTCATCGTCGCCTACAAGAGCCCCGATCCGGAGAAACTCTCCGCTTACGAGTGCGGCTTCAATGCGTTCGATGATGCGCGGATGCGTTTCGATGTGCGCTACTACCTCGTGTCGCTGCTGTTCATCATCTTCGATCTGGAGGTTGCATTCCTGTTCCCCTGGGCGGTTGCGTTCAAGGAGGTCGGCCCCCTCGGCTTCTGGTCCGTGATCGTCTTTCTCGGTGTCCTCACCGTCGGGTTCATCTACGAATGGAAGAAGGGGGCGCTTGAATGGGACTGATCCTCGACCCCCATGGCGCGCCCGCCGATCCCGCTGCTCGCGGGCTGATCGATCCGAAGGCCGAAAAGGCCGTTGCGGCGACGGACCCGTTTTTTGCCGGCCTCAACAGCGAACTTGCCGACCGGGGCTTTCTCGTCGCGGCAAGCGATGATCTCATCCAATGGGCGCGGACCGGTTCGCTGATGTGGATGACATTCGGGCTTGCCTGCTGTGCAGTCGAAATGATGCAGGTCTCGATGCCGCGTTACGACGTCGAGCGTTTCGGATTTGCGCCGCGCGGTTCGCCGCGCCAGTCCGACGTCATGATCGTTGCCGGCACCCTGTGCAACAAGATGGCGCCCGCGCTGCGCAAGGTCTACGACCAGATGCCGGAGCCGCGCTACGTGATCTCGATGGGCTCGTGCGCCAATGGCGGCGGCTATTACCATTTCTCCTATTCGGTGGTGCGTGGCTGCGACCGCATCGTGCCCGTCGACATCTACGTGCCCGGCTGCCCGCCGACAGCCGAGGCGCTGCTCTACGGCATCCTGATGCTTCAGAAGAAGATTCGGCGTGTCGGCACGATCGAACGATAGCGTGGCGGCGACCGCGGCGTCGGGGCGCAGCCTCAGCTTTCGGCGACGTCCGCCCCGCAGCGATCTTTGGTGAACCCTGGGCAACCCTGCACTCGGCGGACCGGCGGCTGAAATGGATACTGCGCTCCAAGAGCTTGGCACGGCACTCGCCGGCGCGCTGCCCGGGATGGTGGGACAGCCGAAGCTTGCCTTAGGCGAGCTGACGATCCGGGTCGAGGCGGCCCGCATCATCGAGGCGCTCACCTATCTGCGGGATGATCCGGGATGCCTCTTCATCAACCTCACGGACCTGACCGGCGCCGACTATCCCGACCGCGAGAAGCGGTTCGACGTGGTCTACCAGCTGCTGTCGCCCAAGCATAACCACCGCATCCGCGTCAAAGTCGAGACGGACGAGCCTTCGCCTGTTCCCTCCGCCGTCGCGGTTTTTCCGGCGGCAAACTGGTTCGAGCGCGAGGTCTACGACCTCTACGGCGTCCTGTTCTCCGGCCATCCGGACCTGCGCCGCATCCTCACTGACTACGGTTTCGAGGGCCACCCGCTGCGCAAGGACTTTCCGCTGACCGGCTTTGTCGAGATGCGCTACGACGACGAGCAGAAGCGGGTGATCTACGAGCCCGTCCGACTCACACAGGAGTTCCGCAAATTCGATTTCCTGTCGCCGTGGGAAGGGACGGAGTATGTGCTGCCGGGGGATGAGAAGGCGAAAGGGAGCGAATAGTGAGTAGCGAGTAGCGAGTAGGAGTAGGGAGGTCTGAGCGCCAACCGATGAGTTGGCCGCCAGCGGGGGCACGGCGTGGTGTGACGACATCTGGAATCGGATCCTATCGCGATCTCAAGGTTTGGCAGGGCGCGATGGACCT
>JAFAME010000041.1 GCA_019233695.1 Methylobacteriaceae bacterium
GCAACCGGCGGGGCTCACCGCCAACAAGCTGATGGCGGATACGCGTCTGCCCCTCGATTGGAGGGACCAGCGAACCGTACTAGGGTTCGCGTAGAATCGTCCATCCCCGCAACTCCATCGCCCGCTCGAATCGACGCGCTCCCCCGCCCTATGGTATCGGCGGCCGGCAGCTACTCACCGGCGCGCCGAATGAACCACGGTTCCAGGATACGACGCAGTCTCGAACGGCCCAGAGACCCCCGTACCACTGAAAATCGCATTCGAGACTTTCTGGCGCAGACGGTCGCGACATCGACCAAAGAATCGTCTCTCCTGACGGGCTGGAAAAGGCATTGCCGGCAGGAGCCCTGAAACTAGGCTGGAATTCGCCCCCGCCTAAGTAAAATTAGTATCAAGTCTTTAAGTCGTGGCGGAGGGAGCGGGATTCGAACCCGCGATACAGTTTCCCGTATACACACTTTCCAGGCGTGCGCCTTCAACCACTCGGCCACCCCTCCGCTGCCGCCCATGCGCGGAAGGCGCGCAATATAGTCGAGCCGAGACCGCGCGCAAGGCGATCGTGCGCCGCGGCCGTCGCGGTATCCCGGCTAAGGCGTGCGAAAGGAAATTCCCCAGCCCTGTCACCCCGGCCGAAGCACCGCCAAGCGGTGCGCCGAGCCGGGATCCGGAACATGCACTCTTCTCAGGAGCCTGTCTCCGGATCCCGGAGAGCGCTTCGCGCTTCCGGGATGACGGTCTCTACTCCCACGAAACCGCCGCCATGTCGTTGGCAAACACCGGCGAATCCTTCCACAGGCCGCGAATCCCGGCGTTCGCCACGGTGATCTGCTGCAGCTGGAAGAGGAACACGTTGACCTCGTCCTCGGCGAGCTGGCGCTGCGCCTCGCCGAGCGCGGCAAGGCGCTGCGCGGGGTCGGCTGTCGCATCGGCCCTCGCCATGATGTCGCGAAACGCCTGGCTGTCATACTGGAAATAATAGGTCGGATCGGCGTAGATCATCAGGTCGAGCGGCTCGACGTGACTGATGATCGTCAGGTCGTAGTTCTTGTTGGCGAAGACGCCCGAAAGCCACTGCGCCCATTCGACATCGACGATCCTGGCGTTGACGCCGACGGCGGCAAGCTCCGCGGCGACGATCTCGCCGCCCTGCCGGGCGTAGGCCGGCGGCGGCAGGGTGAGCGTCAGTGTCAGCGGCGTCGTCACGCCGGCCTCCGCCAACAGCGACCTCGCCTTCGCCGGATCGTAGGGGTAGAGGCCGGTCAGATCGACATAGCCCGGATCGGTCGGCACGTAATGGCTGCCGATCGGGGCGCCGTAGCCGTTCATGGCGCCATCGATGATCGCCTTGCGGTCGATGGCATAGGCAAGGGCGCGGCGCACCCGCACGTCATCGAGCGGCTTGCGCTTGTTGTTGACGGCAAGAAGGGTCTTGCCCTCCGTCCCGCCGATGCTGACGCGGAAGCGCGGGTCATTCTGGAACTGCGCGACGCTCTGGACGGCGCCGAAGCGCGGGAAGGCGTCGACATCACCGGCAAGGAGCGCTGCGACCTGCGCCGCCGGATCGTTGATGATGCGGAAGGTAACCTTGTCGAGGGCAACCCGCGCGGCGTCGCGATAGGCGGGCCATTTGGTCAGGGTGACGGACTGGCCCTTGACCCATCGCTCGAGCTTGAACGGGCCCGTCCCAACGGGTGCGGTGGCGTCCGTCGCCGCGCTCTTCGGATCGAGGATCACGGCCTGCGGCAGGCCGAGGCGGAACGGCGCGTCGGGATCGGGATCCTTGAAGGTGAGCCTCACCGTGTTCGGATCGGGCGTCGCGATCTCGGCAAGGTCGGCGAAAAAGGCCTTGTCCTTGTTGGTGCTGTCGGGCGCGGCCGCCCGCTCGAAGGAAAACTTCACGTCGGCTGCGGAAAACGGCTCGCCGTTGTGGAACGTGACGCCTGAGCGCAGCTTGAACGTGAACGTCTTCACGTCGGGCGAGACCGTCCAGCTCTCGGCAAGGAGGGGCGTCACCGAGGAATCGGCGTTCACCTTGGTGAGGCCCTCATAGATGTTATAGTGGGTGATCTCGCCGATGGCTGCCGCCGCGCCGATGGTCGGGTCTAGCCCGGGCGGCTCGAGCACCATGCCGATCACGATGGCGTCCTTGGCCGCATGCGCCGGCATGGCGCTTGCCACCAGCGCCGCGGCAAGCGTCCAGGCGACAACAGCAGTCGATGTCCTGATCATGGCGGCATCCGAGCGATCGCGGCCGAGGCGCGCCGATGCGGCGCCGCGCGGCACTCCAATGCATCGGCGCCTTTCGCGTCAAGTCCGAGGTTGAGCGATGATGGCCTCGGCGAAGTGGCAGGCGGCAAGGTGCCGGGCGCCGACCTCGCGCAGAACCGGCGCCTCGGCGCGGCAGCGCTCGCGGACATGGGGGCAGCGCCGCGCGAAGGAACATCCGCCCGGAGCCTCCGCCGTGCTCGCGGCCCGCATGGGGCGGCGTCTGGGTCGGCTCGAAAGCTGCGGCAGCGAGTCGATAAGAAGGCGGGTATAGGGATGCGCCGGGGCGGCGAACAGGCGCTCCGGCGAAGCCTGCTCGACGATCCGGCCGCGGTACATGACGGCAACCTCCTCGCACAGGTGATCGACCACGGCGAGGTCATGGCTGATCAGGAGCAGGGTGACGCCATGCTTGGCGATGAGGTCCTGCAAGAGGTTCAGCACCTGCGCCTGCACCGAGGCGTCAAGCGCGCTCACCGGCTCGTCGGCAACGATCAGGCTCGGCCGCGTGATCAGTGCGCGGGCGATGGCGATGCGCTGGCGCTGCCCGCCGGAGAATTCGTGGGGGTACTTGTCCCGGTCGGCGGCGTGGAGACCGACCGACTCGAGCACGGCCGCGATCGCCTCGCGTTCGTCTTCTGCACTCAGGCCGCCGACGGCGCGCAGCGGCTCGGCGACGATCCACCCGACCCTCTGACGCGGATCGAGCGAACCGTTGGGATCCTGGAACACCATCTGAAAGTGGCGGCGCAGGCCTCTGAGCGCCGCGTGCGGCAGCGCGTTGAGGTCGTGTCCCATGAATCGGACGGTGCCGGACGCCGGGCGTTCGAGCGCCATGGCGAGGCGGGCAAGCGTCGATTTCCCGGCGCCCGATTCGCCGACGATGCCGAGGCTGCGGCCGGGCCCAACCGTCAGGTTGACGCCGTCGAGCGCGACAATCCTTCCAGGCCGGCGAAAGAGCGTCTGGCGCGGCAGCGCATAATCCTGCGTGACCGATGCGAGCTCCAAAAGCGGCTCGCCTGCCCCCGGGCTCGACGCGAGTTCATGGCCTGGTGAGGCTGTCGACACAGGCGCGGAACTTTTCGTAGACATCCTTCGGCGGCGGCGCGGCCACGCGGTAGGACCGCGCCTCCGAACCGCTTTTCCAGACCACGTCGAGCGTGTAGCTGCCGTGGAAGAACGAGCCGAGCAAGGGCTTGGCGTAGCCCATGTCGATTAGATAAGCCATGAGATCGCCCTTCGGCGTGTTCGCCTTGTGGACATTGCGACGGCCAATGCCCGGCGCCTCACGGAAATGCACATCGGCAACCGTCCCGCTCGCTGCCGCCGACGCCCCCGGCTCGGACCGCATGGCGATTGCCTTCCACCCCAGAAGGCCGGCAAACGCCAACAGCTGAACCCCGATCATTTCGGCGGCCTGACCCCTGGCGGCAGAGCCGGTGACGATGCAGCTTGCGGTGCGGCCCGACTTCGTCGTGCGATCGTTGGAATATTGCATGTCGCGGACGAGGATCTCCTCGGCGCGGGCCCTGCCCGACCAGGACGCGACCGCAGCAAGCAGCAAGGCAATGATCTTCGGGTTCATCGGCGCGGAAACTCCAGGGGCGAACGACACATCAATCCGCCGCTTTGGGCAGCGTCAAGGCTGCCTCGAGCCTGATGCAACGGGCCGCATGTCCGGGGCCGACGGGCAAGGGCGGGGGAATTGCGGCACTGCATGCGGCAATCGTCAGCGGGCAGCGGCCCGCGAAGGGACATCCGGGCGGCAGGTCGGCGATCTCCGGCACGGTCCCCGGAATGGCGGCGAGCCTCTTGCCGCGGCCGACGCCAAGCCTGGGTCGGGCCGCATGCAAGCCGCGCGTGTAGGGATGCGCGAGGCGCGAGAAGACCGCTTCCGTCGGGCCGCTCTCGACGATCGAACCGCCATACATCACCAGGGTGCGCGTGACGTTCTGCGCCATCACGCCAAGGTCGTGGGAGATCAGCATCAGCGCCATGCCGTCTTCATCGACGAGCTCGGCAATGAGATCGAGGATTTCGCTCTGGGTGGTCGCATCGAGCGCCGTCGTCGGCTCATCGGCAACGAGAAGGTCCGGGCCGCAGGCGAGCGCCGAGGCGATCAGGACGCGCTGGCGCTGACCGCCCGACAGCTGGTGCGGATAGGCCGCGGCGCTTCGATGCGCATCGGCGAGCCGCACCCGGTCGAGCAGCCGCAACGCCTCGGCGCGCGCCGCGCCCGCCGAGAGGCCGCGGTGCAGCCGCAACGGCTCGGCCACCTGCCGCACGACGGAGTGCAGCGGGTCGAGGGCAGTCATGGGCTCCTGGAAGATCATGCCGATGCGATTGCCGCGTACCGCGCAGAGCCGCCGCTCGGAGGCTGCGAGGAGGTCTTCCCCGTTAAGGAGGACGCGTCCGGTCGCACGCGCCCCCTCCGGCAGAAGGGCGATGACGGCAAGTGCCGTCATCGACTTGCCTGATCCGGACTCGCCGGTCAGTCCCAGCGTCTGCCCGCGATCGAGCGAGAAGCTCACGCCCCGCACGGCGTCGGCCGGGCCGCGCGCGGTCGCCAGCCGGACGGTCAGCTCTTCGACCTCGAGAAGCGCCATCCTCAGCGGGTCCGCGCAAGGCGCGGGTCGAGAAGGTCGTTGAGACCATCGCCCAGGAGATTGAGGCCGAGCACGGCCAAGGCGATCGCCAAGCCTGGATAGACGGCAAGCTGCGGCGCCTGGAACATCAAGGTCTGCGCATCGTTCAGCATGCGCCCCCACGACGGCTGCGGCGGCTGGGTGCCGAGGCCCAGATAGGAGAGGGCAGCCTCCGCCAGGACGGCGGTCGCGAACTGGATCGTCGCCTGGACGGTGAGCCCCGGAAGAATGTTCGGCAGGATGTGTTCGAGGCTGATCCGCAACGTACCGCTGCCCGCCGCCCGCGCCGCCAGGATGAAATCGCGGGTCCAAACGCCACGCGCTGCGGCCCGCGTGACGCGGGCGAAGACCGGCACGTTGAAGACGCCGATGGCGAGGATGGCGTCAAGCACGCTCGGGCCAAAGAGAGCGGCGAGGAGGATGGCCGAGAGAACCGCCGGGAAGGCGAAGGCAAAATCGGCAAGCCGCATGACCAGGTCTTCGGGAAACCCGCCCATTGCGGCAGCGAGGAGTCCGAGCGCCGCACCGATGATCAGGCCGATGGCCACCGCGACGACGCCGACGAGCAGTGAATTCTGCGCCCCGACGAGCAGCAGCGAGGCAACGTCGCGGCCGAACGCGTCGGTGCCGAGCCAGTGCGCGGCCGAAGGCGCGGCGAGCTTGTGCGGCACGTCGATGTCGAAGGGCGAGTGCGGCGCCCACACGAGCGAGAGCGCCGCGGCAAGCACGAAGAGCGCCGTCAGCGCCGCGCCGACGGCAAGGCTCGGATGACGAAACACAGATGGACGGGAGTGTCCCGCAAGCCCGCTCATCGCCGCGCCCTCAGCCGCGGATCTATGACGAGGTACAGAATGTCGATCAGGAAGTTGACGGCGACGACCATGACGACGAGCAGCATGATTGCATCGCGCACAACGACGCCGTCTCGATTGGCGATCGACTGGAAGACCAGCCGTCCGAGGCCCGGAAGATAGAAGACATTCTCGACGACGACCGTGCCCGCGACCAGATTGGCAAACTGCAGGCCCATGATCGTGACGACCGGGATCAGCGCGTTGCGCAGCACGTGCCGCCACAGGACGGCTGCCCGGCTCAAGCCCTTGGCCCGCGCGGTGCGCACGAAATCCTCGCGCATCACGTCGAGAACGGCGGCACGGATGACGCGGGTCAGGATCGCGGCCTGGACGGCGGCGAGCGCGACCGCCGGCAGGACGAGCGCCTTGAGGGCGGGCCCAACGCCCGCGTCCCAGCCCGGGAAACCTCCTGCGGCAAACCACCGAAGCCGTACGGCGAAGAACAGGATCAAAAGGATCGCGAGCCAGAAATTCGGGACGGCGATGCCGACCTGGCTCAGCGTCATGGCGCCGAGATCGCCAAGGCGGCGATGGTGTGCGGCAGCAAGGATGCCAAGGCCCAGCGCCAAGGCCGTGGTCAAAAGCATGGCCAGCAACGCCAGCGGCAGGCTGACGGCAAGACCATTCTCGATGAGATCAGCGATCGGGGTGCCATAGGCGTAGCTGAGGCCGAAATCGCCGTGGGCGAGACCGGCGATCCAGGAGACGTAGCGTTCGACGGGGGGACGGTCGAGGCCGAGCTTGTGGGCGAGCGCGGCCACGGTCTGCGGCGTTGCATCCGGACCGAGCATTGTCTGGGCGGCATTGCCCGGCAGGACTTCGAGCACAACGAAGATGACGACCGAGGCACCGATGAGCGTCGCAAGAAACATCAGTACGCGCCTGAAAAGAAAGGCGCTCATGACGTCAGGCAGGGCAGAAATTGAGATTTTCTTAACCCGATGTCATCCTTGATGGCGTCCGAACCAGCCTGTTGCCTGTCACGCCGCAGCGACCGATCGGATGATGAGCCAAATCGAGCTCGAACGCTGCCACACCGGTGTCGCGGGGCGGCTCCGCCGGGGGCGCCCCCCGGGGCGGGTTGTTCGTCCTTGCGTCGCGGCCTATATCGGGCCCCCGGCTTGAGCGGCACAGGCAGAGGCGAAGGCAGGACCTGCGTTCGCGGGCCTTGCGCGCCTTCACGGAATCGACAAGACGGCATGGCCATTCTGTTTCACTATCCCTTGTGCCCGCATTCCCGTTTCGTTCGATTGGTGCTTGGCGAGTTCGGCATCACGCCAGATCTGGTCGAAGAGCGGGCCTTCGAACGGCGGCGAGACTTCCTCATTCTCAATCCGGCGGGACAGACCCCTGTCTTCGTCGAGGATGCGGACGCGGCCGTGCCGGGGGCGGGTGTCATCGCGGAATATCTCGACGAAACGCGCGGACTGGCGCTGGGCGAGCGCCGGCTCCTGTCCGAGCACCCGGCCGAGCGGGTCGAGATCCGGCGGCTGATGGACTGGTTCAACGGCAAGTTCTTTGCAGAGGTCTCGGGCTATCTCGTTGCCGAGAAAGTCTATAAGCGGTTCATGCCGAGCGCCAACGGCGGCGGCGCCCCGGACATGGACCTCGTGCGGGCGGGGCGCAACAACATCCGCTACCATCTGCGCTATATCGGTCACCTGATCGGCACGCGCAAATGGCTGGCGGGCGAGCGCCTGTCCTACGCCGATCTGGCGGCGGCCGCGCATCTGTCGAGCGTTGATTTCCTGGGCGACGTGCCATGGGCGGAAGACGAGACGGCGAGGAACTGGTACGCGCGCGTCAAGTCGCGGCCGTCGTTCCGGCCGCTCCTCGCCGACAAGCTGCCGGGCCTGACGCCGAGCCAGACCTACGCCGATCTCGACTTCTAGGGGTCGATCTCAAGGACGCGCTTATCGCCCGCGCGCGGACCCTCGGATTCGAGGCTTGCGGCATCGCTGCCCCCGAGGCCGCGGCTCGCGCCGGCGCCCGGCTCGCCCCATGGCTTGCGGCCGGGGCCCATGGCGACATGGACTTCATGCCGCGTCGCAGTGTGCAGCGGGCCGATCCGCGTGCCCTGTGGCCGGAGGTTCGCAGCATCGTCATGCTCGGCGCCAACTACGGGCCGGACCGCGACCCGCTGGCGGCAATTGCTCGCAAATCGTGCGCCAACATCTCGGTCTATGCCCGCCATCGCGACTACCACGACGTCCTCAAGGGCCGCCTCAAGCTCTTGGCCGCCTGGCTCGTCACGACCACCCGGTGCGATGTGAAGGTGTTCGTCGACACCGCGCCCGTGATGGAAAAGCCGCTTGCCGCAAGCGCCGGGCTTGGCTGGCAGGGCAAGCATACCAACCTCGTGTCACGCGATTTCGGCTCGTGGCTCTTCCTTGGCGCGATTTTCACCACGCTCGCGCTCAAGCCCGATACGGCAGAGGCCGACCATTGCGGGTCGTGCCGCGCCTGTCTCGACATCTGTCCGACGCGAGCCTTTCCGGCGCCATACGTTCTTGATGCCCGACGCTGCATCTCCTACCTGACCATCGAGCACAAGGGCCACATCGCGCCCGAGTTTCGTGTCGCAATGGGCAATCGCATCTTCGGGTGCGATGACTGCCTTGCGGTTTGCCCGTGGAACAAGTTCGCGATGGCGTCGCGCGAGGCAAAGCTCGTCGCCCATGAGGACCTGCGGGCGCCAAGCCTTGCGGAACTCGTCCGGTTCGACGACGCGCAATTCCGCCGGCTTTTTGCGGGCAATCCGGTGAAGCGCATCGGCCATGCGCGCTTCATGCGCAACGTGCTGATCGCGATTGGCAATTCGGGCGACGGGGAGCTGCAGGCGGCGGTGGAAGCGCGGCTTGGCGATCCCTCGCCGCTGGTGCGGGCCATGGCGGTGTGGGCGCTCGGCAGACTTGGGTCGGCGAGCGAGGTCGCCAAGCACGCCGCCGTCCACCGCATCACGGAGGCTGATGCGGCCGTGCTGGCCGAATGGGATGCTGCCTTGGGGTGCCCATCGCCGGTCGCACCGTGAGACCTTCGAGCGCCGTCTCACCTTGTGGCACGAATATGAAGCCAAATCTCGCGAATGGCCACAGTGGAAATCGCATCGAAACTACGGTCTTCGGAACGGACTCTTGCAAAGCAAAACTTGAAGAGACGCGGAAGTTCCCCCCGACGGAATTGGTTGCGCAGCCACATCCCGTAACCTATGTGCAGCTGGATAAGCTCGCTCTCGGACATGTCACGAAGCAACTTGCGATCTTCCGGCGTCAACTTTTCGACAAGCTCCTCGATTTCGAGCCGTGCCTCGCTTTCCATCACTTGATGCACTCCGCGTCATGAACTGGGATATGGCCGCCGTGACCGGAGAGCACCGGTCAAGGCCATCAAATCCCAGCCCGACCCCATACAGTCTCTTCGTCTTCGGCCTCGGCTATAGCGCACTGCACTTCGTGCGCACGCGCCGGGCCCTGTTTGCCTCCGTCGCAGGCACCGTGCGCAGGGCCGACAAGGCGGCCGAGCTCAGGCGCGAGGGGATCGGGGCGATCCCTTTCTCCGACGACGACGTCGATCCGGCGATCGCCCGGCATCTTTCGAAGACGGATGCCCTCCTGGTGTCGATCCCGCCGGGCGAGGCGGACCCGGCGCTTGCGCGCTTCTCTCAGGCGATTGGCGCGGCCCAGGATCTTGCAACGATTGTCTATCTGTCGACGATCGGCGTCTACGGGGATCACGACGGCGAATGGGTGGATGAAACGACGCCGCCGCGGCCGGGAAGCACCCGCGGCCATGAGCGGATTCGCGCCGAACGCGGCTGGATCGAGCTTGGGAAGCGCACCGGCAAGGCGGTTCATGTGTTGCGTCTCGGCGGCATCTACGGCCCCGGCCGCAACGCTCTGACAAAACTTCGGGAAGGCTCGGCGCGGCCGCTGGCCAAGCCGGGTCAGGTTTTCAACCGCGTTCACGTCGAGGATATCGCACGCGCAATCGAAGCCGCCCTGGCGTATGGGGGTCCCGGAGGCCTCTGGAATGTCACGGACGACGAACCGGCGCCCCCGCAGGAGGTGGTTGCCTGTGCCGCCAAGCTGCTCGGCCTCGAAGTGCCGCCGGCGGTTCCGTTCGAGGCGGCAGAAATTCCAGCAATGACAAGAAGCTTCTACGGCGAGAACCGGCGCGTCGCCAACGCCCGGCTGAAGCAGGATCTCGGCGTGCGACTTGCCTTCCCGACCTACCGCGAGGGACTGAGGGCGCTTTTCCAGGAGGGCGAGGGCCGCGGGTAAACGGCGCCGCGGACGAAGCTCACGCCGCCCGCCGCTCGGCCGTCTGGCCGAAATAGGTCGTATAGCGCTGCTCGATGGCGGCAACCGGAAGGATCACCAGGACATCGGTCGTGCCGAACTGATGATCGACGACCGCCCCCTCCCCGAACGTCGCGCCGAGACGGAGATAGCCCTTGACCAGCGGCGGCAGGGCAGCGAGCGCCTTGCGCGCATCGACCGCCTCCTGCGGCAAGCGATCCATCGCCACGTAGCGCGAATCGAGCGCACGGGCATGCCAGCCGTCGGGGGCCCCGGCATGGTGATGCAGAAAGCTCAAGGGAAGCGCGAGCTCGGCAGGTTCGGTGCCTTCGAGGCTGGCGCAGCCGAACATCACGTCGACGCCGTGGTAGCGGACATAGGCCCAAATGCCTTGCCACAGGAGCTCGACCGTTCGCTTGTTGCGATATTCCGGCAGCACGCATGAGCGGCCGAGCTCGAGGAATCGCTTGCCCGCCTGACGCGCCAGCAACGGCCCGATGTCGTATTCCTGCGCGCTGTAGAATCCGAAATTGCGCTCGGCGATTTCCTGGCGCAGCAGCCGGTAAGTCCCGGCGATCTTCGGCTTGCGCATGCCGAACCGCGTGCCGGTCGCGGCGTGATCGATGACGAGCAGATGATCGCACACCCGATCGAAGCGGCAGATGTCGCGTCGGATGAGCGATGCCGTGCGGTCAGGCACGGCGGAACCCTGCTCGAAGAAGACCTTGTAGCGCAACCTTTGCGCCCGGCGAATCTCCTTCTTGCTGGTGGCGAGGCGAACCTCGAGGTTGCCCAGACGGCACAAAATTGCCGGCAATCCGCCCAGGTCCCATCTCGGCGTGACGCTCGGCGACCGGTGCGGCAGGAGGGTGATTTTGTTGCGCAAAGCCCCAGCTTGCTGGCCGGACCACATGAGCGTGACCGATCTGGATGCGGATCGTCCTGATCGCCTCGACGCTGCGTCAGGCCCCTTGCCGCCATGATACTCGGGTGATTCGAAAAAAGAAATGTGACGCCCCCAACGAAATTGCGGCGGCTATGCGCCGAGCCTGTGGGCAGTTTGCCGATTCTCGACGACGGGAACAAGCGCATCGCCGAGCGCGGCGAGGTCGACGGGCTTGGTCAGGAACACATCGAACCCCGCGTCCAGGCAGGCGCGCCGATCCTCGGCCGAGACATTTGCGGTCAGCGCGACAAGCCGCACGGGGGCCGCTCCCGCCGCGACTTCGCGTCGGCGGATGCGCCGCGCGACTTCCCGGCCGTCAAATCCTGGCATCCTGACGTCCAAAAGGATGACGTCGAAGCGCTCCCGCCGCCCGTCGAGCGCCTCCTCGGCGCGAGCCAGCGCGTCGGCACCGTCCTTGACGTGCGTCGTGTTGGCGCCAAGTCGCGTCAGAAACGCCAGCGCGATCATGCCGTTGATGTCGTCGTCTTCGGCAAGGAGCACGCGGAGCGCGCGGCTGGGCCGGCTGCGCAGCATTGGCGGTTCACGGCGGCCGCCGCTCTCCTGCCCGTCAGGCGCGTCGGTCAGCCGCGCGAAGAGCGAGCGGGCTCGCACGGGTTTGACGAGCCAGCCGTGAAAGCCGCGCACCGAGCTTTGCCCGAAAGCCCGCCGCTCGAATGGCGAGAACAGGATCAGACTCTTGCCCACCCCGCCGGCGCGTGCGGCCTCCGCGACAGAGCGTGTCGCGGGCTCGCCGAGCGCACAATCGACGATGACGATATCGGGCGCGCGCGGCGCGCCCAGCAGCGCCAAGGCCTCTCCTGATGTCGTGACGCGTGACACCTCGGCCCCGGCGTCGGCCAGTATATTGGCGAGATAGGGTCCTTCGAAGATCGAATTGGCCACGATCAAGGCGCGATGGCCGTCAAGTGCTGATGAGGTCTGCGGAAGCTCAGCTGCGGTAAGCGGAACGGTGAACGCGAACACCGATCCGGCGCCCTCATGCGAGTGCAGCGTGATCTCGCCCCCCATTCTCTCAATCAGGCGTTTGCAGATCGCAAGACCAAGTCCGGTGCCGCCATGGTGGCGAGCAGCCGAGCCATCGCCTTGCTCGAATTCGGCGAAGATCGCGGCGCGACGATCCTCGGGCACCCCCGGACCGGTGTCGGCGACCGCAAAGCGGATCGTCTCCGCGCCGGCGCGACCGACGCTGACGCCAACGCCTCCGGCATCGGTGAATTTCACGGCGTTGCCGGCAAGGTTCATCAGCACCTGACGAAGACGGGATTCGTCACCGAGCACTTGTCGCGGCACGTCGGCTGCGACGTAGGCAGCGATGTCGAGGCCCTTGTCGTGGGCGCGCGGGGACAGCAGTTCGACGATGCCCTCGACGAGGCTTGGCAGATCCAGGGGCTCGTGCGCCAGATCGAGTTTGCCCGCCTCGATCTTCGAAAAATCGAGGATTTCGCCGATCAGCGAGGTGAGCGCCGAGCCGGACGTCCGGATCGCCTCGACATAGGCCCGCTGCTCGGCGTCGAGCGGACCGTCCATGAGCAGATCGGCGAGGCCGATGATCCCGGAAAGGGGCGTCCGGATCTCATGGCTCACGGTGGCCAGAAACCGGGATTTCGCCTCGCTTGCTGCTTCCGCCCGCTCGCGCGCCGCGGCGGCCTCCTTGAGCTCCCAGACCTCGTCGCGCAGCGCCTCGATGCTGGCATCCTTGGCCGCGCCCGAGGCCGACGTCCGCCGCAGGTCAAAGATGAGCTTTGCGCCAGCCACGCAAGCCGTCAGTGCAACGAGCCCGGCGGTCAGGAGCCGGAAGCGTTCCGGGCCGCCCGCCGAGGCATCAAACAGGCCGTGAATAAAGGCCCCGAAGCGACCCAAGATGGACTCTCGAACGATTGCCGAACCGATGCTCCCAGGCACCAAGCGCGACCATGACGGCCAGCCGTTGAGAATCCGTTGCAGGATCGGTTGAAATCACGCCGGCGGCCGACCGGTGACAGGATCGACGTAGCGAGTAGGCATGGTGCGATGCAGCGCGCGCGCTTCTCGCGAGGTCCTGAATGTCGACAGATCGCTCAGGCTTGGCTGTTCGGCCGCCTGCCCTCGTTGTAGCCATGCATGTTGAAATGCTCGGTCGCCGAATCAAAGTCGCCGTTCTCCAAGCCTTCCGCAACGTCCGCGTATTGCGCCAAATACCAATCTTCGTCGACCTCGAACGCATACGGCTGCCTCCCCTCGAAATAGCCATGCTCGGCGAAATGCTCCTGGGCGGAACCGTATTCGCCTCGGGCGATCGCCAGCGCCACGTCCGGATAGGCCCGCGTGTACCAGGCATCGTCGACTTCGATGGCCGAAAGCAGCGTCTTGATGATCGTGATCATATCGTCATATGCGAGCGTTGCTCTTTGGCTTCCGTTGCCGCTCGACATGAAAGTGCTGGAAATGACTCTGAATGGAGTCAGATACTTCATTGACCTAAACCCTTCCGTTGCTGCCCGAACATCTGCATACGGCTATCTGCGATGCCCCAAGGCTGCTGCAACAAGCAATCAGACAGACCCTCGTGGCCTGCAGGGCCAATCCCATCGCTTCCAGTTTCGTCGCGTGATCGGACGGTACACCCTAAGGGACATCGGTATGACGTCATATGACATATGACATGATTTGATATGACATGATTTGATACCGCCGCGGTTCGGCTGCGTCTCCACGGCGGCAAGCTCAAGCAACGGCCGAAACTCTCCGGCCGCCCCTGACCCCTCCCGATTCATTTTTGAGCCCAACATCACCCACCGCACCGTACAATTTTTTTGCGGCAGGCCAAAGTGCATTTTTGCACTGCAGCGAGCGCCAGCAGCGGTGTTCTGCCGCAGTCAGCGGACGCCCGCTGCAGCGCGTTCGCGCAACGCGGTCAGGCGACCCCATCCCGCGACCGCGGCGGAACCGAGGTGGCCGGTGACGGAAAGACATGCCGGCGGATCAGAGGCGACCCGCCCGAAAAGGCTTTGTTCGGCCGACGCGATTTGCGCGAAACCTGCGCGGGCTGGCGATGATCGGTGGGAACCCGCCGACTACAGGTTGATTGTCTTGTCGTGGAACTGGATGACCTGGACGTTGCTCACGGTCAGGGACTGGTTGTTGTCGGCAAAGCTGATGGTCGTTGACCCATCGTTGTTGGTGGTGAACTGAGCTTCGGCGAAGTTGCGGTCGGCCAGGGCCATCGTGTTGACGCCGCCACCGCCGTCGATCGTGTCGTTGCCGGCGAGCTTCGACACGTGGAACAGATCGTTTCCAGCCCCACCCGACAGCAATTGCGTGCCCGTCCCGGCGGTGAAGTCGTCGCCTGTCGTGTTGGTGCCCCCGAGGAGCGTGTCATTGCCGGTGCCGCCCTGCATCTGCGCAAAGGCGGCGCCGCCGATCAGAAGGTTGTTGCCCTCCACGGCGATCATCCGGTCGAAACCGCCGGCTCCCGACCCGCCCTGCAGCGTGTCTTGCGCGCCCGCCACCAAGCCGCCGAACATCGTCTGGCCGCCGGTGCCGCCGATCACCAGGCTCTGACCGCCGCCCTCGAGAAGATCGATGCCTGAGCCGCCCTGCAGCGTGTTGTGGCCGGAGCCGGCCACAAGCTCGTTGTTGCCCTGTTGCACCGACAAATAGTCGGTACCTGTGCCACCCTGCAGCGTGTCATGAGCGCCCGCTGCCAAGCCGCCGAGCAGCACCTGAGTGCCGGAACCGGCCGTCAGCTGGCTTTGGCCACCACCCTCCAGAAGGTCGGAGCCGGAGCCGCCCTGCAGCGTCTCATGGCCGCTGCCCGCAATGAGCACGTTGTTGCCTTGAATGGCGATCAGGCGGTCATAGCCGGCGCTGCCTTCGAGCGTATCGTGGGCGCCGGCCATCAGACCGCCGAACAGCGTCTGCCCGCCCGAGCCCGCCTCGACCAAGCTCTGTCCGCCGCCTTCGAGAAGGTCGATACCCGAGCCGCCGATCAGCGTCGAATGGCCCGAGCCCGCGATGAGCTGATTGTTGCCCTGGAAGACGCGCATATAGTCGTAGCCGGTGCTACCCTGCAGCGTATCGTGGGCCCCGGCGACCAGGCCGCCGAACAGCGTCTGACCGCCGGTGCCGGCATTGACTTGGCTCTGCCCGCCGCCTTCGAGGAGATCGATGCCCGAGCCACCCGTCAGCGTGTCGTGGCCGCTGCCGGCAATCAACTGATTGTTGCCTTCAACGACCTGCAGCACGTCATAGCCGGTGCTCCCCTGCAGCGTGTCATGGGCGCCCGCCACCAGCCCGCCAAACAGTGTCTGACCGCCCGTGCCGGCCTTGACCAGGCTCTGCCCGCCGCCCTCGAGGAGGTCGATGCCCGAGCCGCCCTGCAGCGTATCGTGACCCGACCCTGCAATGAGTTGATTGTTGCCTTGGAACACTTCGAGGAGCGCCGCGGTGGCGGTGCCTCCTTCCAGGGTGTCGTGCGCTCCCGCGGCAACGCCGCCGAACAGGCTCTGCCCACCCGAACCGGCCATTACCAGGGTCTGGCCGCCGCCAACGAGTGCATCGATGCCCGACCCACCTTGGATCGTATCGTGCCCCGACCCTGCAAAGATCTGATTGTTGCCCTGCACGGCAGTGAACATGTCGCCGTCGCCTGCCCCGCCGATCAAGGTGTCGCCGCCCGGGCCGAGCAGATTGACGGTGATGTTATTGGCATCGCTCGTGGCCACGACCGAGGGAAGCTGCGAGGTGACGTTCAGCGTCGTTCCCGCGCCCGTCTCGATCACC
>JAFAME010000092.1 GCA_019233695.1 Methylobacteriaceae bacterium
ACCGAGCCATCGCGACCCGTTTCGAAAAGCACGCTTCAAACTACCTTGCCCTCGTCAAACTTGCCTGCGCTCGAATCTGGATGCGATTTATGAGTCGGTGACCTAGCGCGACAGCGTGCGCCGCGTCGCCGCCGCAAGCCCCCACACGCAGCCGAGCATCAGGAACAGATGCCGCCAATGGTCGGTGTCGATCTGGAAGCCTTGCAGGATCTGCACGAACAGGCACGACCACAGCGCGATCGCGTGCTTCTGCGTCGGACTGCGCCGGAAGACGAGCCACCAGCCGACGCAGACGGTCATGACTGTCAGCGTGCAATAGGCAAAGCCGCCGAGCCAGCCGTAGGAAGCGAAGGCATTGACGTAGACGTTGTGCGGGTCTTCCTCGGCAAACAGGTGTCGGAACTGCAACGGGCCGAACCCGTTCGGGCTGACAAGCAGCATGGGAAGGGCGCGCAGCTGGTTGCCGAAGCGTCCGGTCTCGCCGAGATCGTAGTCCTGGCTGAAGGTCGCGCGTATATCGAAAATGTCGCGGATGGACTGAAACGACAGAGCGATCGCAAGCAAGGTTGCGACTGCCGCTACCCCGAGCACGGCAAGGAGGGCAATGCGGGCGCGAAGCCGCTTCGAGGGAGCGGTGAGGAACGTCAGTCCGATCATCAGCAGGAAGGAGGCGATGCAGACGCCCCAGGCCCCGCGCGAGAAGGTGAGGAAAAGCGCGAACGCGATGATCATGAACGAAAGGATCGTAGTGGCCATCGCGATCGTGCTGCGCCTGATTTCGCCGACAAGGATGCGTTGGCTGATCCAGACGAGCGCGAGGACGGTGAACGGGCCGAGGACGTTGGGGTCCTTGAAGGTGCCGGTCGCGCGGTCGAACTTGGTGAAGACGTCGCCGAGGCCGCCGATATCGAAATATCCGGCAATGCCCGCGACGCTGCCGATCACGGCCGCCACGATGTACGCGCGCCGGATGATCTCCAGGCGCTCGAGCGACCGCTCGGCCGTGACGCAGGCAAAGAAGATTGCGGTCGCGGAAACATAGGCCGAGGTGAAGAGGAAGGTTACGCTGTCGTGGTCGTCCGTCCAGGGAATGAGCGACAGCAATCCTCCAAGATTGAAGAGGATGAGGCAGAGTACGAGTGGCACAAAGCTGCGGTCAAATCTCAGTGAGGCTCCAAAGACGACAATGGCGACCGCAAACAGCGCTTCGTAGGGAGAGGGCTCGATCAGGACGAGCGAGCCGGAGGCAACGAGGAGCCAAAGGACCGTATCATGCAAAGCTGCGACGGAGACGCGCGCGTGGCCCTTGATTCTCGACGCAGGCGCGACCGTGACAAGCGCGCCCGGCGCCGCGGTCAGGCTCCGGCCGGTTGACGCGTCAATAAGCATGTTCTGACTTGAGCAAGGCGAAGGGTGTCACGGCCAAGATATAGAGATCGAACGGAATCGACCAGTTTTCAATATATTCCAGGTCGTGCTTCACGCGCTGCTGGATTTTCTCCGGCGTGTCGGTCTCACCACGCCAGCCGTTGATCTGAGCCCATCCGGTAATGCCGGGGCGCACGCGGTGGCGCGCGAAATAGCCGTCGACAACCTCATCGTACATGCGTTCGGCCGCCTTGGCGTGAACGGCATGGGGCCGCGGCCCGACCAGCGACAGGTTGCCCTTGAAGATGACATTGAGCAGTTGCGGCAGTTCGTCGATCGACGTCTTGCGGATGAAGCGGCCGACACGGGTTACACGTGGGTCGTTCCTGGTGACCAGTCGCGACGCCGTGGGATCAAGCGATGCCACATACATCGAGCGGAACTTGTAGATTTCGATCAGCTCGTTGTTGAACCCGTAGCGCTTCTGCTTGAAGAGGATGGGCCCCGGCGAATCGAGCTTCACCGCAATCGCCGCGACGAGGAGAATCGGCGACAGCAGTACGAGCGCGATGGTGCCGACGATCTTGTCGAAGGCCCATTTCATCACGACGTCCCAATCAGCGATCGGCTTGTCGAGGACGTCGAGGACCGGCACATGACCGATATAAGAATATGAGCGGGGCCGGAAGCGCAGCTTGTTCGTGTGGGCGGCAAGCCGGATGTCTACGGGCAGCACCCAGAGCTTGCGCAGCATCGCAAGCAGGCGTTCCTCTGCGGTGATCGGCAACGTGAAGATGACGAGATCGAGCCGTACCCGGCGCGCGAATTCGACGAGATCGTCGACCGTTCCCAGCCGCGGATAGCCGCCGACCACGTCGGGCGAACGATCGTCCATGCGGTCGTCGAAAACGCCGCAGATGACGAGCTCGGTGTCGTTCTGGCGGCTCAATTCCCGCAGCAGCGCCTCGCCCGCTTCACCCCCGCCGACGACGGCCGTGCGACGGTCGAGCTTGCCGCGCCGGGTCAGCTCCTGGACGATGATCGAGAGAATGCCGCGCCAGAGCAGAACAACGGCAAGGCCGAGCACATACCAGGTGCCGAGCCAGACGCGCGAGAAGACGCCCTCGAGCTTGGAAAAGAAGACAACCGCCAGCATGCCGAGAATGACGAGCGACCATCCTCCCGCGAGGCGAAAGCCCGGCATCAATGGATGGCGAAAGGCGTTCACATGATTGATGTCGAGGGCCTGGAACATTACGACCGCGGCGGCCGCAATGGCCGGAACGGCGATCAGATAGGCGGCCTCGTAGCCGTGGGTGGGGGCGATGTAGAAAAGGTGCACGCCCGCGCCGGTGAGGGCGATCAGGACGAATTCGACGATGCGGACAATGCCGGCGAGCACGATCGGCGACCAGGCGGGTCGAGTCGTCCCGACAAACGTCTCGGCAAGCACCGAACGACGGCGCGCGGCGGCGGAGAATGCACCATTTCCCGGGCGCGGCGAGGCCACGCCGGCCGAACGCTGGACGGCATCGTGCCGCTGCACGTCTTGCGGGGTGGAAGCTGCCATCAGGAACTCGTCTGGGCCACTGGCGCGCGGGAGCCTACTGCGAAACCCTCACCGGAGGATTGACGCGGCCCTTCGCAGCTTTTGCCGCGAGTGCGGCGCGATAGCCCTCGACCACTGCCGTGACCATGTTGGCGAAGGAAAATCGCCCCTCGACGAATTTGGCAAGCTCCTCCGACGCCGCGGCGACTTGATTCGGATCGGCATCAAGCGCGCCAATCATGGCGCTCGCCAGCGCGGCCGGATCGTCACACGGTATCAGTCGGTCGCGGAATGGGCCGAAGATCTCCGGGATGCCGCCGACATTCGTCGCAACCAGCGGGATGCGAGCTCCTGCCGCCTCAAGGACGATATAGGGGAGCGACTCCGCCCGCGACGGCACGACCAAGGTCCGACCGAGCGCGAATGCTGCTCGCGCCGGCATCGGGCCACGAAAGGTGACGGCCTTCGTCAGGCCGAGGTGATCGGCCTGCTGCCGCAAAGCCTCTGTGTCGGGGCCCGAGCCGACAAGCACCAGCCGAGGCCGCGGATTACGCGTTTTCGAGACCTGCGCAAGCGCATGAAGAAGCGTGTCGATCCCTTTGGCCGAGCGCAGCTCTCCGACGTAGAGGAATTCGGCTGCGTCCGACCCCGGCTCGACCGCCTGGAACTCGGTCGGCGCGATCCCGTTCGGCACGATCCGCCGGAGCGCCTTCGAACTGCCGACAAAGGCATCGAATCGGCCGGCGATATAGGCGCTTTCGAACAGCAGGATATCGGTGCGGCGGGCCAGCAGCGCCTCGATCGTCATGTAGAGGCGATGAGTCGCAGTGCCTGGCCGATAATTGAAGCTGCCGCCGTGCGGCGTGTAGCCGCGTACCGCGGCCGAGCCGATCGGCAGGAAACCGGCGAGCCGCGCGTAGAGGCCACCTTTCGAACCATGCCCGTGCACAACGTCGGGTGCAGTTTGGCGGATCCGACGCACGACCTGGGCAAGCCCGCTCACGTCGGAAGGATGCGGAAGGCGACGCATCGGAAATCGCAACAATCCAAGGGCGAGCTGCGGGGCGAGATCTGCGAGGGTCGTGTCCGCGCCTGCTCCCCCGGTGACCGCGTCAGCAACAAGGCCGACCTGATGGCCGAGCGCCACTTGCGCCCGCGTCAGATCGACGACGTGGCGAAACAGGCCGCCAAGCGGCGCACGCAGGACGTGGAGGATGCGCAACGGCGCGGCGGCATGATTCGGCGCCATCCCTCCGGCCGACATCCGCGGTGGCATCTCGCGTGCTGTCGTCTCGATGGGAGAGAACGCAACGCTCAAAACAAACGCTCGCGGACCAGGATCGTGTCGCCGGGACGCACCGGCTCGGTTATCGGCACCGAAGCAGTATATTGCCGGCCGTTGATGACGCGCGTCAGGTCGGCAGCCCATTGCGCCGCGCGTGGCGTGAAACCGCCGGCGATCGCCACCGCCGTCTCGACTGTCATGCCGTTGACGTAAGGGTATTGCCCCGCGTTGGTGACCTCGCCAAGGACAAAGAAGGGCCGATAGGCCTCCACTTCGACGGAGACGTGCGGATCACGCAGGAAACCGTTGCGGAACCGCGCCTCCAGCGCCCGTTCGACTTGTTCGGTCGTCATTCCGTGCACTTCGACCGGCCCGATGAGGGGCAGGGAAATGTGCCCCGTCGCGTCCACCGAATAGGAGTTCGACAAGGCGTCCTGTCCGAACACGATGACCCTTACGCGATCGCCCGCGCCAAGCTGGTAAGGCACGTTAAGCCGCGCGCTGAAGACGTTGGGCGCATACCATCGGGGCTGCGCGCAACCGACGAGCGCCATCGCGACGGCGAGACAAAAGACCAGAGCCGAACGCCGCATGATCTGCAACCCGAATGAGATCAACCAGGGTTTGTCTATCGCGCGTATGGTTAACAAACACTCACTTTTCAGTCTCCGGTAAGAAGTATTAACCGTGCCTCAACCATAAGGCTGTCTAATTCACCTCGATCGAGTAGGAGTCGAAGCATGGATCGAGGGCGGAACACCGACGCCGCGCGCATGAATGGACAAGCCGAGAGTGAGCTCGACCTCGGCGCGCTGACGCGAGGCGTGGCGCGCCGCAAATGGTGGATCATCGGCACGACGCTGGCGGCGTTCCTGATCACCTTGGCCGTGGTCAACTTCATCAAGCCGCGCTACACGGGCGAGGCCAAGGTCTTCCTGGAAAATCAGGAAAGCTACTTTACGCGCCCCGGCAAGGAGACGCCGGAACAGCCTCCCACGCTCGATCCTGAGGCCGTCCAGTCACAGGTTCAACTCGTCACGTCGCGCGATCTTGCCCGCCAGGCGGTTCGCAAGCTCAACCTCCTCGGCAATGCGGAATTCGATCCGCTGGCCGACGGCATGGATCTTCTCACCCGCGCCATGGTGCTGCTCGGCCTAGATCGCGATCCGCGCCAGATGTCGCCGGAAGATCGGGTCCTCGACACCTACTATGACAGGCTCATCGTCTATCCGGTCGCCAAGACGCGAGTCCTGCAGATCGAGTTTTCGGCGCGCGATCCGGAACTGGCCGCCAAGGGCGCCAACACGATCGCCGAGCTCTACATCGACCTCCAGGAAGAGGCTAAAAAGAACAATGCCAAAGCCGCCGGCGCGTGGCTTGCTCCAAACATAGAGGCACTGCGCGCCAAGGTCACCGAGGCCGAGGCGAAGGTCGAGGACTTCCGCGCCCAGTCCGGCCTTCTGGTCGGCAGCAACAACACGACGATCTCCGCCCAGCAGCTTGCCGATCTGAATACGCAGCTCGCCAACGCCCGCTCGACTGAGGCCGATGCGCAGGCGAAGGCCAAGCTCATCCGAGAGCTCCTGCGCGAGGGGCGCGTGTCGGAAGTATCCGACGTCGCCAAGGACGAGCTCATCCGCAATATCGGACAGCAGCGCGTGACCTTGCGCGCGCAGCTCGCCTCCGAATCGCGGACCTTGCTGCCCGGCCATCCGCGCATCCAGGAGCTGACCGCGCAACTCGCCGACGTCGACAATGCCTTGCGCCTAGCGGCTGACAAAGCCGCACGCAGTCTCGAGAACGACGCGCGCATCGCAGGCTCCCGGGTCGAGGCGCTCACGGCGGAACTCGATGCCCAGAAAAAGGCTGTCGCGACCGGCAACGGCGATGAGGTGCAGTTGCATGCCCTCGAGCGCGAAGCGGCAGCGGCCCGCGATCAGCTCGAAACATTTTTGCAGAAGTATCGCGAGGCGACCGCCCGCGACGCCGACAATGCCGCGCCTGCCGACGCGCGCATCATCTCGCGCGCCATCGCTCCCGAACTGCCTTCGTTCCCGAAGAAAGTGCCGATGCTGGTGATCGGCACGCTGGCCGGGTTCCTTCTGTCGTTCGGGATCGTTGTGTCCCGAGAGCTTCTGTCTGGCCGGGCAAACGCGCCGCCCGATCTTGGAGCAACACCGCGGCCGGAGCCTGTCGTGAGCGCTGTCGCCGAAGGTGATGAGACTCTCGTCGAGGCGCCGCCGACGGCGGCCGATCCATCGCCCGCTGCCGTGCCGCCCATCACGCGACCGGGGCCAACCTCCGCCGGGAGCTCGACGGGCGAGGATGCGGGGAGAGGCGGCGATGTGGCCGGCCTCGCCCGTCACATCGAAGAGCTCAAGCCGTCGGGCCACGCTGCCTGCATTCTGGTGTGCGGGGTCGATCGTGGCTCAGGCGCCACGGTCGCTGCCATCGACCTCGCCCGGGCGCTCGCGAGAGACGGCCGCGCCATCATTGTCGATTTCGACAGCGGCGGTCCCGGCCTCGATCGCTTCGTCAGCGACGGCCCGACCGTCGGGCTCGCCGATCTCGTCGCCGGCCGCAAGTCATTTGCCGAGGTGATCCACCGGGACAGGACTTCGCGGCTCCATGTTCTGCCCGCCGGCGGTGCCGAAAAAGGCCAGGCGGGCGACGGAGATCGGCTCAACCTCATCCTCGACGCGCTTGTCGCGACCTATGACTACATCGTGTTCGATGGCTCGCCGGTCTCTGACGGAAAGACCTCGCTCGACCTTGCGTCCTGGGCCGGGCTGACGGTTCTGGTGACCGCGCGCGGCGAGGGCGACCGCGATACGATTGCCGCAGCCAGCGCGCTTGTCGAGGCTGGCGCCGAGGATTTGCGGGTCTTGGCCCCCGAGGAGAAGGCCGCGGCAATGACCGCATCGCTCGACGCGGCGTGACCCGCCGGAGCCGATCGGTTCAGGGTTGGCCCTCAGAGGTTATTCGTCGGCGCTTGCCGCGATGTCCAGTTTGTCGAGCAGGGCCTTGGGGTCATCCAGCAGTTTGAAGTCGGCCGCCCCGAGGCCCTGGGCCGAGCTTGCCGAGATGCGCAGCGATTTCGGCTCGGCGATGAATTTGCCGACAGCGTCGGCGATTGACCGGGCGCCCGCTCCATTCCCTAACCGCTCCGCAATGGTGCGACTGACAGACTTTGCAAAGTACTGTCGAGCCTCGTCAGGTGATTGCTGCGTCGTCTTTGCGGCGAACGCCATCACCTTTTCGAAGAAGCCGGAGTTCTCGATTCTGACCTCGGCCCGTTTGGCGAGGACGGCGAGGTCGGCGCTGCGCATCGCCGCGGGCTCGCCGACGAATGCATCTCTTGTCACGTTGCCCAGCAGACCAGCAATCGCAACGGTGCCCATGTCCGCTCCCGTCAGCGACAATTCCTTCAGCCGCAACTCCTTGGCCGCTTCGTTCCAGGCGAGGTCCATTTTCGCCGAAAGGTCCAGCTTGGGATAGCCCATCTCGATCAGGCTCTTGATTTCGCTGCTGGTCGACTTTGCCGGCACATCCGCGACCAGATGATCGACTGCGGCGGTGAACAGCCCCGGCATGCCGCCAACGTAGTTCGACCAGTCGAGCTCCACCCTGGCGAGCGAAAACTTGTTGCGCGCGCCGTTGGCGGCGTTGCCCTCGCCCGTTGCGTCCGGCACCTCGGCGTCGATACCCCCGACGACAAACCGATCGATCGTCTGCCCCATGGCAGCGGGAACCGGCATCGGCCCGCCCCGACCGACTGCCGTGAGAAGGACGTCAAGGATCGGCTTGAAATTCAAGCCTTTGATCAAAAAGGTTCCGACTTTTCCGTAGCCGCTATCGGCTTCTACACTGAAACCATCGATGGCGAGTTCATCGAGGCGGCCGTCCGCCAAACCTGACAGGCTGAATCGCCCCACCTTGAAGGCGCCGGATTTGCCCGAGTTGCTGCCCTGCGTCACAGCGTCGTGGAACTCGATCGACCCGATGGCGAAGCTGTCGGTGAGGTCGGAGAGGAAATCGACGAAGGTCTTGGCCTGTTCTTGTGAGCTCTTGCCGTCGGACCCCGCCGACAGTGCCCGCTGTAGATCGGCAAAGGACGCCAAAAGCGGACGGCCCTTGATACCGCTCATTGAGACCTTTCCGAGCGAGATGTTCAGAACGTCGCCGGCCTTGAGGTGCATTCCCTCGAAGGTCAGGCCGTCGAGTAGCGTTTCGAGCGCGGCCTTTGTGTCCTGTCGCGATTGCGTGCCGATCCGAGCGTAGAGGCCGAGGTCGAGAACCCGGGCGCGCAAGAAGCCGAACGTGCCTTCGATGGACGGAGGCGAATTCGGGCCGGTCATGCTCAGCGAGCCGCCTTTGAGGGTGAGCACTCGGATCTTGCCGCGGGTGACGTCGGTCAGATTGAGGTTCTTCCAGGTGATCTTGCCGGCGGGGACTTCGATCAGCACCTCGGGGACAATGATCGAGGCAACGGTCAGCTTGTCGAGCCGGTCGGTGAGGCTCGTCGGGCTCTTGGGATCGAGGAGCTCGGCAAGCTCGGCATCGGAAAGGGTCGTGCCCGCCGCCTCGACATGGGGGATGCGAATCTTGGCCGGCCCGGCGTCGATCTCGATATTGTCGACAACTGCGACGCCTTCGACTGCGAAGGCCGGCGCGGCGCCAGTGAGGTTTTCGCCAGATGCGAGAATGCCGAGCAAAAGACCTGTCGCTGCGGCTGTCAGGCGACCGCTGAGGTTCATCGCTCGTCCTTTCTGGCCGGTCCGCGCCCTTTCGCGCCGGTCCCATTGCCGGCCTGGCTATTCGTTGGCCGCCACGGTGACGTCCAGCTCGCCGAGCGCCGCCCCGCGGCGATCGGCAGCCTGAAGATCTTCGATCCTGATTCCCTCGATCGACTTTGCCGTCATGCGCAACGATCCAGGCTGCGCAATGAATTGGGCCGCTGCATCCACGATGGCGTTGGCGACCGGCACGTTGCCGATGAGCTGCGGAACCGCGATCGCAACCGCGCTGATGTATTCGCCGCGCTTTTGATCCGGCGACCTGTTGGTTCGCTTGGCATCGAGTGCGATGACCTTCTCGAAAAGGCCCGTGTTGTCGATCCTGACGTCGACTTCCTTCAAAAGAGCACGCAGGACGGCGCTTTGCGGGTCCACCGCAAACGCTTCCTTCCCCACTTCGGCCAATCTGCCCTTGAGCATAGCGGCGCCCATGCCGGCGCTTTTGACCGACATTTGGCCGAGCGAGATCTCGTCCGCCGGTTCGTTCCAGCGGGCCTCGAGCTTGGCTGACAGTTCGACCTTCGAATAACCGAGCGCCGCGAGAAGCGAGGTATTGCGGTTGTTCGGCTCGACGGGGAAGGCCAAGTCATCGAGCGTCGCCGCAATCGCCCCCGGAATTCCGTGCAGATAGTTCGAGCCCATGAACTCGAACCGTCCGAGCCGGAACTTGCCGCGGGTTCCGCCCCCGGCGTTGCCCCAAGGGAAGGCCGGGACCTCGGCATCCAGATTGGCGACCACGATCTGATCGATCGTCGGAATGCGGTCGCGGGCTTCCGTGCCGCCGGCGCGCGGTGGGACATCCGTCATCAAGCCAAGGACGGGCGCGAAATTGACACCATGGACGGCAACGCTTGCGAGCTTGAACCGGCCATCGGGGAACTCGACGCTGAAACTTTCGAGTTCCGCCTCGCGCAGCTTAGAGTTTGCCAGTCCGGCAAGGCTGAAGCGCGCAAAGCTGATCAGGCTCGTCTTGTCCGGACCCTTAAGGGCGAAATCCCGCACCTCGACCGAGCCGATCGCCGGAGTGTTGAGCAGGTCCGACAGGAATTCAGGAGTTGGCTCGGCCTCGCGCAGCTGCGCTATCGCCATCAGCAGCGGACGCCCCCTGATGCGACGAGCCGTGGTCCGCCCGACCGAGAGTTCGAACTGGTCGCCCGACCTGATCCACAACCCGTCGAATGCGAGTTCCTCCAACAGGGCTTTGGGCGGTTCGCCCACATCCTCGCGGACCCCGGACGCGATGCGGGCCCAGAGCTTGAGATCGAGATCCTTGACGACCAGGGCACCCATCGTGCCTTCGATCGGCGCCCGCAGGCCACGCGCAGAAACATTGAGCGACCCGCTTGCCACCGCGAACGCGCCCAGTTTGCCCGCCCCGACGTCAATGATGGCAATGTTGCGATATTCCTCCCTCCCGGCAATGTCGTTTGCCGCGAAATCGATGGTCAGCCGCGGGATGATGATCGATGCAGCCGCGACCTTGTCGAGGCGTTCGAGGGCACTCATCGCGCTTCGCGGGTCTATGACCGCGGCAAGATCGCTGTCGGACAGACTTGTGCCGTAGGCTTCGATCCGCGGCAGGCGGATCTTTGCGGGACCTATCTCAACCTCGACGTCCTCGGCCTCGGCGGAGCCGGTACGTGCCAAGGCCGGGGCAATCAGCGCTGACGGCGCTGTGACCGCGTCGAGGGTTATTTTTCCGATGTGGAGCCGGGACGCTCCGTGCCGAACCGACAGGCCCGCGATGGCGATGCGGCCGCTCCAGGGGTCGAGGGTGACCGAGGCGGCATGCGCATGCGGGAGCGCGGCGAGTGCGGCCTCGATCCGCCGCGTCGCCTGCACTGCGGCAAGGCTATGAATGAGACTGATCGCCGCGCCGCCCGCGAGAAGCCCCGCCGCGACTATCGCCAGGCATCGAAGTCGCATCGCAAATCCCCTCTTGCGACCGGAGAAGGAACCATCGCCGGCGGGCGGCGCGCGCTTGGTGGCGGCGCGGTGATCCAGCAGTTCCCGGGCAGAACCAAAGGACCGCACGGCGTGGGCGACGTGCGGTCCGGACTTCGTCGAGGCCGCGGCGTCTTCGCTTACTGGTTCGCCGTGGCCGTGACGGTGATCTTGCTCATCAGCGCGGCGGGATTGCCGAGGAGCTGGAGATCGGCCGCGCCAAGACCTTCGGCCGACTTCGCCACGATTTCGAGCGACTTCGGCTGGGCGATGAACTTGGCGACGGCTGTGGCGACGGCCTTGGCCGCCGGCAGATCGCCGAGCGCCTGCGGAATGCCGACGGAGGCGGCGGTGATATACTCCTTGCGCAACTCATCGGCTGATTTGTTCGACGCCTTGGCCGCAAAGTCGAACACCTTCTCGAAGAGGCCGGTGTTGTCGAGCCGCAGGCTCGCCTCCTTGATGACGCTGCCGAGGAGGGCGGCTTGCGCGACGGCCGGGTCGCCCGTGAAAAGGTCCTTGGTGACGTTGCCGAAGGTCCCTTTGACGGTCAGCCCTCCCATGCCGGCGCCCTTGAGGGTGATTTCCTTCAGCAGCAGTTCGCTTGCGGCTTCGTTCCAGGCGATCGCCAGCTTGGCGGACATATCGATCTTCGGATAGCCCAAGGCGATCAGCTGCTTGACGTTGGCATCGCTTGAAGGCAGCTCGGCGACGACATTATCGATGATGGCCGAAAATGCGGTCGGCACGCCGAGGAGATAGTTCGAGCCGTCAAGCTCGATCTTGCCGATCGAGAACTTGTCGCGGTTGCCGTTGTCCACGTTGCCCTGATGTCGCTGGTCCGGCACGTCGGCGTCGATCTTCGAGAAGACGATCTGATCGATGGTCGGGATCAGGTTGCGCGGATTGATGTTTTTCATCGCGTTCGGATCAGCGGGAGAGAGGCCCTGCAGCGTCGCGAGCGTCGACTTGAAATCGAAGCCGCGAATGGCGAACGAGCCCAAGCCGACGTGGCCGTCGTTGGCGTTGATGTTCAAGCCGTCGACCGCCACTTCCCCGAGCCTTGCATTGGCAATGTTCGATAGTGAGACGCGTCCCAGGCTGAAGGCCACGGGGTTGGGTCCCGAGTTGACCTTGACCGAGATGTCGCTGACCTCGGTGCTGCCGATCTCGAAGCTGCTGTACATGTCGGCCACGAACTCCAGCAGCGCCTTCGATTGTTCCGGGCTCGGCGGCGTGGGGGTCGCGCCGGTGCTCTTGGGCATCAAGTCCTGCAGCTCGCGAATCGACTTCACGAATGGGCGGCCCTTGATGTCGTGCGCCGTCATCTTGCCGACCGAAACGCTGAAGGCGTCGCCGGATTTCAGCTGCAGGCCGTCGAAGGTCGCGCTCTCGTAGAGCACGCCCAGCGGCTCATTCGGATCGGTGCGCGATTCGCTGATGATGCGCGCGTAAAGCGCGAGGTCGAGGTTCTTGGAGGAGAACGCGCCCATCGTGCCCTCGATCGGTCCCGGCATTCCGGGGCCGGTGGCGCTCACCGTGCCGCCATCTATCGTGAGGTCGCCGATCTTCCCCGACTCAACGTCGCTCAGGGTGATCTTGTTGTAGGTGATCGATTCGGTGATGGGACCTGCCGTGACGTCGGCCCTGACCTCGGGGACGACAATGGAGGAGGCGGTTAGCTTTTCGAGCCGCTCTTTCGGCGTCAACGCGCTCTTCGGGTCGATGATCTCCGAGAGGTCGTCGCCCGTCAGCTCCGTGCCGGACGCCTCGATGTGAGGGATGTGGATCTTCGCAACGCCCGCATCGATCTCGACGTCGTCGGCTTCCGCCGAGCCTTCCGCGGCGAAGGCCGGGGAAACAAGGGCGGCAAAGACGTTCGCTCCGGTCCGGAAAGTCACGTTGCGGGCCGTGACCCGCGCGCCGTTTGCCTCAATCGACAGAGCCGAGATGGCGGCTCGGCCGGTCCACGGATCGACGGAAACGGATCCGACGCTGGCACCTGGCATGCGGGCAAGCAATGCCTCGACGCGCCGCGTGGCTTCCGCGCTCGTGAAGCCTTGGACGAGGGCGCCGATCGAGACGCTGGCAAGCAGGCCGGCGGTAACGAGGGTCGAAGCACGTGTGAATTTCATGACGGATCCTTCTCTGGTCGCAGTGGCGCAAAGCTGAGGGTTCGGGACAGCCGCGACTGACGACTACCCCCCGCGGGCGGCGATGCCCCGACCTTATTGCCCTCGCACGATGGTGGCGTGACAATGCCCTTTGAACCAATCGTGCTCGACAAGCCCACACTCGAAGACCGGCCGCGATCGCACGCTAAGCCACGCGGCCGCTAACGGCAATGGGCGCGATCTGTCGGTGCGCTGGCGCACATCGCGCGAGGATGGCTCAGACGAGCGCGCCTAGGGCGGATATTGCGATCTCGAGATCGGCGGCGGACGGCAGGCCAGCTTCGTTGCCGAGGTATTGAACCTTGTGCGCGGCGGCCGCCCGTGCGTAGTTGAAGTGCTCGTGCCAGGGCGCCGAGGGTTGCCGCAGGTAAGAGGCGACATAGGCGCCGTGAAAGACGTCGCCCGCGCCGGACGTGTCGACGATCCGGCTCGTCGGGACGCCCAGAGCCGGCAATCGCGACACGTTGCCGGTTTCGTCATACCAGAGCATTCCGCGCTCGCCTTCCGTCACCCCGCCGATCTTGCAGCCGCGCTCCTTAAGATAATCGAGCATGGCGTGAGGCGTCATGTGCATCTGTTCGCAAAGTCGCTCGGCGACGATGGCGACATCGATGGCCTCTAGGAGCTCATGCGTATTGGAGCGCAGGCTGCCGCCGTCGAGCGACGTCAATACGCCCTTGGCACGGCAGAGCTGCGCGTAGTGGAGAGCCGCCTCGGCCTGATGTCCATCCAGGTGCAGGGCCCTGCATCGGCCGATGTGCAGGTGCGGGAACGGGTGCAGGTAGTCGTCGTCGCGGGCCCGCAGGATGGCCCTCTTGCCGTCGCGCGGGAGAATGAAGGACAGGGAGGAGCGCCTGACCTTGCGGGCGTGGACCGGGATCTGGTAGCGGGCCGCCATGTCGAGGAACATGCGTCCCAGCCAATCGTCGGCCAGGGAAGTCAGGAGGTCGGGAACGACGCCGAGCTTGGCGCAGGCGAAGGCGGCCGTGACCGCGTTGCCGCCGAAGGAGACCGCAAAGTCATGTGCGACCGCCTTCTCGTCGCCGGTCGGAATGACTTCAGTCTTGACGGTGACGTCGATGTAGGTCTGTCCGATGAAAAGCGCGTGCATGAACATGTCCCTTGCATTGCGGCCGGGACCCTAATCGAGCGTTTCCGAGACTTCGAATTGTATTCGTGTCGTCCCGGCCAGAGCGAAGCGGAGAGCCGGGATCCCGGAGAGCGCTTCGCGTTTCCGGGATGGCGAGGATCGGTTTCCTCGAATCGAGGTTTAACCGAAAAGTCGCGATTGAAAAGGCTCGCGGCCTTGAAGCAGGCATGCAAGGACCGAGCCGCTGCGGGAAGCGCCGGCTCGGCCCGAGACGCTCGTTCAGACGGAAAAGCTCGTCCCGCAACCGCAGGACGCGGTGGCGTTGGGATTGTGGATCTTGAAAGACTGCCCGATCAGGTCGTCGACAAAATCGATCTCCGAGCCCTTCATGAAATCGAGCGAGACAGGATCGATGACGACAGTCGCGCCGTCGCGGGTCACGACCAGATCGTCGGGGGCCCGTTCGAGGGATACGTCGAAGTCGTACTTGAATCCGGAGCAGCCGCCGCCGTTGACGCCGACGCGCAACACCGCTCCCTGCGGTTCAAGCCGCAGAATATCGCTGATCCGTCTCGCGGCACGCGCGCTCAGCCGCACGGTCTCGAGGGCATCGGTCTCATCCATGATAGGTCCCGGCTTGAGCAATGGGCCTCGCGGGCAAACACCCACTATGGCATGCTGGCCTAAGATAAGCGCCCCTCGACGCCGCTGCAACGCGCGGCAGCCGGCGGGTGGCGACATGGGCGCCTCGATGCAGTTTCCTTTTGCGCGCGCGGCCTTTGCTGCCGACCCCGGCCGCAGCCGAGGTCGGCTTGTGTTGGAGCCGTCGTCGCCCACCCGAACCGAGTTCCAGCGTGACCGCGACCGGGTGATCCACTCGACTGCCTTCCGCCGCCTCGCCTACAAGACCCAGGTCTTCGTGCCGCTCGACGGCGACCACTATCGGACGCGCCTCACCCACACGATCGAGGTCGCCCAGATTGCCCGCGCGCTCGCGCGGGCGCTGGCGCTCGATGAGGATCTTGCCGAGGCGTTGGCCCTTGCCCACGATCTCGGCCACACTCCCTTCGGCCATACAGGCGAGGAGGCGCTTGACGCTTGCATGGCACCCTATGGCGGCTTCGACCACAACGCCCATGCGTTGCGGATCGTCACGCGCCTTGAGCGTCGCTACGCCGGCTTCGACGGGCTCAACCTCACTTGGGAAACGCTGGAAGGACTGGTCAAGCACAACGGTCCGCTGCGTACGCCGCAGGGGCTGCCGGCCAAACGCTTCGGCCGGCGCGGGATTCCCGAGGACATTCTCGCCTACGACAATCTGCATCCTCTCGATCTCGACACCCACGCGAGCGCCGAGGCGCAAGGGGCGGCGCTTGCCGACGACATCGCCTATGACGCCCATGACATCGACGACGGCCTGCGCGCCGGCCTTTTCGATCTCGACGACCTGATCGAAGTGGCGTTCCTGCGCGGCCTTCTCGATGAGATCGGATGCCGTCATCCCGGACTCGAGCGCTCGCGCGTCATTCACGAACTGGTTCGGCGCATCATCACGCGATTCGTCGAGGATGCCATCGCCGAAAGCCGGAAGCGGCTCGTCGCGGCGGCTCCGGCCGATGCCGACGGCGTACGCCGTGCCGGGGGGCCTTTGGTAGGCTTCTCTGCGGAGATTGTCACGGCCGACCGGTCGATCAAAGCTTTTCTCTATCCGCGCATGTACCGGCACAGACGTGTCGTGGAGGAGCGCCGAATGGCCGATCGCGTCGTCCGGGCGTGCTTTGCGCGGTTCATGGCTGACCCCACGATCATGCCCGGCGAATGGGCGCAGGCGGCCGCTGGCGGAGAACGCGTCCGCGCCCGAGCGGTTGCCGACTACATCGCCGGCATGACCGACCGCTATGCATTGAAGCGATTCGAGGAGCTTTTTGACGAAGCAGCCGAATTGCGTTAGGCGGCGGACCCTCGACAGGACCTCGTATGGACGTTTTTGGCGTATTCCACAGGCGGATTGCCGCCCTCCTGGCAGACATCATTGCTTCGAAGCGGCTCCCGGCCGATCTCGATTTCCGCCGTTTCGTCGTCGAGCCGCCGCGCGACTGGAGCCACGGCGATCTTGCCTGCAATGTCGCGATGGTGTTTGCCCGGGAGGCCAAGGTCCATTTTGCCAATCCGCGGCAGCTCGCGGTCGAAATTGCCGCCCGGCTCGCCGAAGATCCCGATGTTGCCCAGGCGGAGGTGGCGGGGCCCGGCTTCATCAACATACGCCTGAAGCCTTCGGTATTTGCCGACGTGCTGCGGGCGGTGCTCGCCGAGGGGCCGAACTTCGGCCGAGGCGCGCTCGAGGCCGAAAGCCCCATCAATGTCGAATATGTGTCGGTCAATCCGACCGGGCCGCTCCATGTCGGCCACGGGCGCGGCGCGGTCTTCGGCGACGCGCTTTCCAACCTCCTGGCGTTTTCCGGACGCGCCGTCACCCGCGAGTACTACATCAACGACGCGGGCGCGCAGGTCGACATCCTCGCGCGGTCTGCCTTCCGGCGCTACCGGGAGGCGCTCGGCGAGGAGATCGGGCCCATTCCCGAGGGCCTCTATCCGGGCGACTATCTCAAGGCCGTCGGCACGGCGCTTGCCGAGCGCCATGGCCGCGACCTCCTGTCGAAGGAGGAAGCGGAATGGCTTCCGATCGTGCGCTCCTTCGCCATCGATGCAATGATGGAGATGATCCGCGGCGACCTCGGCGCTCTGAATATCCGCCACGAGGTATTCTTCTCGGAGCGCTCGCTGACGACGCCAAAAAACGGCGCCGACGCCGTTCAGAAAGCGATCGAGCACCTGCGCCAGAAGGGCCTCATCTACCAGGGCCGCCTGGCCCCGCCAAAAGGCCAAACGATCGAGGATTGGGAGGACCGCGAACAGACGTTGTTCCGCTCGACGGCCTTCGGCGACGATGTCGACCGTCCGCTCATGAAATCTGACGGATCGTACACCTACTTCGCTTCCGACATCGCCTATCACGAATCGAAATTCCACCGTGGCTTCAAGACGATGATCGATGTATGGGGGGCCGATCACGCGGGCTATCGCAAACGCCTCCAGGCGGCCGTCGCCGCCATCACTGACGGCCAGGGCTCGCTTGACATCAAGCTCTGCCAGCTCGTGAAGCTGATGCGGGAAGGCGAAATCGTCAAAATGTCAAAGCGTTCCGGCGACTTCGTGACCCTCCGTGAAATTGTGGATGAGGTCGGCGTCGATGCGGTCCGTTTCATCATGCTTTTCCGCAAGAACGACGCGCCTCTGGACTTCGATCTTGCCAAGGTGATCGAGCAGTCGAAGGACAACCCAGTCTTCTATGTCCAATATGCGCATGCCCGCGGCAGTTCGGTCATGCGCCAGGCGCTGGCAGCCTTGCCCGACCTCGCTCTCGATCGCGCCTCCCTGGCCGCGGCGCCGCTCGACCTTCTTGCCGATCACGGCGAGGCCGCCTTGCTCAAGTTCATTGCCCAGTTTCCGCGGATCGTCGAATCCGCCAGTCTGGCGCATGAGCCGCATCGCATCGCCTTCTACCTGCACGAGCTGGCGAGCGCTTTCCACGCCCATTGGAACAAAGGCAAAGATCAGCCACAATTACGCTTTGTTAATGAAACACGACCAGATTTGACCAGTGCCCGCGTGGCCCTGGTCGCGGCATTAACCACGGTCATCGCATCCGGGCTTGCAATTCTTGGCGTCAGCGCGCCGGCAGAAATGCGTTGATCTTGGCTATTTGCGGGGCATCGGGGGGATGGCAAGGTGTCTGACCTTGCCCGGTGCGTTCCAAGCGTTCTGATACGAGGTGAATCATGAGTGAACCGGCCGCGCGAATTCGTCAGCCGATCGATCTTGAGGAGTTCGAACGTCGCCTGCGTGCGGGGGCACACGTCACCAAACCCGAACATGATCCTCTGGCGGAGCTTGCGCGGCTGGTCGGCGAGGATGATCCGTTCAGCGGCATCGACCTCGACGAATCGGATCACCGCGCTCCGGCCGAGCGCAGCGTCACGGCGGTGGGGCGCGGCCCCGCGGCTCGCCTGCAGCAGGTGCACCCGCCGCTCCTGCGCGCTGAAGCTTCCGTTCCTCGAGGCCGATCCGTTCCGGCTCAGGAGCGAAGGCAATCGTTTGCGTCGGACGCCGGTATTGCCCGCGGCGGCACGGGCCGGCCGCCCGAGGATGCCGATGGCATGAGTCCGCAGGAATATGCGGCACAGGCCTTCGCCCTGCGCGGCTCGATCGTTGAAGAAGCAGCCCAGGACCTTGCGCCCGCACCGGGCTCCGAGCCTGCCCATGAAGAGCAGAGCGATGCCGAAAGGGACGAGGCGTTTGCCGATTTTCGTGCCGAGGGCGTGCTGCCGCCCGCTCATGTGGTGGCGCAAGACGCACCGCCACAGCGCTCGCTTCGCGGCGTTCTGCTGCTCTTGGCCATCCTTGGCGCCGGGGCCGTGGGCCTCGGTGCGGCGCTCGGGCTGAAAGGGCCAATGGTTGCTCTTTCCGGCTCGAAACCGCCGCCGGTGATCCTGGCCGGCGGGCCGACGAAAGTCGCGGTCCAGAATGCAGATGCTACCGACGCAGGGGCGACTTCGTCCACCGTGTTCGACAAGGGTGGTCCTGCCAAGGTAGCGCCCGCCAAGGTGGTCACCAACGAGGAACAGCCCGTCGATCTTTCCACCCAGCCAAAGGCTGCTGTCCCCCCGAGCGCCTTGGCCTCGCCGCCGGCTCCTGCCGCGCCGCCGGCCGCGCT
>JAFAME010000272.1 GCA_019233695.1 Methylobacteriaceae bacterium
CCGTCGAGTTCGATCATCGCAGAGCCGCCTGTGCTTTCCAGCACTCTTCCTGGAAACTTGTTGGACGAGCCGATGAAATCGGCGACGAAGAGGCTCGCGGGACGTTCATAGACGTCCTGCGGCATTCCGACCTGCACCACGGCCCCACGATCCATCACGGCGATCCGGTCGGACATGGCGAGCGCTTCTTCCTGGTCATGGGTCACATAGATGAAGGTGATGCCGACCTCGCGCTGGATGCGGCTGAGCTCCACCTGCATTTGCTTGCGCAATTTGAGATCCAAGGCGCCGAGCGGCTCGTCGAGAAGGAGGACCGTCGGTCGGTTGATCAAGGCCCGCGCCAGCGCCACGCGCTGTTGCTGTCCGCCTGAAAGCTGATCGGGCCGACGGCCCTCCATTCCCGAGAGCGACACGAGTTCCAGCGCCTCGCTCACGCGCCGCGCGATAAGGCTTCGCGCTGCGCCCGCCATGCGCGGCCCGAACGCGACGTTCTCGGCGACCGTCATGTGCGGAAAGAGGGCATAGCTCTGGAATACGGTGTTGACCGGCCGTGCATAGGGCGGCACGCGGGCGACCGAGCGCCCTCGGATCAGCACATCGCCTGCGTCCGGCAGGGTGAAGCCGCCGATGAGGTTCAGCGTCGTGGTCTTGCCGCAGCCGCTCGGGCCGAGCAGCGAAAAGAATTCTCCGGGGCGGATCGACAGGCTGACGTGGCGGAGTGCGGCGACACCCTTGTATCCGTGGCTGATGTCGCGCAGTTCGACGGCCGGAACATCGCCGCTCTGCGCCGCTCGATCGACCGTATCGCCGGTCCGGATTCTGCCCGTCGCCTTCGGCGCGGCGGAAGACACCGGCGGCATGGTGAGCGCCGCTGTCGCCTGCCTTCCGTTGGTCGATTCCGGCTTCATGGTTTCCCTACCACCAGGCGCTCAATCCGCACATCTCAGGTCGCGTCGCCGTTCGGCGCCATGACCACCTTGATCGACTCCCCAGTCTGCGCGAGTTCGACGGCCGCCTGCGCTCGATCAAGCGTCATGCGATGGCTGACGAAGCTCTCCAGCGGCAGGCGCTTGAGATTGGCGGCCATCAGCCGCATCGACGGCAGGTAGGCGGTCGCCGTTTCGCCGCCCACGCCGATGACGGTCACGTTCTTGGTGCAGATGTCGGCGTTCGGGTTGATGGCGACCGGTCCCATGTCCACGAAGGTCCCGGCTTCGACCACGACGCCTCCCATCCGCACCATGCGCAGAGCTTCGACAAAGGTCTGGGGGACGCCGCTGCATGACAGCACGATGTCGGGGCCGCGCCCGCCGGTCGCTTCGCGCGCCCGTGCGATCCGCTCCTCGCTGTCGCTCTCCTCGACGGGCAGAACAAGATTTGCGCCGAACGATTTGGCCGCCGCGAGGCGGCGGGGAAAACGGTCGCTCGCGATCAATGTGGCCGCCCCGAGAAGCTTCGCCTTGATCAGGTGGCAGAGGCCCAGAGGCCCGCAGCCGAGGACCGCGACCGAGCCGCCGAACCGGTTGCCGCCGCTCATGCCGACGACCGCAAGCGCCGTCTCGACGCCATGCGTGACGGCCATGATCTCGGTCAGGACGGCAACACTGTCGGGGAGATCGTCGGGAACCCGGAAGATCGGCGTGCCGGGCAGAAGGTACATGTATTCGGCCCAGCCGCCGAAGAGGTGCGGCGCCGGAGCGCAATGCAGGCTGTTCCCGTAGTCCTCCATCTTCTCGCAGAAATAATAGGGATAGCCGTTGCGGCAGAAATGGCAGGTGCCGCAGGGTACGTTGGCAGCCGGGACGATGCGGTCGCCGACCTTCAAGGCGCGCCCCTCGCTGTCGCGCACGGTGCCGCCGAGGGCAGCGACCGTACCGACGTTCTCATGGCCACAGATCAGCGGGTAGGTGAGGTCGCGCTCGTTCGGCGTGCCGGCATATTGCTTGCTCTCGCCCCGGAACGTGTGCTTGTCGGTGCCGCAGATCCCCGAGTAGCGGACCTTCATCAGCACGGCGCCGGGCTGCGGGTCGGGCATCGGAAAGTCATGAACGGCGATGCAGCGCGGCCTTTCCGTGACCGCGGCGCGGACACCCATCATCGGATACTCCTATCGGCCAGCCACGAACGGGCGCGTGTGACGGCAGCAGGCATGATGCTAGGCCTCGCTCGCCAGAACATTCTCGGCGCCCACGCGGTCGAGGTCGAGGATGACGCGCCCGGCCGCGACCCGGACCGGATAGGTGCGCACGCGCAAGGTGGGATCGAGGATCGCCCGCCCCGTGCGCACGTCGAATTCCCAGCCGTGCCAGGGGCAGGCGATCAGCGGCACGGTGTCGTCGAGAACGATTTCGCCCGGCGCGGTCGCGCCGAGCCGGCCGCTAAGGACGCCCCGACACAGCGGACCGCCCTGGTGCGAGCAGATGTTGCTGAGTGCATAGAAATCGCCTCGCCAGCGCACGATGCCGATCTGGCGCTGCGCGACATCGACAATCCGAACCTGGCGCTCGGCGAAGTCGTGCGCGGCGCCGATATCGGTGCTCATGCCGGAACCTCCAGGGCTGCCGGAAGGTCCGCCTCTTTCCACCCGTAGAACGTCAGGGCGTTCTCGAAGAATATCCGCCGGTGCCAGTGCGGCGGCAGACGCGCCGACACGTGCTTGACCTCGTCGGCATCCCAATGCGGATAATCCGACGAATAGACGAGGCGATCGGCGCCGTTCACCCAGCCGAGCAGTTCGACGACCTGCTCCCTTCCCGGCGACAGTTCGAGGGGCTGGGTGGTGAGCCAGACATGCTCGGCCACGTATTCGCTCGGCAGGCGGCGAAGCCATGGGACCTCGCGGCGCAACCCCTTGTACTCGGCATCGAACCGCCACAGCAGGCTCGGCAGCCAGGCCGAGCCTGCCTCGATCAGCAGCAGCTTGAGCCGTGGATATTTCTCGAAGACGCCGTGGCTGACGAAGGACACAAGGTGCGTCATCACCACCTGCGGCCACAGCGTATGGGCTTCGAAATAGAGGTTGACGTTGCCGCCCCCGGTGCTGGCCGGATTGGCCCATCCGCCCGCGCCGCCGTGGATGGCAACCGGCCGGCCGATTTCCTGCGCCGCTTCGTAAATCGGATGGAAGACGGGATGTCCGAATCCGTAGTTGAACGGGTTGTCGACGAGCATCACCTGGACCATTCGCGAGTTTCCCGCATGACGGCGAATTTCGGCCGCGGCGATGTCCGGCAGCTGGCTGGCGACAAGGATCGAGGAGGCGACGCGCCGATCCTCGCTCAGCCAGCGATCGACGCTCCAGTCGTTGAGAGCGCGGGCGAGCTCGGCGGCGAAATAGGGATTGTGATGGCCGGCCACGTGGCTGTCGTCCCCGAAGGTCAGGATGATCCTGCGTACGTCGGCGCGGTCAAGAACCTGGCGGCGCAAGGTCAGGAAATGCGAGCCTGGCGGGCCGCCGTCTTGAGGATAGGTCTCGATCCGCATGAAGCCGTGCGGATTGGGCAGCCCGTCCTGCACGGTCAGCGGCACGATGCCGGCAGGCCCGCGGTCCGACACATATTCACGCCAGCCGGGCGAGAGATAGGGGAGCAACTCCTCGTCTGTGCGCCGGGCGTGATGCACGTCGCAGTCGATGATCGGGCCCGTGTACATCAAAGGCTCCTCGACATCAGTTCCACGTGCGGCCTCGGCTGAAGCCGCTCCTGCGATCCGTCCTCCTCAGCCGAACCGCTGGACGGTGTATCGTTCGATCCGCTCCTCATCGAGCTCGAAGCCGAAGCCCGCTGCATCGGGCACGCGCACCATGCCATCCGAGTCGATCGTGAGCGGCGCACGCAGCATTTGGTCGCGGGTGTGCAGCGTGAAGCCGCTCGGGGGATCGTGCGGGAATTCGAAGTAGGGGCAGTTCGGAATGGATGCGGCGAGGTGCAGGTTTGCCAAGAGGCCGATGCCGTTCCCCCAGGTGTGGGGGGCGACCTCGCGATTGGCCGCCTCGGCGAGGGCAGAAATCTTGCGGACCTGGAAAATCCCCTCTGAAAGAAGCACGTCGGGCTGCAGGATGTCGTAGCAATCGAGGTCGAGAAGCAGCTTGAATTCGTGCAGGCCGTGATTGTCCTCGCCGCCCGCAAGCTTGAGCCTCGACAGGCGAGCGCGCAGCCGCGCGAGCCCGGCATAGTCGTGGCGCGCCAACGGCTCCTCCAGCCAGACGACGCCGAGCCGTTCGAGCTCCAACGCTACCTCGAATGCCCGCTGGAAGCCCCATGGCCGGTGACCGCCGAATCCGGGCTCGATGCCGGCCTGATTGGCATCGACCATGATGGCGATGCGATCCCCCACCGCCGCCCGAATGGCTTCGACCGTCTTGAGGTCCTCCCGCGGGTCGGGCTGATGGAAGCGCAGCTTCACCGCGCGGTAGCCGTCGGCCAACAGGCCGTGAACGTCGTCGACCCGCTGCTCCGGCGAGCGGATTTCCGCGGTGGCGCAATAGGCGGTCACCCGATCCGAAAAGCCGCCCCAGAATTTGTAGACTGGGACGCCGGCGAGCTTGCCGAGAATGTCCCAGAGCGGAATTTCCATGCAGTAGAGCGGTGGCCCGAGGATCTCGGCGTCGCGCAACACGGCGGCCAGCGGCTCGATGCAGGTCGGATCCTGTCCTATGAAATAGGGCGCGACGAATCGCTCGATCGCGACCGCCGCTTCGAGGCCGGCGTGCGCCGCCCCGATGCCGGTGATACCGGCGTCGGTCTCGACTTCGATCACCACGAGAAGAAGATTCGTCTGATTGCGGCCCCGGGCCCAAGCCGGATGGAAGTCGCCCGTGAGCGGCATGTCCACGACCCGGCTTCTGACGCGAGTGATTTTCATCCCGCTCTCTTCTTGGCGCGGCGCACGCCTGCCGAAAGCCGATTCCGGCTCGAACCAGCACTTGCCCTGCAGGCATGCGGACGCATACGATCATGCAGTGACCTTCAGATCGAACTTCTGCGTTTCGACCGGCGCTGCAGCGCGCAGATCGGCCTCTTCGGCCGGCAATCCGGCAAGCGCAACCCGCGCAGCAGTACCGATGTTGTGGATGGTGTCCTCGATCTCCTGATCGCTATGGAGCGGGTGGGTGGCGACCATCACCGTCCGGTTCAGGATCTCCAACGATCGGGCGCACATGTCCTTCGAATAGGTCTTCCGGCACTCGGCATTCTGCGGAAGATTGTAGGGGTTGAGCGCCGCGTGGGCGGCCCCGGCCCCCTGCAGGACCTGGTCCCATTCGGTATAGTTGTGCCGACCCGTCTTCCCGGCGATGACACTTGGGAACAATCGGCTGAAATTCTCCGCCTGGTCGGCGGACGGAAGGGTATAGAGGACCTGCGTTGCGCAATCGTCCTTCGGGCTGTTGAGCGGCGTCGGTTTGAGACCGAGATTGTCGAGCGACCCTGTGCGCTGCAGGATAAGATCGCGTTCGCGGCGCATTGCCGAGACCATCCCGTCGATGCGGTCGAGCTGGACGTTGAGCATCGCTCCCATCAGTTCGGAGGCTCGGGCGCCGTTTGACGAAAACGGCTGCGCGGCGTCGCTGCGGCCCTGCCAATAGAAATGGCAAGGGTCGATGGCACAACGGACACGCTCGGCAAGCACATCGTCGTTGACCGCGACGCCGCCGCCTTCCCCGCAGCTCATGTTCTTGTAGTAGTTGAAGCTGAAACAGCCGAGGAGGCCGATGCTGCCGAACTTGCGGCCGTCATAGGCTCCGCCAACGCCCTGACAGGCGTCCTCGATGACGATCAGCTTGTGGCGCGCCGCCACCGTCATGATCGCGTCCATGTTGCACGCCGTGCCCCACATGTGCACCGGGATGACCGCCTTGGTGCGCGGGCCGATGGCCTCCTCGACGGCCTCGGGATCAATGGTGAGGCTTTCATCGATATCGACGATGACGGGGATCGCGCCCGCGGCGAGAACGGAGGTTGCCGTCGCCATGTAAGTGTGGGCGGGGATGATCACCTCATCGCCCGGCCCGAGCCCGGCCGCGATCAGCGCGGCGGCGAGCGCATTGCTGCCGCTTGCCGCAAGGGCAAAGTGCCGCGTCCCGACAAAGGCGGCATATCGGGCCTCGAAGCGATCGCATTCGCCGCCGACGCCATAGCGGAAGAGAGCCTTGTCGCGGATCACCCGCGCGATCGCATCGATCTCTTCCTGTCCCGCAATATACACGGTCGCCTCCTTCGTGTTCGCCTGGACGAGCCTAGACAGTGACGAGGGCGGAGGTGAGAACCAATTTGGGTCTATTTGATAGAACCAAGTTGCGGTTGGCTGCCGCAGCTTTCGAGTTCCTGAAAGGTCGCGCGCAACGCCGCCACGGCCAGAGCCATCTCGCGCTCGTCCACCCCGGCATATCCCAAGAGCAGGCCATGCTCCGGGGGGTGATGATAGAAGTTGATCGAAATGGGCTGGACGTCGACGCCGTGCTTGAGCGCATGGGCTGCGACCATCTGATCGTCCAAGGGCGGAGCAAGTTTGCCGAGGACCTGCATGCCGGCGTCGTTCTCCGCTACGCTGATCCACTGGCCGAGCTCACGCGTGCAGGCTTCGACAAACAGCCTCTGCCGGCGCGCATAAAGCCGACGCATGCGCTTGAGGTGGGCAGCGAAATAGCCCTGCCGGATGAAATCGGCGAGCGTGAACTGGACCAGCAAAGGCGCGAACTGGCCCGTGACACTGATGGCCCGGCCGAATGAAGCCGCAAGCGCCCGCGGCACGATCAGGAAGCCGATGCGCAGCGAGGAGAACAGCGTCTTGCCGAACGTGCCGACATAGATGACCCGGCCGGTGGCGTCGAGGCCGTGCAACGCAGGCACAGGTCCGCCTCGGAAGCGGTACTCGCCATCATAGTCGTCTTCGATGATCCACGCATTGTGCCGTTCGGCAAGGCCGATGAGCTGCAGGCGTTCGTCGAGCGCCATACTGACGCCGAGCGGCCACTGGCAGGAGGGAGTGAGATAGACGGCACGCGGTGCCGGAAGATCCGGGTCGGCGAGGCGCCACCCGTCGCGTTTGACCGTCAGCGGGGCCACGCGAGCGCCGCCCCCAAGGAACGCGCTGCGCGCGCCGAGATAGCCGGGCTCTTCCATCCAGACCCAGTCGCCCTCATCGACCAGAATTCGCGAGACGAGGTCGAGGGCGGCCTGCGCTCCCGTCACGACGACCACCTGCTCCGGATCGCAATCGACCCCCCTTGCAACGCCGAGATAGCTGGCAATTGCCTCCTTGAGGCTGGGATGGCCGGAATAGTCGTGGTAGCCGAGGAGGTCCTCCCCGCGCCGCTGGGCGTTGTGGGCGAGAAGCCGGGCCCAGATGGAAAATGGGAATGTCGCAGCTTCCGGGAACCCAGGCTGAAGATTGATTTTTCCGGGATTTCGCGGCGGCTGCGGCCGGCTGGCGATGAGGCTTCCACGACGCGAAAGGGACAGCTCACCCGCGCCAATGGTCTCGGATCGGCTGGGCTTGCTGACCGTGTGCGCGACCCAGGTCCCGCCTCCCGTGCGGGCCGCGACATAGCCGTCCGCAAGCAATCGGTCATAGGCGGCGATCACCGTATTGCGCCCGATCCCAAGCTGATTGGCGAGCGTGCGGGTCGGCGGCAGCCGCTCGCCGGCGCCAAGCTGACCCCTCAGAATGACGGCGCGCAAGAAATCGTAGAGCTGGCGCGCCAGCGGGACGCTTGAGTTTCGGTCGACCATCAGAAGGTCGAATGGGAGGCTCGCGCGCTTGCCCAAACGTCGTTCCGGATTGCAGGCCCGCTGCAATCTTGCCAGAGCCTTCCCTTGCTTGTCAGGCAAATTTCAGGCGCGCTCGGTAAGTACAGCGTGAGCTCAGTTCGAAGCAGAGCCCGCCGGGAAGACCCGCACCGGATCCTCGACGTATTCGTTGGGAAACAGGCGCTTCAAATTGGCGATCTTAGGCAGATCGTTGAACACAATGTACATGCTGCCAGGGTGAAGGATCAGGTAGTCCTGGTGATAGGATTCCGCTGGATAGAAGCCGGTATCGGGGTCGACACGGGTTGCGATCGGCTGATCGAAGGCGCGAACGCGGTCGAGCTGGGCAATGTAGCTTGCCGCGATCCGCCGCTGTTCCTCGTTGGCGTAAAAGATCTCCGAGCGATACTGGGTGCCGGTGTCCGGTCCCTGGCGGTTGAGCTCTGTCGGGTCAAGCGCGACGGAAAAGAAGATGCGCAGAAGCTCTCCATACGAGACCTTTCGCGGATCGAAGGTGATCTGAACCGACTCGGCATGCCCGGTCCCGCCCGCGCTGACCTCTTCGTAGTTCGCGGTCTCCTTTCTGCCCCCGGCATAGCCGGAGAGCACGCGCCTGACGCCGAGAACGTGCTGGAAGACGCCCTGGATACCCCAGAAGCAACCGCCGGAAAGCACGGCCGTCTCGGTATCGCCTTCCGGGGGGAGCGAGGTCGCCTCGGGAGGCGGCAGCGGAGCTGCGCGGTCGGTGGCGCGCGCCGGCCATTGCGAGAGGACCGCGACAAGCGGAACAACGAGCAGCCCGGCGATCCAGGCAAGCTGCAGGCGGGGGAGCTTCTTGAACCCGATCCAACGCGTCATGGAGTCCAGTCCTTCGGAAGGTCGATCTGAGTGGAATGCCAGTCTAACGAGCCGATGCCAAGTCCGGGCTCAACTCGCGTTCACTTTCGCGCGACACCGTTGGGAGCGCAGGGGGTGATCTTCCCATGCGATACCCGTGTCTTGGGCTTTGACCGATCGGACCGGAGCGCTCAAACTGGCGGTGGTTTTTCCGCCGAACGCGAACCGCAGGTGGAGGGTGACCCTTGGCGAGCTATCCCTATTGGCTGCCGTTTGCCCGCGCCAACCGCATGTTCGAGCGGCCATGTCGGTCTCTCACCCTGGCTGTCGGCGCCCTGACAGCCATGCTCCTGCCGGTCGGCGCCAGCGCGGCCGACGTCTATTCCTGGTCCCCGAACGTCGCGGCCGCGCAGCCGCCCGAGGATCACCAGCAGGGTGAGACGGCGCTGGCGACCGACGCCAAGGGGCGGATCTGGCTCGCCTTCATCGATGCCCAATATCATCGCGTCGCAACCGGCAACTGGATCGATTGGCCGCGTGCGGTCAGACTCTTCGTCAGCTCAGACGGCGGCCGCACATTCGACGCCCAGCCTGATCTTGGCGAGCCGGCCGGTGATCAGGCGCTCGCTGCCGATCGCAAGGGCCGCGTGTTCGCATCCTATGTTCAATATTCCGATTCGAGCGCCGGCCGCCTGCAGCAGCAGATCGTCGTGCGTCGCCTCGACAAGGAACAGCCTGCCAATACCTCCTGCCTGCCTTGGGACGACAAGACGAGGCACGATCAATCGAGCATCCACATTGGGGCGGGAGGCGATCTCTATGTGATCGGCGCCGACATCGGCGGGCCAGATGCGCGTGGATTGCTCTTTGCCCGGTCGCTCGATGACGGGCGCACGTGCCTTCACGCGCAACGATTGGCGGGGCTCGGCGAACTGCCGCAGGTCGTCGAGGCGGCGCAGGCGACGTTGATCGTCGGTCCGGGCGGCTATTACACGTCGAAGGACCATGGCGTGACGTTTTCTGTGCGCCGCACCCGCCGCTTCGGCCAGAAGCTCGTTCGGGTGGACGTCAGTCCCGATCGAAAGCGCGTCTATGTCGTTGGCGACAGCGTGTCCGGTGGCCTCGTGCTGTCGATCAGCGAGGACGGGGGCAACACGTGGTCGGTCACGCACATCGGCGCGGCCGATCAGGTGCGGGCTTGGCGATATCCCGCCGTCCAGGTGAACGAGGACGGTCGCGTTCATATCGTGTGGATCGACGATCGGGGCGGATCGGCGGCGCTCTATCACGTCTATAGCGACGACGGGGGCGCCCGATTCTCGACGGCCACCAAGATCTCCGACGCTCCCTTCATCTTTCCGGCCGATGCACCGCCGCCCCCGCCCGCCACTCAAGACGGCACCTGGATCGGCGACTACCTCAGCCTCACGACGTTCGGCAAGACGGTCGTGGTGGCCTGGAGCGATCAGCGAGCGGGCACGCCCAAATCGGTCGTGCGGACGTCCGTCGGAACCCCGCGGTGAGGGGAAGGCGACGCGCAGTCAGTCAATGTCTGCACCGACAGGGCGGATCGTGGATACGATCGCAATCTCACCGCCGGGTGCGCTCATTTGGTGCAGGCGATGCGATCGCCGTTCATGAGGTTCGCCGTTGCTGCCCTGGAACCTATCTGCAGCCCGAATGCGGAGATGAGCTGATCCGCCGTCGAGATGCTCAGGAAGCCGTTGTTGACGACGTAGTGTCCGGCCATCAGCCGGCCGCCGCTTCGCCCTGCCACGGTGCCGTCCGACCGGAACGTGATGCGCAGCGGCTGGCGCTCCTTGACGGTGATGCAGGACCAGCTGCCGACCAGTTCCGTCTCCGATCCGTGGTCGGCGGTCGTCGTGCCGCTCGATGTTGCGGGCACCAGCAGGCATGCGGCGACGAGGCCTAGGCATGGGCGGTTCGGGGACTTGAGACGCATCTTCGGAGTCTCCCTCGTTCGGCAACGGCACAAGGCCTTCTCTGGTTCCGCCTACCCTCGAGCCGAAACGCCGATTTTCTAAGGGCGTGTCAGGTTGAAACGCTCTCCCGAGTGACCGAATCGATCGCCGACCCACCCCCGCTTCCGGCGAAATCTCGGCGGGACACGCCAGAGCAGCGTTAGTTTGGCAGTCGTCGACGCCGATCGCGAGGGCGATTCGCGATTTGGGATGCGCCGTTAATCCATGACCAAATCGTTGCGGGGGTCAATGCTCGCCGCAACTGGCGCCGAGGCCGGCGCTGGCGCGATACGATGTGTGAATCGCGGACCCGCAAGGTGGAAGGGAATGGCTTCAGTACCTCGGCGCGAGCTTGCTTTTGCCGAAGCCGCTCGTTCGCCGCAAGCCGGAACCCAGGGAGGAGCAACCACCGGTCCTGCTGTCGCTGGGTCCTCGACTTCGCGCAGACGAGCGACGGCGAGCCAGCCTGGCCCACGGTGGTGCGTGCGGGAGATGGCCGCACGGGGGGACGGAATACGCGGCCACCGTTCGCCCACCAATTATTTGGTCGCCGCCACGTCGGGTACGTCCGGACCGCGCAGCGTGAGCCAGACATCGGGGTTTTCCTGCGATTGGCGTTTGACGAAGCGATATCCGGTGCTGCTCCACGGCTTGATTTCGTCGCTGAGATTGTCGAGCACGTAGTCGCCCTCGTTGGTCTTCACCGTCAAGAGCGCGTGGCCCTGGTCTTCGTGGTCGCGCACGACCGTCATCAGCAGGGCCTGCCGGGGCAAGCCCGTCTCGATCAACAGCTTGCGCTTCAGGAGCGCGTAGTCCTCGCAATCGCCTTTTGCGTCGAGCGGATAGTCCCATTGATCGATGACGCCCCAATGGTCCATGTCGCTGACGGGCTCGATCGCACCGTTCACAAAGCGGTTGATCCTGTCGATCTTGGCCCATGTCGCGGCAGTGATAGTCACGTCCGCAGCGGGCATCGGCTCGACGTCGCATTCCCCCGCGTAGCGGCGACAGAAATCGATCCAGCCAAAGGGCACGGTGGTTTCTGATCCTGCAATCGCGCTCGTCGTTCTTGCCGGAAGGCGAACCGTCGCGGGGGGTGCGGTTGCCAGTGCCGCTATTCTTGCGTGGGCGCTGCTGCTTCCGGCGGCGGCAGGTCCCAAAAGGCCGACAAACGCAACAAAGCCCAAAAGAACGCCGAAACGCACCATTTTGGCCATCCGCACGCCGCACTCGTTAACAGAACGTTAATAAGGCGGCGCGAGGACGGTCAACAAAGGGTTAAGGACGAGGTTAACGGGCAAATGCCGGCAGTTGCCGGGTATCCGATCCATCGCTTCAGGATGAGCGGGAACTAAAGGCGGACGTCGTCGCCGAACGTCTCGGCCGGAAGCAGGCGGGAGAACTCGACCGCAATCCCACCGTCAAAAGTGCGCACGACGCGGCCCATCGTCTGGCCGACCGTGATGGCCGAGCCGACGGGCGGTTTGACGTCGACGGCGACCGCCACGCCCGAGATCGAGACATCGATGATCTTAGCGATCAGCTCGTGGCCGTCCGCGAGCGTTACTACAGTGCGGGTGACCCGCGGCACAATACGCTCATGTCGCCGATCTTCGGGCAGGCCCAAGGCGTGCCGATTCGCCAGCCACGTCAGCTGGTCGGCGAGCTTCTCCCGCTTGAGGAGGGGTGCCGTCACCGACATGGCAAAGCCGTTTTCCATGTGACGGGCAACGTGCCCCTCGATGCGACCGACGTGATCGAGATAGACGACGACGCGTTCGCCGACCGCGCCCGGCATTGGCGCGAGTAGCGCCACGCCGCCGGGCGACATGTCGATCGTCTGGCACGGAAATTCCCGGCGGTCGCGCAGCATGTAGCGGCCGAGCAGGGCGACTTTGACGCGCTGGTACCGGCGTCGCTCGACGGGACGGGCTTCGGTCTTCGCTATCGCGGTCGTTGCGGGGTTCATCGAAGTCGTCGGCCGGTGATTTCTGCGATGCCAAGCAGGCAGCTTCGGACGTTATGCGACTTACCTTAACAGCTCATTATTTCCGCCGCTCGCGTTATACCAAGCCGACCTCACCGGCCGCGTTGGTGAACAAAGAAGTGACCGCGTCGCAGAGATTCTTTGGGTTCGCTCGTACTGCCAAGCTGCCGACGGAAAACGGCGGCCTCTTCTGCGCCCGAACTGGTGGCGAGAGCGTCGAGCCGATCAGCGTCCCTGCGCGAATGGCGCAGGATGCGCAGGGCCTGCATGGCGAGACATTCAACCGCGAGAAGGCCCATCCAACTGGCAAGCTTGGCAGGCGAGAGGCAGCCCAGGATCCTGGCGTGTGTCTTGCCGAGATGGCGCACCGGGAGCAGCAGCAGCTCGAGCTCGATGTGCGGGCGCTGCGGCGGGGCGGCCGTGACGCCGGCAACGACGGCAGCGGCGTCGTCGCATATGCTTGCGAGCAGCTCAGCAATGTCGTCCCGGTCGCGGCGCGCCCACAGCGCATGGAACGAACGGCCCTTCAAATCTTCCATGAAAAGCGCGTTGAGACGCGTTCCGCTGAGGCGGAACGGATAGCGGCGCGCCGCATCGACCTCCAGCATGAAGGTGTCGGCAAGAATGCCGCGGATGGCCGCCGGATCGATTTCACCCCGCTCTGGGGACAGGCGTTCGCCGCGCAGGCCATTCCAGTACGAATAGAGCTCTCGCGTCGCGGCCTGTTTCATTGAGTTCCCCCGCCGGCCGAAGTGGCGCAGTGCGTTTCAAAACGACCCACTTGAGGATCGCATCCTAGGTCGAGCTTCTGGGCGAGCAGGGGTTGTGCCAGCGGCCTTCGGGCGGCGTCCACCTTCGGCTTTTCGATTAAGGTTAAGATCGCGTCTGCGTTGAGAGTTTCTGGCTCCCGTGTCAAAGTGACGGTCTGTTCACCGACGTGCCCATGCTCGCCCACGTTGGACGTCGCCGCAGGTCGTCAGGAGTTCACCCGGCTCCGTGATCGCCCGGACCTGTGCGATGCAAGACGGCAGTCCACGGGCGTTCGGAATCGAGGTTCGACTCCGACGCCGCCGCTGTTTGGGTCGATGCATGTTCAGCCTGGGTGAGCAGCGTCCTTGATGGCGTTGCCGCCTCGGCGCGCGCAAAATCGGCGGGGAGAGCTCCGTGAGCTCTCCCCGATGCATTTTGCGTGGCCTGAGCTTGCTCGGCTCCCGGTTGGTCACCGCGCCGGGATGCGCCATATTCAAGGCTTGGTGCCCTCGCGGCGACAGACAGCTGATGACATTCCCTTCCGTGCCACGGAGACCGCCGCGGGCACCGATTTTCAACGTTCCCCCGATCATACTGGTGATCGTGGTGGTGCTCGCCACCATTCACGTCGGGCGGCTGGCGCTCTCCGAAGAAAGCGATCTTTGGGTGCTGCGCCAGTTGGCCTTCGTGCCGGCGCGGCTTTGGGCGCTCGTCGATCCCGGCATCATCGCCCGCCAGCTGGCGGCCCTTTCGGCGGATCCGCGCACCTCCGAACAGGCCGAGATCGCCCGCTTTTTCCTCCACGGTGGCCCTAAGCCTTGGTCGATCCTGAGCTATTCCCTGCTGCACGCCGGCTTCGCTCATCTGGCGGTGAATATGTTGTGGCTGGTCGCTTTCGG
>JAFAME010000316.1 GCA_019233695.1 Methylobacteriaceae bacterium
TCGATCGGCACTTCCTCAATCCTCAAGCTGTCAAACAACCACTCAAGGTCCAATGCAGCTGACCTTATACCGGTATGATATCGATCGCGGCAAAGAAAGTCTAATCTGTCGCAGTCAAGTTGACTCGATATAATCGCGTTGAACACATTGTATCCGGGTTCCTTGGTAAATAAATTTATCGTCTTTTCATACAATCCCGCTGCAGTCAGTTTATCCTTTATCTCCGTGCCCTCAATCAAAGCGAGCGTAAATGCCTCGTGATTTCTTTTGATCCCAAAGTGATCGAGTATATCTTCGAATACGTGGGAATAAGGGCCGTGCCCAATGTCATGAAGAAGTGCCGCAACCAGCGTTGCCGTTTTGTCATGATCACCTGAGGTATCAAAGGATTGGTTTCTTGATAACACATCAATCATGCGACGGGCCATCTGCATCGCCCCGAGCGAATGCGAAAACCGGCTATGAGTGGCGCCGGGGTATACAAATTCAGAGAATCCAAGCTGCTTGATCCGACGTAGCCGCTGAATTGGTCTGCTTTGAATCAATTCCCAGAGCAGAGCATCATCCGCGCGCGAGCGCTTAAAGCTTATCAGATCATGGACCGGACACCTGATTCGTTCTTCGTCTTTCATCGAGGCCGACCTGAGCTATGGCTTGCCTTGCCCTTGCCAGTATGTTCCGTTCTGATTTCGCTGGTTTTAATTGCTTGGTTGCTGCCACAGCTTTATCCCATTCGTAGCCCTTAGAACGGAAAAATTCCAGAGTGGAAGCGATTTCAAGCTCGATCGTTGAGTACGAATCAAGTATCAAAAGTGTCTCGCGCACTTCGTCGGTCAGCCTCGGACTGATAGAAACACTCTGGTTTAAAGTGTATAATTTAACAAATTTGTTCAGGCGACCCATCGAGACATCCTGCTCCTTTAGGTCCCCAAGCAATGTAAGAAACTGGGTGGCAGACGCAATGGCAGGGGAATATGGACCGAAATCGTGGAGGAAGAAATCGGTTTCCACCGGAGCTCCTGCGGCTTTCGCAAAAAAGGCGAGCTTCTGTAGCCGCTTCCGGCCGCGTATCTCCTTTTTCGGCAGCGCGTCCAGCAATGCCAAAACGAAGGCTTCGGCGTCCATATCTCTTCCCTCCTATTTGTGCTCTATGGACACGAAATCCGCCCTCCCTCATAGCGAGAACATATAGAGAACACCCTATCAATTTGGCTAAAATCTGACTTTCCCCAGCAAAAGATTTTTCTGTGTGTTCCCCGGGCAACACCCTGTTCGTGGCCGCGCGACGAGCGTTCAAGGTGAGACCATTCAATGCAGCACGCCCGGCGGCGCAAGCGCTTTACGCCAGCAGGGCATCGATCCGGATCGGCAGGTCGCGCACGCGCCGACCGGTGGCGTGGAAGACGGCGTTGGCCACGGCTGCGGCTGTGCCGACATTGCCGAGCTCGCCAAGGCCCTTGATGCCGAGCGGATTGACCTTGGTGTCTTCCTCGGAGACGAGGATGACGTCGAGCTGGTTCACGTCGGCGTTCACCGGCACGAGATAGTCGGCGAAGTTGTCGTTCACGTAGCGGGCCGCCCGCCGATCGATCTCGGTTGCCTCATGCAGCGCCGAGGCGATGCCCCATACCATGCCGCCCATCAGCTGGCTGTGCGCTGTGCGGGTGTTCATGATGCGGCCGGCCGCGAAGGCGCCGACCGCGCGCGGCACCCTGATCTCGCGGGTAAGGGCGTGAACACGAACCTCCACGAATTCAGCCCCGAAAGCGTACTGGATGCGATCCTTCAGGGTAGCGCCGCCCGCCATCTTGACTGCCCCCTTGTAGAGGAGAGGCAGCGACTCCGGCGGCGGGCCGTTCGACACGTTTTCGGCGTATTCCTCGATCGCCCCTGCGCCCTGCCGCTTCAGGGCGTCCATCAACTCCGCGGCGTTCGGATTGCCAAGCCGGCTGCGAATGGCATCGCACGCCTTGGCGACCACCGTGCAGACGCTTGCGGTGACATTGGAACCCCCTGACACGGGCGCCGGGGGCAGCTGGGAATCACCGAGGAGAACAGCCACTTTCTCAAGCGGAAGGCCGAGCTTTTCGGCGACCACCTGGCCAATGACCGTATAGGTCCCGGTACCGATATCGTGGGCGGCCGTCTCGACCCGCGCCTCGCCGTCCGGCGTGAGGCGCACACGCGCCGTCGCCGGTGCGATATGGGTCGGATAGCAGGCCGTCGCGCAGCCCCAGCCGATCAGCCAATCGCCGTCGCGCATCGAGCCCGGCTGCGGATTGCGCTTCGACCAGCCGAACGTGCGCGAAGCTTCCTCGAAGCACTGCATCAGCGAGCGGCTGGTGTAGGGCAGGCCCTTGATTGGCTCCTTCATCGTGTCGTTGGTGCGGCGCAGCTCGACCGGGTCCATGGCGAGCTTGACCGCAAGCTCGTCCATCGCGCTTTCGAGCGCATACATGTAGGGGGTCTCGGGCGGCGAACGCATGAAGCCAGGGGTATTGCGGTCGGCGTGGACGATCGAAACGTTGGTCGCGACATTGGGCACCGCATACATCCGCGATGTCGTGTCGGTACCGCTCACCATGTAGGCATCGGGTCGTGATGTGACCTCCCAACCCTCGTGGCTCAAGGCAACGAGCTTGCCGTCGCGCGCTGCGCCGAGGCGCAGATGATGCCTGGTCTCGGCGCGGTAGGTTGCAATCGTGAAACCTTGGTCGCGGGTCGCGACAAGCTTCACCGGCCGCCCGAGCCGCCGTGCCGCGATGGCGACGAGCGCTGTGCGCGGCGTCGTCGAGCCCTTCGAACCGAAGGCGCCGCCGATGAACGTGCTCACCACGCGGATGTGTTCGGGATCGATGCCGAGCTGTTCGGCAACCCCGTTCTGCAAGCCGTAGACGAACTGGCTCGGCTCGTAGATGGTCAGCTGCGGTCCGGCCCAGGCGCAGGTCGTCGCGAACAGCTCCATCGCATTGTGGTGCTGGGTCGGCGTCGAATACCATTCGTCGAGCTTGACCTCGGCCGTCCGGAAGGCTTCGTCGAAGTTGCCGACCTCCGGGTCCTCGTGGGTCTTGCGGGCTTCCTTGGCCAGCTGTGTCGAGGCGCCGGCGTCATCGAACGTCGCCGTCGGGGTTTCCTCGACGTAGTTCACTTTCACCCGATGCGCCGCTTCGCGCGCGGCCTCGTAGGTCTCGGCCAGCACCAGAGCTATGATCTGGCCGTCGTGCCAGATCTGCGCCGAATCGAGCGGGCGGATGCTCGTCGAGGCGTAACCGCCGTCCGCGAAGAACTTCGGCTGTTTCACGTCGCCATGCGTATTTTCGTGCGTGAGAATATCGGCGACGCCGGGCACGCCGCGGGCCGCGCCGAGATCGAAGCTCGTAATGCGGCCGCGGGCAATGGCGCTGGTGACGAGGTAAGCGTAGAGGGGATTGCTGACCGGGACGTCGGCCGGATAGCGCGCCTGGCCGGTAACCTTGAGGCGTCCGTCGATGCGCGGCTCGGGCGGGCCCATGTTGGCTTTGGGTTCGGGGGCAGCTGCGCTCATCTTCAGATCTCCATCGACCCGGCCTGCATCAGCGCGCGTGCAAGCGTCGCCTTGCCAAGCGGGACCTTGTAGGCGTTGTGCTGGCGGGGTGTGGCGTCGGCGAAAGCCGCATCGGCGGCGGCCTTGGCGGCCGCCTCGTCAAGGGGCTTTCCGGCGAGCGCCGCCTCCGCCTCGCGAGCCCGCCAGGGAACAGTGGCGACGCCGCCGAGCGCGATGCGCGCTCCCCGCACCACGCCCTCGGCAAGATCGAGGGCAACCGCTGCCGAGGCGAGCGCGAATTCATATGACTGGCGGTCGCGTACTTTGAGGTACAGCGAGCGGCGCGTCCATGGCGCTGCAGGAATCTCGAATCCGGTGATCAGGTCACCCGGCTGCAGCACGGTCTCGATGTGCGGAGCGTCTCCCGGCCGGCGATGCAGATCCGCGAAGGGAATGCGGCGCATTCCGCCGACCCCCGCGATCTCGACCTTGGCATCGAGCGCGATCAACGCCTGGGCGAAATCGCCCGGATAGGTCGCAATGCAGTGATCACTGACGCCCAGGACGGCGTGCGGCCGGTTGACGCCGTCAAGCGCCGCGCACCCTGAGCCGGGATCGCGCTTGTTGCACGCCGCCCAGCTGGTGTCGCGAAAATAGCTGCACCTTGTGCGCTGCAGGACATTGCCGGCGAGCGAGGCCATGTTGCGCAGCTGCGCACTCGCCGCGAAGGCGAGCGATTGCACGATCACCGGGTAATCGCGCGCGACCTCCGGATGGCGCATGACGTCGGCCATGCGCACAAGCCCCCCAAGCCACAGGCTTTGCGGCGAGGCCTCGATCCGGCCCTGCCTGCCGGCACGCTCCAGCGGGTTGATGTCGATGACGCGCTCAGGCCGCATGACGTCGAGTTTCATCAGGTCGATGAGCGTCGTGCCGCCGGCGAGAAAGTTCACCGGCCCGGCCGCCGCCGTGCCTGCCGGCTTCTTGGCGAGCGCCAGGGCCGCCTTGATGGCCTCTTCGACGGACGTGGCGCGATCATAGACGAAGGGTCGCATGTCAGGCCCCCTTCATCAGCGTCTTGGCCTGTTCGATGGCCGTCACGATGTTCGGATAGGCGCCGCAGCGGCACAGGTTGCCGCTCATGAATTCGCGGATCTCGGCGGGCGAACCTGCGTGGCCCTCGTTGACGCAGGCAATGGCCGACATGATCTGGCCCGGCGTGCAATAGCCGCACTGGAAGCCGTCCTGGTCGATGAACGCCGGCTGCAGCGGGTGCAAGGGGCCATCGACCCGCGACAGGCCCTCGATGGTCGTGATATCGCGCCCTTCCGCGACGGCAGCCAACGTCAGGCAGGAGAGCACGCGTTTGCCGTCGATCAGCACCGTACAGGCCCCGCACTGGCCGTGATCGCAGCCTTTCTTCGATCCGGTCAGGCCGAGGCGCTCCCGCAGCGCGTCGAG
>JAFAME010000426.1 GCA_019233695.1 Methylobacteriaceae bacterium
TGTCCGCCGCCCTCGCCCTGGCCATTGTCGCCGCCTTCACCAGCGCGGAGTCCGTTCGGGCAGCACCCGCCACCATCGGCCACGCCTACACGCTCAGCAACGACCTGCAGTCGAATGCCGTGATCGTTCTCGACCGGTTGGCCGACGGCACGCTCGCCAAGGGCGCCACGGCGCCGGTTGCGACCGGCGGGAAGGGCGTTGCGGGGGTCTTCGATGCCCAGGGCGCCGTGCGCATCGACCAACGGCGGCTGTTCGCCGTGAACCCGGGTAGCGATACGATTGCCGTCTTCGACATCGGCAGGTCGGGCGAGCTCAAGGCGGTGGCGGGCTCCCCGTTCGCCTCGAATGGTCCGACGCCGCTCAGCATCGCCGTGCATCGCGATCTCGTCTATGTCGCAAACCAGGGCCTGGCGTCGGCCAATCCCGCCGGTGTGCCCAACGTCACGGGCTTCCGTCTTGGCCGCGACGGACGGCTCAGCCCGATTGCCGGTTCGACAGTCGAGTTTCCGGCCGGCGCCGGCCCGGCCGACGTCGAGTTCAACCCGCAGGGAACGGTCCTTGCGGTCACGAGCGCCTACCAGAACGACGGCGCCGTCCGCACCTTTGCAGTGCAGCGCGACGGCTCGCTGAAGGAGGGCCGGGGATCGCCGCACAAGCCCATCGGCATCAACGGGACGGTCGGCTTCTCGTGGACCGCCGACGGTCGCCATCTGCTGGTCTCGAACTTCCGCGGCAGCGCCGTGACCGTCTACTCGGTCGATCAAGCCACGGCGGCCCTGACGTTCGAAGGGGTGGCCTACCCCAACAATCAGGAAGCCATGTGCTGGACGGTGCTGTCGCCCGACGGCAAGACGCTCTATACGTCAAATTTCGTGAGCAACAGCATCAGCGCCTACTCGGTAGCGCCTGGCGCCAGGCTCGTTCTTCTTGGCACTTCGCCCAAGAAGCACGGCGCGAGCTCGCCGGACAGCAAGGACCTGCAGATATCGCCGGACGGCCGCTACCTCTATGTCGTCGGGCCAACGGCCACACAGATCGCCTCGTTTGCCGTCGGCAGGAACGGACCGCCGCAGGAGTTGCCGGAAGGGCGCTCGCCGTTCACCATCGGGGCGGGCCAATTGACGACGGGGCTGGCCCTGAACTGAGCGGGGATCCGCTTCGGCCATGGCGGCGGCCACGGAACGGGCGATCCCTCGCGTTGCGGATCTCGGGAGAAACGGATGATCGGCCGACCGTTTTTTGTCTGCGTGGTGCTGTGCGGCTTCGGGCTTGGCGCGCAAGCGGGCGACCTTCCGACCGCGCTGCCGACGCTGGCTCTCGATCCGCAACCCCCACCCTCGATCTGGAGCGGCTTCTACGTCGGCACGGAGATGTTCGCCGTCGCTCTCAGGGGCGCGAAGGGCACGAAGGGGCTTGTCGGGGGTGCCGTCACGGCAGGCTACAATCACGAATTCGCCAACAATCTCATTGTCGGCATCGATACCGCGACCGGCTATGCGCCGACCTGGTTCCGTCGTGGCCCGTTTCGAGGCTTCGACTACGGGGCGGCCGACGTCCGGATCGGCTATGACCTCGGGCGCCTGACGCCCTATGTGACCACCGGGCTCGTTCTCGCCAAGCCGAATTTCAGCCCGCATGCGGGCTACTTCGGCGGCTCCGATTCCTTCAATAACCTCTTCAATTCCGCGGGGGATTTGCGCGGCTCCGGCACGGTCGGGGCGGGCTTCGACTATGCCGTGACCAACCGGCTCCACATGGGCCTTGGAATATCAGTTGGCGCAGGCAACGCTCCCGTGGTGCCCTAGGCCCGCGACGGCAAGCAGACCATCTTCGCCGGCAAACCACAAGGCGGGAGCCGCGCGAAGTGCGCGCGGCCCGCCTCCCGATCGCTAGTAGCGATCGTAATCGCGGCGCTCGCGATAGACGAACTCGCCATCCCGGTCGCGATCACGGTCTCTGAAACGCCGGTCATCAAAGTCCGGACGCCCGAAACCCCAGCCAAAATGGCGCCCTCGTCGCCAACGCCAGTCGTCTCGATCATCCGCCTTGGTGATCAGGGCCCCGTCATGACCCGTACCCCACTGCGGAGCAGGGATGCCCGATGCGCTCTGCGCCAAGGCGACGTTCGTCGCCCCAAGCGAGATCGCTCCGACGGTACCAAGCATGGCAAGCAACTTATGGATGTTCATGTCTATCCTCCTTTTTCCAGAGGCACTATCCCCAACGATTGTAAGCAAGACAGGTTCTACTTGCGAATAGTGGCGCATGAACAAATCACCGTTTCAAACAACCACTTTGTAATGATATCTCAATAGTTTGGAAATTTTTACATCAAGCGTGGAAAGGTTTATTCATTTGTACGAACCAACTCTCGCGAGCCGTGTTGGGGTTCCTGGATATGTCAGCGACGTTGACAAGGCCCATGCCTCACCACTGTGCGGCTGTCCGAGGCCTCGAGCTCCCGCATGGATTGTCGATGATCGAAACGTGGGGCGGTACGGCGCCGGACCGTGGCACTTGAGCACCTGAAGCGGCTGCCTGTTCATTCGGACCGCCGTCGTTTGGGTTGTCGCTAATACCTTTGGCTTAGCGGGTCTCACTCGTCACCTTCACGCATGGTTCAAGCAATCGTCATCCGCAAGTAACAATCCGCGCCCTTAATCCGAGATGAGGCTTCCGCCACAAAGACATATCCGCTCGCAATGACCAAAGTGGAGGCGATGATGCGTGCATTGAAAAAGCCTTTCGGCCTCATAGGGCCAGTCATATTCGGCGGATTACTGATGGCAACGGCCGCCTCGCAGGCTGAGGCTGCGTGCAGCCTGAACTCGGCAGGCGGCAAGATCAAACACGTCATCTATCTAAACTTCGACAACGTGCATTTCGCACGCGATAATCCCAACGTGCCATCCGACGTGGAGCAGATGCCGAACCTGCTCAAGTTCATTCTCGCCAATGGCACGCTCAGCAACAACCACTGGACGCCGCTGATCTCGCACACGGCCGACGATCTTCTGACCGCGATGACCGGCGTCTATGGTGATCGCATGGGCATGCCGGTCGCCAACAGCTTCGGTATCTTCCGTCCCGACGGCTCGGTCAGCATCGGCAACCCGTCGTTCCTGTATTGGACCGCCACGACCGGGGACGGCACGCCGCTGATGATCAACGAGAAGGGCAATACGGCACCCGCACCCTGGGTTCCCTATACTCGCGCGGGCTGCGACGTCGGCGCGTTCTCGGTCGCCAATATCGAGTTCGAGCGCCTGCCCGATGACGTGCGCACTGTGTTCGGCGTCGGCTCCCCTCAGGACAAGGCGGTCACGGCGGCGCTGTCGCTTCCCAACACGCCACCCAATCAGCCGGCCCGCCAGGCGCCGAACACGGACTACCTCGGCGTTGCCATCCATTGTGCACAAAATAGCGCCCTTTGCAGCGGGCCGGGCGGCAGGCCCGATCTCCTCCCGCAGGAGCCCGGCACATATTCCAATTTCAACGCGCTCTTCGGCAACGTCAATGTCGCGCCGGTGATCTGCAAGGCGGCGCCGAACGGCTGCAGCAACGGCAACGTCAAGGGGATTGATGGCACCGTCATTGCCGATGCCTATGGCCGGCCGGGTTTCCCGAATGTCTTCAGTCCGACGGCCGATCAGTCGCTGGGCTATGCCGCGACCATGCTCGAAGCAGGCGTGCCGGTCGTCTACGTCTACGTGGCGGACGCGCACGACCGCAACCCGCTGCCGCTCGACCCGATCACCAACCAGCCCGCTCCCAATCACGCCTTCGGTCCGGGCGAGGCCGAATATGTCGCTCAGCTCAAGGCCTACGACACGGCATTCGGCAAGTTCTTCGCGCGGCTCGCCGCCGACGGCATCACCAAGGACAACACCCTTTTCGTCACCGTTACCGATGAGAACGATCATTTCGTCGGCGCCCAGCCGACCCCGCTCGGCTGCGACGGAGTCAAGGTTGCGTGCACGTATTCGCTGGTGGGTGAGGTCGATGCGGCGCTCAATCGCCTGTTGCTCACTGAGCGCAACAACGCGACGCCGTTCCTCGTTCACAGCGACTCGGCGCCGACGGTCTACATCACCGGCAATCCCACTCCGACCGCTTCCCTGACCCGGACCCTCGAGACCGACGCAAATCTGCTCATGGCGGTCAACCCCTATACCGGAGGCACCGAGAAACTGTCGGCGTTCCTCGCCGACCAGGCTGAAATGAAGCTTCTGCACATGGTGACTGCCGATCCGGCGCGAACGCCCAGCTTCACCATGTTCGGCGATCCGAACTTCTTCTTCTTCACGTCAAGCCCGAACACCGATTGTTCGCAGCCGCCGAGCTGCGTGGCGGCGGCGCCGGCCTTCGCCTGGAACCACGGCGACGTCCAGAAGGACATCACCCGCACCTGGTTCTCGATGGTGGGGCCAGGCGTACGGGCGCTCGGGCTGAACAACGAGGTCTTCTCGGATCACACAGACATCCGCCCGACCATGCTGGCGCTACTGGGACTGAAGGACACCTACGTCCATGATGGCCGCGTCCTCGTCGAGAAGCTGGAAGACTTCGTCCTCCCCAACGAACCGCGCCGCAGCCGCCAGAACTTCATCGATCTTGCTCATGTCTATAAGGAGCTCAATGCGACGCTCGGCTCGGTCGGCCGCAACAGCCTCACCTTTGCCAATCGGTCGATCACCGGCGACGCTGCAACCTACAACGCTTACCTGAAGACCATCGCCGATCTCACGGAGGACCGTGACGAGCTCGCGGGGAAGATCAAATCGGCACTCGATGCGGCCGCCTTCGGCAACGCCCCGATCGACGATCGTGAGGAGGATGATTTCATCCGTCACGCGCGTCGGATCATCGAGAAGTTCGAGCGGCTCGCCGAAGGTCGCCGCGACGATCTCGACGATTGAACCGCCGCGCTGTCGGCCGTTGGTCTGAGGCACATGTCCAAGGGCACGCGCCCGCTGCGCGTGCTCTTGTTCTATTCGCGGAGTCGCAGCAACGAGGCGCTATGGAGCCGTCCTTCGTCATTGCGAGGAGCGGAGCGACGAAGCAATCCAGAGCGGCCGTCGAGCGCTGGATTGCTTCGCTGCGCTCGCAATGACGATTTTCGATTCGGACGTTTCCCCCTGCCCGCCGTCATTTGAAGCCGATGACGGGCGCTTTATGTTCTTTCGCGATTCAGGGAGAGGATGATGCCGGCTTCGGCGTGTGGAATGAAGCTGTTCTCGGGGCCCTTGAGCATGTTCGGCGCCAAGACCGAAATTGCCGCGCGGGAGAAGGGCCTCGACATGGAAGTCGTCATGGTCCCTTTCGGGATGGGGACGCTTTACGAGCCCAAGCATCCGGAAGTCGTGCGAGTGAATCCAAAGCGCCAGGTGCCGGTGCTGATCCACGGCGGGCTTGAGATCTTCGACTCCACTCAGATCTTCGAGTATTTCGAGGATCTGAAGCCGGAGCCGCCGCTTTGGCCGCGCGAGGTGACGGCGCGGGCGCGAGCGCGCCTTCTCGAGCTCAAATCCGACGAAGTCTATTTCCCGCAGATCATTCGGCTCATGGGACTGCAGGACCGGCCAGACGACCCCGCCGCCGTCGCGGCCCGCGAGGCGAGCGCACGTTTCTATGGCGAGTTCGAGGAAGTCATCGCCGACCGCGATCACCTCGCCGGCGTCTATTCCTACGCCGACATCGCCTTCTACATGGCCCAGTTCTTCGGCGAGCGCATGGGCGCACCCCTGACAAGGGCCACCCCCAATCTCCTGCGCTGGCGCGACCGCATCACCGGGAGGCCGGCAGTGAAACACGTCGTCGGCCGGATGGCTGCCTACCTCGTCTCGCAGGGACGCCCGCTTCCCGAATTCATCTCCGCGCTCGCCCCATAGCCCCTGGCAGGGAGGGCCCGCACGAGATCATGCAGGGTTGCAAGCGTGGCGGCATCGGCGATGCCGTCGACGCGCATTGGCCGGAAATGGCGCTGGAACGCGGCGATCACGAACTCCGTCGCCTCGTCGAAGGAGCCTGTTGCCGTGATCTCGTAGCCGTAGTTCGCCAGCGTGCGCTGCAGGGCCTCGACAGCGCCTCCCCCCTCGCCGCGACGCAAGCCTACTCCCTCGGCGCCGGCCGGCGGCAACCAGTGGCCGACACCGGCGCGATGCAGAATATCCCAGGGAAAGTTTTCGCCAGGGTCGATCTTGCGGCGGGGCGCAATGTCCGAATGCGCCAGCACGCGCTGTGGCGCGATGGCGTGGCGCGTGCACAGATCGCGGCAGAGCGCGACTACTGCCTCGATCTGCACCTCAGGAAACGGCGGCAGGCCGCCGGGATGGCCGCCGTTGGCGATCTCGATGCCGAGCGAACACGAATTGATGTCGGTCTCGCCGGCCCACCAGGATTGACCCGCATGCCAAGCCCGCCGCTCCTCCGGCACGAGTTGCAGGACCTCGCCGTCCTCGCCGACGAAATAGTGCGAGGAGACCTGCGCCCGCTGATCGCATAGACGGCGCAAGGCGGCGTCGGCCGACGGCATCCCGGTATAGTGCAGGATGAGGCAGTCGATGGTCTTGCCGGCGGCGCGCTCGCTGTGGTTCGGCGAGGGCACGAACCGGGCAACGCGCGCGCTATCGGGTCTCACGGCAAATCGGGCGCCCAACCCGGAAGCGCCGGCGCGAGGCGCCGGCGTCGATCAGGGCCGTGCAGACCATCAGTAGGCGTATTGCACGCACACCGTATTGCCGTAATAGTCATAGCCGTAGCGTGCGCACGGCCGCGGCGCAGGCGTCGAGGAAGCACCGACCACCGCGCCGGTTGCGGCCCCGACGGCGCCCCCCACAAGGGCCCCGCTCGCCCTGCCGGTCGCCGCACCGCCGATAAGTGCCCCAGCGGCCCCTCCCAGCAACGCGCCGGACGTCGCCCGATCCCCCGGATCGGGGCTATTGCAGCTCGCAACCGACAGCCCGAGCAAAGAAATCGCCACCAGTCTCTTCATCCTGTCCTCCGCCGAGCCGGCACCTGCCGTGCAAGCCATCAAGCGCCATCCGGTACTGCCCCCCAAGCCCAGCCTCTCATCAAATCATGCCGGTGGGCTGAAGTCACCACCGCGCTTCCGGGAGGCCCGGATCACATGCACCAATATCATGATTCGCATCAAGCTTTCTTGATTATCCCTGGGGATGGCGGCAGGCATCATGCAGCGCATTCTACGCTCGAATCGGTGCGTCTTCCGTGCAGTCTCGCGAGGCGCTTGGCCTCATCCTGGGCCTCATCGCCGTTGTCATCTTCGGCGCCACGCTGCCGATGACCCGGCTCGCGGTCGGCGACCTCGGACCCTGGTTCCTGACGCTGGCTCGCGCCTCGGGTGCCGGTCTTATCGCGGTGACCGTGCTCCTGTCACTGCAGCGCAAGCCGCCGCCTCGCCGGCAATTCGGCCAGCTTTTCCTTGCGGCCGTGCTTCTCGTCGGCGGCTTTCCGGGACTGACGGGCGTGGCGATGCAGTCGGTGCCCGCCGCGCATGGTGGCATTGTGGTCGGCGTGCTGCCGCTTGCCACGATCGTTGCCGCGGCGCTCATCGACGGCGAGCGCCCGTCGGCCGGCTTTTGGGGTTGCGGCATCGCCGGGGCGGCGCTCGTGGTCGCCTTTGCGGTGCGCCATGGAACAGGCCCTGTCGCTGCCGGCGACCTGCTGCTCATCCTGGCGGTCGCCTGTGCGGCAGCCGGCTACACGATCTCGGGGCGGCTTTCCCGCACCATGCCCGGATGGGAAGTCATCTCCTGGACGCTCGTCATCACGCTTCCCGTGACGCTGCCGGCAACGATCCTGCTCTGGCCCGGGCCTGACCGGCAGGTGGCCGCCTCATCCTGGGCCGCCCTCGCCTATCTCGCCGCCATGAGCATGTATCTCGGCTTCGTCGCCTGGAACGCCGGCATGGCACTCGGTGGTATCGCCCGCGTGTCGCAGGTGCAATTGCTGCAGACCTTCGTGACGCTCGCCATTGCCGCCCTCATTCTGGGCGAGCGTTTCGACGCCGAGACGATCGGCTTCGCACTAGCCGTTGTGGCAATTGTTTTTCTGGGCCGCAAGTTTCGAATTGCCTCTCCTGGATCAAAATGACCTTTTGATGGAAACGAGTGCATCGTAAACCAATCGTGTCTCCTGGATCTTTTCAGGTACTGGGCGAAAGTTCGGCACAGATTTTTTCTTGTCTATACATCGACAAAAACTGACCTGATTGTCGCCACCATTGCGCCGCATTGAGCCGAATCAATAGCCAAGGTTAAGGAAGCGTCAAGGAGGCGAGATTGACGAGGCTGGGCATCATTCTTGCGGCAACCGCGCTGATCGCGTTGACGGCTGCAAGCCCGGCCTGCGCAACAGACAATGCGAACAGCAGTCCCCCCGGCCCGCAGGCGGCGCCGGCCTCGAACACCGCTCCAACGGGGGGCGCTGCGAGCGAAGCCACTGCCAAGCCCGAAACGCCCGCCCCAGCCGGTGCGACGCCTTCCGGGCCGGCCGCGTCGGCAGCGCCTGACGGCGCGGACGCCCCCTCAGGAAAGGTGAAGCGCCAGAGGCGGGTGAGGACGAACACACGCCTGGCCTCGGGCAGAAAGGCTTCCGTCCGATATGAACGTCCTTCGGCAGACCCGCCGAATGTGCCTCCTGCGGCCGGTACGGCGAGCGCGGCCAGTGCCGAAAGCACCGTCGTTCCGCAGACGAGCCCGCCGCCGACGAACAAGACATTCTTCGGCGCCTTGTTCACGCTGCCGCTGGCGACCGGCAAAGCCGACAATGCACCCGCCAAGACCGAGCCTCCTGCTCAGCCCACCGAAGGCGCCGTCAATCGCGCCAGTCCGCTGCACGACCTCATCGCGAGGCACGCGGCGGAAAACGGCGTGCCCTTCGGGCTCGCCGATGCGGTCATCCGCATCGAGAGCCGATACAATGCCGGGATCGTTCATGCCGGCAACTACGGCCTGATGCAGCTGCGCGCCCAGACGGCCCGCGGCATGGGCTTCAGCGGCTCACCGGCGGCGCTGCTCGACCCCGAAACCAATCTTCGCTTCGGCATGAAGTACCTCGCGGAAGCCTATCGGCTTGGCGGCGGCGACATCTGCCGCGCGGTCATGCGCTACCAGTCGGGGCTCGGCGCAACCAGGTTCAGCGCCGCCAACCGCATCTATTGCGCAAGAGCGCGTGCGATCATGGCGGGGCCATGAGCGCCACCCGCAGCGTCCGTCCGACTTGCCGTCCGCGGCCGGACCGCCTATGTGAGCGCGGCCAGCCGGCCGGACGGCCGCTCCCCTGGCGGGAGAGGAAAGTCCGGGCTCCATGGAGACACGGTGCCGGATAACATCCGGCGGGGGCGACCCCAGGGAAAGCGCCACAGAAAGCAAACCGCCCCGCATGCGGGGCAAGGGTGAAAGGGTGCGGCAAGAGCGCACCGCGCGGACGGCAACGCCCGCGGCACGGCAAGCCCCACCGGGAGCAAGACCGAATAGGGGCGATGAGGAACAGGCGCCTTCGGGCAGTCGGTTCCGGGCCCGTCTCCGGGCCATCGCCCGGGTTGGTTGCACGAGGCGGCCGGCAACGGCCGTCGCAGAGGAATGGCCGTCGGGCGCGATGAGCGCCTACAGAACCCGGCTTACAGGCCGGCTGGCATTTAGTGGGCCATGCAGGACAACAAGCCCGACCCCGATCAGGCAAGTCTCGCAGCCGAACTCGTGACGCTGCGCGACTATCTGCGCCTCGCCGTCAGCCGCTTTACCGCCGCGGGCCTGAGCTATGGTCACGGCACAACGACGGCTCTCGACGATGCCGCCTTCCTCCTCCTGGAGGCTTTGAGCGTGCCTGTCGACAAGCTCGATCCGTTCCTCGATGCGCGCCTGACGCTGCCGGAACGCTTACGGCTTCTCGCCCTGATCGAGGAGCGCATTTCAACCCGCAAGCCATCCGCCTACCTCCTCGGCCGGACCTATCTCGCTGGCATTCCATTCCACGTCGATGAGCGGGCGATCATCCCGCGCTCGTTCATTGCCGAGCTTCTGTTTTCGGACCTCCTCGACGGCGACGGTGGCCTGATCGAAGATCCCACGGCCGTCGCAAGCGTCCTTGACCTGTGCACCGGCTCCGGATCGATTGCCATCCTTGCTGCCGAAGTGTTTGCCAACGCGGAGATCCATGCCGTCGACCTGTCGGCCGCGGCGCTCGAACTTGCCCGCCGCAACATCGCCGAGCGCGGCGCCGGCGGGCGGATCGTGCTGTTTGAAGGCGATCTCTTCGATCCCGTCGGCCGGCGCCGCTACGACCTGATCCTGACAAACCCGCCTTACGTGGACGAGAAGGCCATGGCGGGCCTGCCGCCCGAGCATCGCCACGAGCCGGCGATGGCGCTCGCCGGCGGTCGCGACGGGCTCGACCTCGTGCGCCGGATTCTGGCGGCTGCGCCGCGCCACCTTACCCGACGCGGCGCGCTCATGTGCGAAATCGGGAGCGGCCGCAGGATTCTCGAAGAGGCATTCCCGCGCCTGCCCTTCCTGTGGCTCGATACACAGGAGAGCAAGGGCGAAGTGTTCTGGTTGAGAAAGGAAGATTTTCGCAGTTAGGGCGAGATCGCAAGAGGATCGCACTTGCGTCATTGCGAGCGCACGCGCAGCAATCCAGTCTTCTTGTTGAGGGAATTGGATTGCTTCGGCAGCTCCGTGGCAATGACGTCTATGTTGTCACGCCCCCGCTCGTCACCTTGAGAACTTCCGATACTTGATGCGGTGCGGGATCACTGAATCGATGCCCAGCCGCCGCTTCTTGTCTTCCTCATAGTCGGCGAAATTCCCCTCGAACCACTCGACGTGGCTCTCGCCCTCGAAGGCGAGCATATGCGTGGCGATGCGGTCGAGAAAGAACCGGTCGTGGCTGATGATCACGGCGCAGCCGGCGAAATCCTCAAGGGCTTCTTCGAGGGCGCGCAGCGTGTCGACGTCGAGATCGTTGGTCGGCTCGTCGAGGAGGAGGACGTTGGCGCCCGACTTCAGCATCTTGGCAAGATGCACGCGGTTGCGCTCGCCCCCTGACAGACTGCCGACCTTCTTCTGCTGGTCGCTGCCGCGGAAATTGAAGGCCGAGCAATAGGCGCGCGAGTTGATCTCGCGCTTGCCGAGGTAGATGACCTCCTCGCCGCCCGAAATCTCCTCCCAGACCGTCTTCTTGCCGTCGAGTGCATCGCGCGACTGATTGACATAACCCAGCCGGACGCTGTCGCCGATGGCGATCGTGCCGGTGTCGGGCTTTTCCTCCTCGGTAATCATCCGAAACAGCGTCGTCTTGCCCGCACCGTTCGGGCCGATGACCCCGACAATGCCCCCGGGCGGCAGCTTGAAGCTCAGATCGTCGATCAAAAGCCGGTCCGCGAAGCCCTTCGACAGATGTGCGAAATCGATCACGTTGCCGCCGAGCCGCTCGGCCACGGGAATGACGATCTGCGCCGCCGTCGGGGCCTTATCGCTCTGCCTGGCGACAAGGTCCTCGTAACGCTGGATACGCGCCTTCGACTTGGCCTGGCGGGCGCGCGGCGAGGAGGCGATCCATTCGGATTCTGCCTCGAGCTGGCGGCGGCGCGCTTCCTCTTCGCGGCCCTCCTGCAAGAGCCGCTGCTGCTTCTGCTTCAGCCAAGCCGAATAGTTGCCTTCGTAAGGGATGCCACGACCACGATCGAGTTCGAGGATCCAGCCTGTCACATTGTCAAGGAAATAGCGGTCGTGCGTCACGATCAGGATGGCGCCCGGATAGGCGCGCAGATGCCCTTCGAGCCAGTTCACCGTCTCAGCATCGAGATGGTTCGTCGGCTCGTCGAGAAGCAGCAGTTCCGGCTTTTCGAGCAGGAGCCGGCAGAGCGCCACGCGCCGCCGTTCGCCACCCGAGAGCGTCTTCACGTCGGCCGCCTCGTCCGGCACGCCGAGGGCGTCCATGGCCTGGTCCACTTGCGAATCGAGGTCCCACAGACCCTGCGCCTCGATCTCGTCCTGCAATTGCGTCATGGCATCCGCCGTCTCGTCGGAATAGTTCATCGCGAGCTCGTTGTAGCGGTCGAGGATGGCCTTCTTGTCGGCGACGCCGAGCATGACGTTGTCGCGAACCGACAGGCTCTCGTCGAGGCGCGGCTCCTGCGGCAGGTAGCCGACACGGGCGCCTTCGGCCACGAAGCCTTCGCCAGAAAACTCCTTGTCGATCCCGGCCATGATGCGCATCAACGTCGACTTGCCGGAGCCGTTGACTCCGAGGACGCCGATCTTGGCGTCCGGGTAGAAGGAAAGGTTGATGTTTTCCAAGACCTTCTTGCCGCCCGGGTAGGTCTTGGAGAGGCCTCGCATGTGATAGATGAATTGACGCGCCATAGGTCGCCTGCGCCTTCGCAATCGCAAAAATGATGGGGATGGTCGAGGCGAGAGGTAGCAGGCGAGGCGAAGGCTTACAAGCCGCGGACGGCTTCCCCGGGGAGCGCCGCCAATCCGAGTGCCAGTCACCGAACATATCCAGTCATCCCGGAAGTCGCCCTAGCGGCTATCCGGGATCCGGTGCCGATCCCGGCTCTTTGCTTCACTGCGGCCGGGATGACGCCGATACAGTTCGCAGGCCATTGACAGGAAGGACCCGCGAGCCGCTATTCGCCTCCGACCTTGGCCCGACCGTCTGGCGCGGTGCGCTCTTGCAATGACGTCGATCTATGATCTGAAACCGCGCTTCCAGAACCTGCTGCGCCCGGTCTGCCGCCGCCTTGCCGCCATCGGCATTTCGGCCAATGCCGTCACGCTCGCGGCCCTGCTCCTCAGCCTCGCTCATGGAGCATGGATTGCCTCGCGCCCTCACAGCCGCGTTCCGCTCCTTTGCCTGCCGATCACCCTCTTCATTCGCATGGCGCTCAATGCGATCGATGGCATGCTGGCGCGCGAGCACGGCATGAAATCGCGCCTCGGCGCCCTCCTCAACGAGGTCGGCGACGTCGTCTCGGATGCAGCACTTTACCTGCCGCTTGCGCTCGTGCCGGGATTGTCGGCCTCACTCATCGTCGTCGCCGTCGCGCTGGGAATCATCGGCGAGATGACGGGCGCCCTCGGCCCGACCGTCGGCGCCTCGCGGCGCTATGACGGCCCGATGGGCAAAAGCGACCGCGCAGCCGTATTCGGCCTGCTCGCGGTTCTGATCGGGGGCGGGCTCCCTGCCGGCCTGTGGTCGACCATCTTCGTTTCCGCCGTCGTCGCGCTGGCCGGGGCAACGATCTTCAACCGGGCGCGAGGCGCGCTGGCGGAAGGACGTGAGGCGTGACGCTCTATCTCGGTCAGCCCTGGCCGGTTCTGGCTGCGCTCGCCATCGTCTACGGCGTCCTCATCCTTGCAACGATCGTCGTCGGCCTGATTGCCCGCCGGCGCGGCGCCGAGGCGACGCAGGAGCTCTCGGCCCGCGTCAGATCATGGTGGTGGATCGTCAGCCTGTTCACGGTGACGATCCTCATCGGCCGCGGCATGGCCGTGACATTCCTCGGTTTCATCAGCTTCCTGGCGCTGAAGGAGTTCCTCTCGCTCGTGCCGACCCGACGGGTCGATCGGACGACGCTGCTCTGGGTCTATCTCGCCGTCCCGGTGCAGTTCTACCTGGCCTACATCAACCGGTATGGGCTGTTCATCGTGTTCATCCCGGTCTGGATGTTCCTTTTCGTATCGATGACGATGGCGCTGCGCGGCGAGACCGAGGGGTTCCTGCGCGCTGTCGGGATCGTCAGCTGGGGCATGATGATGACGGTCTTCACCTTGAGCCACATGGCCTATCTGCTGGTGTCGGGCGACAGGCAGAACGTGGTTGCGGGCGGGGCCGGACTTTTGTGCTTTCTCCTCTTCACGACGCAATTCAACGACGTGGCGCAGTTCTTCTGGGGCAAGCTCTTCGGTCGCCACAGGATCGTGCCAAAAGTCAGTCCCAAGAAGACATGGGAGGGATTTCTCGGCGGATTGCTGACGACGACAGCGCTCGCCGCGATCACGGGACCGATGCTGACGCCGATGTCGCATCTCTGGTCGCTGGCGGCAGGCGCCATGCTGGCGACGGCCGGCTTCGTCGGCGACGTCACCATGTCGGCGGTCAAGCGCGATCTCGGAATCAAGGATTCTGGCTCGATGATCCCCGGCCACGGCGGCATCCTCGACCGCGTCGACAGCCTGACCTATGCCGTGCCGGTGTTTGCCCACGCCTACCGCTATTTCTTCTACTCATGAGCGAGCCGGCCCGCCGCCCCGATGGCGCGTTGCCCATGACCGAGCCTCGGCGGGCACGATTTGGCTCCCTGCTGAAGCAGCTGTTCTTTGCCGCCGTCGTGCGGCCCGTTGTCCTTGTCATTCTCGGCCTTAACGTCCGCCGCCGGCAGCTCCTGCCCGAGGCCGGGCCGGCGGTGATCGTCGCCAATCACAATTCGCACCTCGATACGCTGACGCTCATGTCGCTGATGCCGCTTGCACTTCTGCCCAAGGTGCGGCCCGTCGCCGCCGCCGATTATTTCATGACCGGGGGGCTGAAAGGCTTTATCGCCAACGAACTCGTCGGCATCATTCCCATTGTGCGAGGGGGCAATCGCGAGCGCGATCCGCTGGAGCCGTGCAAACAGGCCCTGAAACGCGGCGAGATTCTGATCCTGTTTCCGGAAGGCACACGCGGAGAGCCCGAGCGCCTGTCGTCGTTCAAGCGCGGGGTTGCCCATCTTGCGGGCGCCTTTCCGGAAGCGCCCGTCGTGCCGGTCTTCACGCACGGGCTCGGCAAGGCCTTGCCGAAGGGCTCGTGGCTCCTCGTGCCGTTCTTCTGCGATATTTTTGTGGGCGAGAGCTTCAGGTGGCCGGGGGCCATCGACACATTCATGGCGACGCTCGAGGCCCGGATCTCGGGCCTTGCCTCCGAAGGGCGCTTCCCGCCATGGACCTGAGCCGCGAACGGCCATCCGCGCTGATGGTGGCGATCGCCTTCGCCTGGGGACTGGCCGAGGCCACCTTGTTCTTCATCGTCCCCGACGTCTTCCTCACCTTCGTTGCGGTGCGTAACGGCTGGCGACGCGCCCTGGTGTTGGCGCCGGCAAGCGCGATCGGGGCCGTCTGCGGCGGGGCGATCATGGTCGCCTGGTCGGCCCAGGACCCTGCCGCAGTCCTGGCGATTCTTGAAAAAATTCCGGCGATCTCGTCCGACATGATCGCCTCGGTGGCTGAAAGAATGCGCGGCAACTGGGTGTTTGCCGTGTTCAACGGCGGCATGAACCCCTCGCCCGTTCCCTACAAGATCTTCGCAGCGATGGTGCCGCAGGCGGGCGTCGCGTTGGCGCCGTTCCTTGCCGTCTCGTTCGTGACGCGGCTCACCCGCTTCGTGCTCTCGACGATCCTTGCCGCGGCAGTCTCCGGCGCCCTCGGCTTCCTGAAGAAATCGACCCGGCTGGCGATCCTGGCGGGCTTCTGGGTGGTTCTCTACACGCTCTACTGGTCGCTGTCGCCGAGGTGAGATCCCGGCCCGTCATGAGAAAAGCAACGGCAGCTCACTTATTAACTTTAACCTGGACGCCTTTTTCGACCAGCTTCAGCCAAACACCGGCAGGTATCGACCCGGAGAAGAAGGCGACCTGTCGCAGGTTCGCGCAAATCCAGAAGCGCTTCGGAGTTCCTGTAATGATCCAGACTCAAATCGACGGCTTCGAGCTTCGACAGTCTCCCGAGACGAGAAAGATCCGTGTCACGCAAAAGGGCAATGCTGTTGAACCTGCGTAGATTGCGGAGCGATTCTATCCCTTCCAGACTGACGACATCGAAGTCGCTTGTCGTGCCGTCCCAGAAAAAGTAGATGTAAGGATAGATTGCATCGCCGCCGTCAAAGACAAGCTGCTCGACAGCATCGAGCTCACGCTGCGTCACCGGATAGCGGGCGAGATAATCGTAGACCGGCCGGATGAGGCGATGCCCTTCGCGCGTGAGGTCGACCGGATTTCCAAGCACATGTTCGGCAAGCTGCCTGGGGCTGCCAAGATCGATGAGCTTGGCCTCGCGCATGGCGTCGAGCACCACAAGCTTAAAGTTGGAGTCCTTGAACGGACGTCCCGGTTCCTTCTCGGCTGGTGGATAGGTCGGCGGGGCGGCGGCCCGCGAAACTGTGTCCGCCGAAAGTGCGGCGGCGTGCCCCCGCCGCGCCGCCAGTATCGCGGCGGCCGCGCCCATGATGCCGACGAACGCGCGCCGATTCACCGATTGCGCCCCCTTTTTCAGCTTAGCATCGCGCAAGCGCTGCCTGAGCAATTTGACCGATGTTTGTCGGGCGGGCCGCGCCCGACGGCAGGCGTCGACTTGCATGGCAGACGCGGACAGCGCCTCAGCGGCCGGCCTCTTCGCAGAGCCGCTGCTGCGCGGCCTCCACGATCGTGCGCAGCTCGCGCGCTGCCGCGCGCGGATCCGCGGCGGTAATGACCGCGCTGACGACTGCTATCCCGTCGGCGCCCGCGCCGATGACCTCGGCGGCGTTGGCCGCCGTGATCCCCGCAATCGCCCCGACGGGAAGGTGCGGCGCGAGGCGGCGGATTTCGCGCAGCAGGCGAGACAGGCCGGCAAGGCCGATCGGGGGATCGGGATTGACCTTGCTCGACGTCGCAAAGACGCCGCCGATGCAGGCATAGTCGACCGGCTCGCCCGCGAGCGCGCTCGCATGTCCTATGGTCTTGATCGTGCGGCCGAGGATGGCATCAGGCCCCAGCCGCTCGCGGGCGCGCCGAGGGTCCATGTCCTCCTGCCCGAGGTGGACACCGTCGGCGCCCACGTCGGACGCGACCTCGACATGGTCGTTGATGAGGAGCGGCACCGGCGAGCCGGCCAGCGCGCGGCCAATCTCCCGGGCCGTGCTCGCCAGCAGGACCGGATCGGGGCTCTTGTCGCGATACTGGATCAGCGTCGCGCCGCCCTCGGCAGCCTGCAGCGCCATTGCCGCAAGGCGGGAACGCGGCACAACGCCGGCATCGACGATGACGATAAGCCTTACGTCGACCTTGGCAATCGGCGGCGGGCTCAATCCACGAACTTCAGGCTGTATTTCGCCCGCTCCTGCGCCGGCAGGTCCTCCAGCATGACACGCACCGTGAAGCCGCCGTGCGTGCCGTAGGCGTCATCATACATCCAGTCCGAGACGTCGCGCCTGGCGGCGCGATAGACCGTCCCCGCAACGACCCAGGTGACGTTGACGGGCTCGCTCGCAACCGTGCCCGAATAGTCCTCGCCGTCGCGCTTGACGTCGATCAGCCAGATGTGCTCGCCCGAATTGTTGCCATACGGAACGCGGACCTTGATGCTGTGCCGAGTTCCGTCTCCGCGGTCGAGCGCCGCATCGAATGCGGCGAGGGTCGCCTGGGCGCGTGCGATGGCGGCATTCATGCGCGCGTCGTCATTTCTGTAGTCGACCACGCGATCTTCGGCCGACGCAGCAAGCGCCGCGCAGCAGCCGAACACCGCGGCGAGAATTCTGAGCACCCGCATGTTGCGCCTCCGCCCTCCTTGCCATGGTCGCCCCAAGGGCCAGTGGACAATACCCGCCACAAAGCGGCATGTAAAAATCGCTTCAGATCTGCGGGCGCCCCTTCTCCCAGGGGGAGAAGGAGGCCGCGCCCTTCATTCAAAATGCGAGAATGCCTCTTTCGGTCCCTCGGGCCGGGGTGTTTCCGCGGGAACAGAGCTCTTGGGTTTGTTCGGCTAAGGCACTCTCTGTTCGCGGTGATCGTTCCGCGAAGAAACTCAGGAGAAGAAAATGAAGACGCTGGCGATGGCCGTCATGATCTCGGCGGGCGCGCTCGTGCCGCAGGCACCGGCGCAACAGAGCCCGATCATCGGCGTGTGGCGCGCCGTCTCGCCGCCGACCGTCGATCCGTCGACCGGCCTGTCGATCGGCGCGGTCTTCACCACGGCGTTCAGCGCCGACGGAAGCTTCCGGACCGAAATCCTGTCCCAGGGAGGCAATGGCGTCCAGGGAGCAAGCGGCACCATCGTCATCACCGGTCACTATCGCTTCACCGAGCCGAGCACGCTCGAATTTCGCAGCGAGACGTATTCGGTGTGCACCCTCGGCATGTGCAATCCCTACCCGCCTGCCGATCCGAATTTCGGCAAGGTGGAGCGAATCGAGTTTCAGGCCGATGCGTCAGGACCGGTCAACGCGCAGGGCTTGAGCTGGACCAGAATCCGCTAGATGGTCGACTTGGAGCGGGAGGTGGCCCGACGGCCCCGCCCTCAGGCCGCCTCGGCCGGCGCCTTCTGCGCGCCGGTCATGATCGCCACGGCATCCGACATCGTGTATTTCCGCGGGTCGATGACGGCGATGCGGCGACCGAGCCGATGAATGTGAATGCGGTCGGCGACCTCGAAGACGTGCGGCATGTTATGGCTGATCAGGATGATCGGTAGGCCGCGCTTCTTCACATCGAGCATCAGTTCGAGGACCTTGCGCGATTCCTTCACTCCGAGCGCTGCGGTCGGTTCGTCCATGATGACGACGCGGCTGCCGAACGACGTCGCCCGCACGACCGCGACGCCCTGGCGCTGGCCGCCCGACAGCGTCTCCACCGCCTGATTGATGTTCTGGATGGTCAAAAGGCCGAGGGCGTTCAGATGCTCGCGCGCTTCCTTTTGCATGCGGGCGCGGTCGAGCGTGCGGAAGAGCTTGCCGATGAGCCCGGGTTTGCGGCGCTCGCGCCCGAGAAACATGTTGTCGGCAATGGACAGCGCCGGCGACAGCGCAAGGTTCTGATAGACCGTCTCGATGCCGGCCGAGCGCGCCTCGATGGGCGATTTGAAGTGCACCTCCCTGCCGTCCAGGAGCACTTTGCCCTGGTCGGGAATGACCGCGCCGCAGAGCACCTTGATCAGGGTCGACTTGCCGGCGCCGTTGTCGCCGATCACCGCCAGGATCTCGTGCGGGAGAAGGTCGAAGTCGGCATGGTCGAGCGCCACCACCCGACCGTAGCGCTTGACGAGATCGCGGGCCTGCAGGACCGGTTGGGAAGCGTTCGCGTCGGTCATGCCGAAACCCTGCGAATCCATTGGTCGATCGAAACGGCCAGGATGATCAGCACGCCGACCGTGAAATCCTGCCATAGATCGCTGAGACCGGCGAGCGCGAGGCCATTCCTGAAGACGCCGACGATCAGCGCCCCGATGAGCGTGCCTAGGATCGAGCCGCGCCCGCCGAAGAGGCTGGTCCCGCCGATGACGACGGCCGTGATCGAATCGAGGTTGGCGGTGCCGCCGGCGGTCGGGCTCACGGCGCCGATCCGGCCGATCATCACCCAGCCGCCCACCGCGCAGATGAAGCCGGCGATCGTATAAACGGCGAGCAGCACCCGGTCCGTGTTGATGCCGGCGAGGCGCGCGGCATCAGGATCATCGCCCGTTGCATGGATGTGGCGGCCGAACGCGGTGCGGTTGAGCACGTACCAGAAGCAGACCGCCATCGCCAGCATCAGGATCGAGCCGTAGATCAGCCGGGCGGTGCCGAACCGGATGGCCGTTCCCATGAATTCCAGGAACGGCGCGGCGTCCTGAATGTCCACCTCGCGGATGGTTTCGCTCTTGGAGAAATAGATGTTGAGGGCGCCGAAAATGCTGAGTGTGCCGAGCGTCACGATGAACGGCGGCAGCTTGAGATAGGTCACGAGCGAGCCGTTGATGAGCCCGCACACGGTGCCGAGCAACAATCCCAGCGGAAAGGCAAGCTCGATCGGCCAACCGTAGATGACCGCAAAGCGGCCCATCACCACATGCGAGAGCACCAGCATCGCCCCGACCGAAAGGTCGATGCCCGCCGTCAGGATCACCAGGGTCTGCGCCATGCCGACGATCGCGGTGATCGTGACCTGCTGCAGGACGACCGACAGGTTGGAGGGCAGGAAGAAGTTCCGGCTCGACGGCGCGACGAACGAGACGCCGCTCTGCGCCAACAGCGCCAGGGCGCCGAAGACGAGGATGCCGAGGATGAGGACGACAAACGGAACTGCCGTCGGATGGCCGTGCAGAAAGTGCTGAAGCCGCGTCAGCAGCGTCTTGTCGTGCGATTCGAACACCGCAACGGTCGTATCTTCCTTCGGCAGCACGCGCTCGAAGGAGGCCGGCCCGCCGGGCGGATCCGTGACGTCGCTCGTGCTGTTCATGAGCGGCCTCCCCGCTGTCGGGCGCCCGAGCGATCAGCCCGCCGCGGGCGCCTTCACCTTCTGTGGAGGCAGCTTAGACGGATTTCGCGCCGCGGGGGAAGCCTGGAAAACGCGAGAGCCACCATGCCGGTGGCCCTCGCCCAATGGTTCGCGCATGACTGCAGGCACGGTGCCCGACCTCAGCCCCAGCAGAGCTTCAGGCCCTCCTCGGTCTTGATCGAGGGCACGCCTTCCACCGGTTTGTCGGTGACGAGCGTCGCACCGGTATCGTAGAAGTCGAGACCGGGCGTCTTTTCCGGCTTCTTGCCGGTCTTGGCATAGTTGGCGATAGCTTCGAGCGCCATCGCGGCCATCTTGAGCGGGTATTGCTGCGAGGTCGCGCCGATGATGCCGGCCTTGACGTTCTTGACGCCCGGGCAGCCGCCGTCGATCGAGACGACGAGGACGCTGCCGTCGTCCTTGCCGGCCGCCTTCAGCGCATGCCAGGCGCCGGCCGCGGCCGGCTCGTTGATGGTGTAGACGAGATTGATGTTGGGGTCTTTCTGGAGAAGGGTTTCCATCGCCTTCTGGCCGCCCTCTTCCGCGCCGGCGGTCATCTCATGCCCGACGATGCGCTTGTCGGTCTCGTCGCCGTAGTGCTTCAGATTCTTGAAATCGATGCCGAAGCCCTTCATGAAGCCGTGATCGCGCAGATAATCGACCGTCGGCTGGTTGGTGGCAAGATCGAGGAACGCGATGCGGGCGTCCTTGGCCTTGTCTCCCATGGTCTTCAGGGCCCACTGGCCGATCAGCTGGCCCGCCTTGAAGTTGTCGGTGGCGAAGGTGGCGTCGGCCGCATCGATCGGATCGAGCGGGGTGTCGAGCACGATGACGAGCAGGCCCGCATCGCGCGCCTTCTTGATGGTCGGCACGATGGCCGAGGAATCGCTCGGCACGATGGCGAAGCCCTTGGCGCCGGCCGAGATCAGGCTTTCGATCGCTGCCACCTGGCTTTCGTTGTCGCCGTCGTACTTGCCGGCAAAGCTCTGCAGGTTGAGGCCAAGTTCCTTGGCCTTGGCATCGGCGCCTTCCTTCATCTTGACGAAGAAGGGGTTGGTATTGGTCTTGGTGATGAGGCCGACGGTGATCTGTTGCGCCATGGCGGACGCACCGCCCAGCAGCGTGATCGCAAACAGAGCCGCTGCGGACGTAGACAACCATGAGAAGCGTTTGGTCACGTTTTCCTCCAGGTCTGTTATGTCTTGTGGCCAGGACGTTGGCGCCTCGGCGATACCGGGTCCCTCGTTCCATACGAGAACGCGGGGCCGCGCGCGGCCGAAGCAACCTATGAATGCGCGAGCGCAGTTGCGATGTCAATGCACTTCCGCAAACGTTTGCGCAGGTCACCCGGAAGCCGTCTTTTCTTGAAGAACGCGGAAGATCGTGCCGGCGTCGCCGACAGTTGCGTGCCGGTTCGTGTCAGGCGGAAAGCGGTGTCAGCCTGGTCTCGCCGTAGACCAGAACCTGCACCTTTTCGAGGGTCACGAGCCCGCTCCGCATCATGCCGTCGAGTACGGGAAGAAAGCTCGCGATCCGCTCTTCGCTGTCGACGATCTCGATCACGACGGGCAGGTCGCCGGACAGGCGCAGGATCTTGGCGGTGTGAAGCCGGCTCGAATGGCCAAAGCCCATCGGCCCGCGCAGCACGGTCGCGCCGGCGAGATGATGTTCCCTCGCCTTGAGCACGATTGCCTCGTAGAGCGGGGCATGCCCGTGGCGGTCGTTCTCGCCGAGGAAGATGCGAAGCAGCATCGCGTTGCGCGGTATTTGCATTCAGCCCTCCTGCAGCGTACCTCGCGCGCCGATCGAGCGGCGCGCTGGTCGCTCCTGCCTGGACCGAGCCTCCCATGATCCGCTCGCGGCTCGCGAGGTCCGGCCGAATATGGGCGGACCGGGATGACCGCGAGGCGGCAGAAAATCCTGCCCATCTTCATGCGCAGGCGAGAGCGACCGTCAACTCGATGAATCGGGTTGCGGAGGCCATCGGCAGCTTCCGCAGCCGGGCCGGCCCCTACTGGAAGATCTTCGCGGCGTTCTGCACGGTGACCCAAACGCCCCAGACGATGGGCACGCCGACGGCTGTCCAGGCATAGGCGACCTTGGGATCGATCGCCTCGCCTGAATCGTCGGATCCAAAGCCGACAAGCGCCAAGATGCCACCGACCCCGGTCAGCACGATCGGCACTGACGACCAGAAGCCGAAGCCGAAGGCATACGCCATCCCGAGCGCGCTGACGACCATCAGGATGCCGGCAACCGGCCGGTTGGCTCGCTCCATGCTGGCGCCGATGATGCCGACGAGCGGCAGAATGACGGCTGCCAGCGAGAGCAGGCCCGCAGTTGCGCCCCCGAGAACATATCCGAAGAGTCCCATCCCCAGGCCGAAAATGCTTCCGATGAGGCCCAGGATCATTGCAGCAATCGACATGACGATCCCCCGTTCCAGTCAGGCTGCAGGTCTGGCGGCGGCCTGTCCCGAGACGGGCGTTGCCGGATCCTCTTCCTTCATGAACCACTTTCGCGCGACCGGGACGATCAGCAGGTTGGCGATGAAGCCCAGTACCAGCAACGCCGTCAGCACGTAAAAGATCTGGCGATAGACGTGGTTGCGGGGGATCCCGGCCGCGATGCGGCTGTCGTGCAGGTAGTTCACGATGACCGGCCCGAGGATGCCGGCCGTCGACCAGGCCGTCAGCAGCCTTCCGTGGATCGCGCCGACGAACTGCGTCCCGAACATGTCGGCGAGATAGGCCGGAACCGTCGCAAAGCCGCCGCCGTACATCGAGGCGATGATGCAGAAGCTGACGGCGAACAACGCCAGAAAGTGCAGATGCGCCAGCGTCGGCGCGAGCGCATAGCAGACGACGCCGATGACGAAGAAGCAGTAGTAGGTGTTCTTGCGGCCGATCGCGTCGGAGAGCGAGGCCCAGAAGAACCGGCCGCCGATGTTGAAGAGGGAGAACAGCCCGACGAAGCCCGCCCCGACGGCTGCCGCAAGCGCTCTCTGGGCGTCGGTGAACTGGGTGAACTGCACGCCCGGTTCGCCGAACAGCTGGCCGCCGAAAGTCTCCTGCAGCATCGGCGAGGCGGCACCGATGATGCCGATTCCCGCCGACACGTTCAGGCAGAGCACGATCCAGATCAGCCAGAACTGCGGTGTCTTGTGCGCATCCTTGAGATGCACGTTGCCGCGCGCGATCATGACGTTGTTCCGATCGGGCGGCGTCCAGCCCTGCGGCCGCCATCCCGGCTGGGGCAGGCGATAGCCGAAGGCGCCGCCCATCATGAAGACGAAATAGATGGCGGCCATTGCGACGAACGTCTGCCAGACGCCAACCGACGTCGGCGTCTTGAAGAGGTTCATCAGGATGTTGGCGAGCGGCGAGCCGATCATCGCGCCCCCGCCAAAGCCCATGATAGCCATGCCGGTCGCCATGCCGCGCCGATCCGGGAACCATTTGATCAGCGTCGACACCGGCGAAATATAGCCGAGGCCGAGCCCAATGCCGCCGATCACGCCGGAGCCGAGCCACATCATCCAGAGCTGGTGGACAGAGACCCCGAAGGCCGAGATCAAGAGGCCGCCGCACCAGCACAGCGCTGCCACGACGCCGGCCTTGCGCGGGCCCTCGCGTTCGAGCCAGCCGCCCCAGATCGCCGCCGAACCGCCGAGGAACACGAAGAACAATGTGTACATCCAGCCGAGGTCGAACTGCGTCCAGTCGCAGTCTGTGGCAAACAGCGCATGCGCCGTGATGCCGACCTTGCCGAAGAAAGTGGTGGCATCGCCCGGGCAAGCGATCGGCTTACCGGTTCCGCTCGCCGCGCCAACGGCGCGCCCGAGAGGCACCCAGAACACGCTGAAGCCGTAGGCCATGCCGATGCACAGGTGGATGGCGAGCGCAGCCGGGGGCACCAGCCAGCGGTTGAAGCCGGGGCCTGCGATGATGCGCTGGCGATCGAGCAACCCGACCCCGTGCCCGCCTGCAGCGGTCTCGTATGCACTCATTGTCGATTCCCTTCCCCCCGATACCGGCTCTTCGCATCTCCGGCCGGGACGTCACTTGACAGCATTCTGTTCGAGCCCGAAACGCCCAACTGATCGATTTTTGGTCATTGTGTACCAAGGAGTGCATTTTCTCCAGCGCTTTTGTGACAAACGGACGGCATTGCCGCCGCCTTGGCGGATCCGGGCTCAAGTCGGCAGAATTCGGCGAAAGGGACTTCCGCTATTGCAACGACTGAGCTTATAGTCGCGGCGCAGACCAGCAGACTTGGTCGCTATCGGGAGGGGACATATGAGACTTGCTTCGCAAGCATCGGGCCTTGTCTCGGCCGCCGCGGGAGCGGCGTTCCTGGCATGGGCGACGTGCAGCCCGGCTGGCGCCGATGAGGTCAAGAAAGCCGTGCTGTACGGCGACCTCGGCAGCGTGACGCAGGACATGCTGAGCCGCGCCGCCAACGACGGCAACAACTTTCTCCTCACCAACGGCAACTACCACCAGACGCGATTCTATCCCTCGCGCCAGATCAACCTGGGCAATGTCTCGAAGCTGCGGCCGGCCTGGGTTTTCCAGACCGACGTCATCGAGTCCCTCGAAACCTCGCCGATCGTCGTCAACGGCATCATGTATGTGACGACCGCGTTCGATCACCTCTATGCGCTCAATGCCGCGACCGGCGAAGA
>JAFAME010000212.1 GCA_019233695.1 Methylobacteriaceae bacterium
CTTGACCAGTTCCGGATCGCTGAGGACGGAAATGCGCGCCGGGGCCGGGCCCTGCTTCTGCGCCTCGGCCGAGGCCAGGAACGCCGCCCACAGGACCGCCGCGTCCCGGTTGGCCGACTTGTCGTTGACGCCGACCGACCAGCCGCCGAGCAGGGAGGCGTCGGGCGTCGCCTCGAAAGCGAGGTTCCCGGCCTCCTTGGAGTTCTTGGGGTCGAGCATCTTGCCGAAGCCGCCCGGCCACATCATGCCCTGGGCCGAAACGCCGGTCGTCAGGCCGTCGAGCATTTCCGAGAAGTCCCAGGTCAGGTTTCCCTTCGGCGCGAGCGGCTGGAGCTCATCGACCATGAACTTGGTCGCCTTGCGCCCGGCGGGGGAGTTGAACTGCGGGGTGAAATTCGGCCCGAAATACTCGCCGCCGAACTTGGCGAACAGGATTAGCCAGACGCAGGCGACCTGATAGCCCTTGCCGGCCGGCAGCCCGAAGCCGTTCTTGTCGGCCGCCTTTAGTTTGCGGCCGTTGGCGACCACCTCTTCCCAGCTCTTGGGCGCCGCCGACGGGTCCAGACCGGCCTCCTTGTACTCGGCCTTGTTCCAGACAAACATCGTGGCGTCGCCCAGGACTGGGAGTCCGATCAGCTTGCCGTTGGATCGGCCATAGGCGTTGACCACGTCACCTGGATAGTCGGCCAGACCGAGCGGCGGCGCGGATTCGATGGTCGGCGCCAGCTTCTCGAGATTGGCGAAAGCCGCCTCGAGTTCGCCCTTCCAGAAGTAAGTGAAGAGGTAGCCGTCGAATGCGTTGGTCCCGCTCGTGACATCCAACACGATCTTGGTATAATAGTCGGCGTCGGGGTAAACGGCGTAGTCGAAGCTGATCCCGGTTTGCTGGGTGAATTTTTCAGTCATCTTCTTATAAACGTCGAAGGCGCCGCCTCCGGCTCCTAGCATAACCTTCAGCTTTGTGCCGTTGTATTTATCGGTGAGGTCGGCTGCACGAAGCATGCCGGCCGGCAGCGTCCCGACCGCAGCCGCAGCCGCCATCCCTCGCAGAACCGTGCGTCGATCCATTGACTAACCTCCCTTCGCTTGCCTGCCTTGGGGCGGCGCGACTGCAATCTCGACGAGGCCCGGCGTCAGACCGGCCTGCATCACGAGGCGCGGTCGCTGACGCGGGTCCTGGCTCGAGGCCAGAAGCGCCCGGGCGTGTTGTTCCCGTTTGGCGCGTTGCGATATTACATGACACATGTCAAATATCACAAGGCGCTTTTTTTGCCTTTCTGCTTTCGGATATTCTGAGGGGTGGGAAACCGGGCTTCTTAATGAGGTCGCATGTGAGCCAAAGCAATCACGAGGCAGGATATCGCCGATTTCGACGAGCGATGCAGGACGGGTCCCTTCAGCCGGGAATGATTGTCACCCAGAACAAGCTCTGCGCGATCCTGGGACTCTCCCTCACTCCCTTGCGGGAAACCCTCGTCCTCTTGGAGGAATTCGGGCTTGTGGAGGTCAAGAGCCGGGCCGGGATCCGCATCGTCTACCCGGAAATCAAATTCATCAGCGAGAATTTTCAGTTCCGGAGCGTCATCGAACTCCACGCCGTCCGGGTGTTCGCGCCGGTGGTCCCTCGCGAGTGGCTCCGCCATATTCGTGAAAAACACGAGCAGATTCATCATCAACTTGGTCAGGGCGATTTGACCGCCGAGACCGAGCAAGCCTTCTCCAACCTGGATTCCGAATTGCATCTGGCCTTTGTTCGGTCGTTGGAGAATCAGGCGATCACGGCCGTGTACGAGCGCATCATGGACAATATCAATCTGGCTCGCCAGGTCCACGACCGCACCGCTGCACGCAAGCGGATCCTCGATTCGACGCTGGAGCACTTGGCCATCATCGAGAGCCTCGAAAAAGGCGACGCGGACGCCGCCACGACAAATCTCGAACTCCATTTCAAGGCAGCCACCTACAGAACCATCGTCGCGGCCTGAATGGCTGGAGCCAGAGCGAGCCAAGCGCTGCGCGAAAAGCGACGCGCCAAGGCCTTGCTCCCATGCCGACACTGAAATATCAAACGCCGGACGGTGAAATATCCTTTGTTACGATATCATAGGGGACGCCTCATGGTTCTCGCGGACTGTCGCATCACTCGGTTTCAGTTCGCCCGCGACCGGGTCGTTGGCGACAGCCAGGTCCGCATCGACGCCGTGCACGTCGCCGCGCTGGAGTTGATCGCCGATGACGGCCAAGCCGGCCTGGGGTTCATCCAGGCGCTGTTCCATCCTCTGCCCGCCCAGGACGAGATCGCGCGGGTGTTCGAGGAAGAGGCTTGGCCCCGGCTCGCCGCCCAGCCTGCGATGGCCCTGATCCATCGTGTCGACCGCGCCCGCGGCGGCAATCAGCGGCCCTACAGCCTGCCGTTCCAAGAGGCGATCCAGGTGGCGCTTTGGGACCTTGCCGCCAAGCAGGCCCGGCTTCCGCTCCATCGGTTTCTGGGGAGCCGGCGCAAGCGCGTGCGCGCCTATGCGTCCGGTCTCGACTATCACCTCAGCGATTCCGAATTCGATACGTTCTTCGCCCACGCTGCCGCGATCGGCTATCGCGCCTTCAAGATGAAAGTCGGCCATCCCGATTTTGAGCGGGACCTTTTCCGATTGAAGCTCCTGGCTGGCCAGCTGCGGTCCGGCGCGCAAATCATGATCGACGCCAACGAGGCCTGGGGCGCGAAGGAGGCCGCGATCAAGCTCGCCGCGATCCGCGGGGCGGGCCATGACCTGCTCTGGGTCGAAGATCCGATCCTTCGCAGCGATTTCGAAGGCCTGCGCATGCTGCGCGAAGCCGTTCCCTGGACGCTGATCAACTCGGGCGAATATCTCGACGGCGCCGGTAAGCGGCAGCTGATGCTCGCCGGCGGCGCAGACATCCTCAACGTGCACGGACACGTCACCGACGTCATGCGCATCGGCTGGCTCGCGGCCGAACTGGGAATCCCGGTCGCGCTCGGCAACACTTTCCTCGAGTTTGGCGTGCACATGGCGTGCGCGCTGCCTGAGGTCGAGTGGCTCGAGTATTCGTTCCAGAACTACGACCACCTTGTCGAAGAGCCGATCGAGATCCGCGACGGCTGGATATATGCGCCCGATCGGCCGGGTCATGGGCTCGTTCTTTCCGAATCGGCGCGCCGCGCATGGGCGCGCCCCGACGTCCTGTCGCGCGATCAACTCGGTGCTCCCCCGGTGAATCAGAGGGTCTCTCTTGAGCTGAAAGGTGGCGACAATACCGCGATCTGACCCACGGGGCAGGCCGGATCACAACAATCACGAGTTTTCGCGAGGCGACTCGCCGGGTGTGTCGGGGTGTGTCGGGAGCCATCTTGGCTTGTGTTCGGTCGAGACCGTAATTTCGCGCTAACGGTAGCGCGCCTGGTTCCAGCGGTGACCGATCAGTGAGAGGATGATGATGAGCCCATTGAAGAACTGGACGTAGAAGCCGGAGAGTCCGGCGCCGACCACCCCCGTCTGGATGAAGGAGACGATCAGGGCGCCGATGGCGCCGCCGACCACCGTGCCAATTCCGCCCCAGGTCGGCGTGCCGCCGACGAATACTGAGGCGAGTGCGGCAGGAGGTAGCCGTCGACGGCGGTCCGGCGCGGAGGGTGCTGGCGGCGGTCCCGGATCTCTATAACGGCATGGCGCATCGCGTGAGGGCCAATCTGCAATATTTGATGCGGGACCGCGGCTTTGTGAAGGAAGGGAACGCTTCAAAACGAAGTGGTCACTGGCGCCTTGACAGACACGGCACCCCTAGTCCTTCCCGCCGGGCAGGATAGCGCTAAGCACTTGGCGTGCCGTACCGGCAATCACGCCGCTCTCGCGCGGATCGCCTTTGATCAGCGTCTCGGTCAGGTTCTTGGCCTGCTGGAGAGTGATATGCGACGGGAGCGGCGGCACTTCGGGATCGGTCTTTACCTCCAGCACAACGGGTCGATCGGCGGCGAGGGCGGCTTCCCAAGCCGGCCCGACCGCATCGGGGCGGTCGACGTAAATCCCCTTAAGGCCAATCAGCTCGGCAAACCGGTGGTAGGGCACATTGGGGATCTGTTGCGATGCGTCGAATTTGGGATCACCCTGCATGACCCGCTGCTCCCAGGTGACCTGGTTTAAGTCCTCGTTATTGAAGACGCAAACGATCCAGCGGTGATCTTCCCATTTCTGCCAGTATTTTGCGACCGTGATCAGTTCGGCCATGTTGTTCATCTGCATAGCGCCGTCGCCGACCAGCGCGATTACAGGCCGGTCAGGATGGGCGAACTTGGCAGCGATGGCATAAGGTACGGCGGCTCCCATCGATGCGAGGCCGCCTGACAGCGACGCCATCATGCCGCGCCGGATCTTAATGTCGCGCGCGTACCAGTTGGCGCAGGAACCGGAATCGCTCGTCAGGATCACGCGGTCCGGCAGACGCGGAGATAATTCCCACGTCACTCGCTGCGGATTGACCGGATTGGCGTTTGCCAGCGCGCGATCCTCCAGTGTCTTCCACCACGCCTTCAGGTTTGCCGCAATCTCCTTGCGCCATGCCCCGTCGCTTTTCCGCTGCAACATGGGCAGCAGCACACGTAACGTTTCAGCCGCGTCGCCCACGAGATTCACTTCCATGGGATAGCGCAAGGAGAGCATGTCGGGTTTGAGATCGATCTGTACTCCGCGCGCCTTGCCTTCTTCAGGCAGGAACTCGGAATACGGGAACCCCGACCCGATCATGAGAAGCGTGTCGCATTCGGTCATGAGCTTATAACTTGGCTCGGTGCCAAGAAGGCCGATCGAGCCGGTCACCCATGGCAGGTCATCTGGAAGCACCGCTTTGCCGAGCAGTGCCTTGGCGGCGCCGGCGCCCAGGCGATCGGAGACAGCAATCACTTCGTCTGTGGCATTAAGGGCGCCCGCGCCGACGAGCATCGCTACCCTCTCGCCCGCATTCAGGACTTCGGCGGCCCGGCTCAGGTCGATATCATAAGGCACGACCTTGGGGTCGCTGTATCCGATGCCGGAATGGACGGTTCCGTGCTGGCGCGGTGGATCGTGATAAGTCACCTCTTGCAGGTCGTTGGGCAAGATGATCGCTGTCACGCGTCTTTCGCCGAGGGCAATGCGCACCGCGCGGTCGACGAGATGGCGCACCTGCGCCGGCGAAGACGCTTGCTGCACAAAGGCCCCGGCCACGTCCTTGAACATGGCTGCCAGATCGAGTTCCTGTTGATAGTGCCCACCGAGTGCGCTGCGGGACTGCTGTCCTGTGATGGCCAGCACCGGCTGATGATCAAGCCTTGCGTCATATAAGCCGGTGAGTAGATGCGAAGCGCCCGGTCCAGAGGTTGCGATGCACACGCCAAGTTGGCCGGTGAACTTGGCGTACGCGCTCGCCATGAAGGCTGCCATCTCCTCATGCCGCGCCTGGATGAACTCGATTTTGCCGTCCGCGCGGTTCAGTGCCCCGAACACGCCGTTGATGCCATCGCCCGGGTATCCGAAGATGCGCTTCACGCCCCATGCGTGTAGTCGTTCGACAACGAAATCACCGACTGTCTGGCTCATACTAACCTCACAAGTTGACTTCGTGATGAAAGAGAAGCTCTGTCATGGCCGCGCCCAACTATGTAACTCGTTCGTCAAAGCGTCCGCTTTAAGCAATGGGTGCTCGCGGCGGGCAGGCCCACCGCCCTCGAAAGGGGAGGGCGTCAGATTCGCTGTATTCTTGATTGCTTCCGCTCTGAGGGGACCGCCCAATCAGCGCCGTTATCAAGTCCGGTTGACTACTATTATCGAGGGTCGTTCCTGCCCGTCCTTCGCGGACCAGAAGGTTCTCTCCTTAGTCACGGACATTTAACGCGAGTGGAGGACCAAGGTTCACCGCCACCCTTGCGATCCGAGTGTAAATTTCGGTAAGAATCGCAGGGCACATGAGTATTCGCGTGACGCGGCTAGCTTGCGCTTTGTTCAAACGATAGCTCGTGGCAAGCCATGTCGACCGGACTAGGTCGTGTACCCATAAACCCAGCGGCGTGATGCGAAACGAAAGCAATGTCCGTTTCGTCCCAGTAGCGGCTGAGTTCGTGCGGCGGCGCAACGCCACCGACGGCCGGTCCGACCGCGCGGCTGATGTTCACCCCTACGCTGTTGGCCGCCACGGCAGGGCCGAGGTTCTCCTTCGGCATGACCTGCGGCACGATCGATTGCCACGCCGGCGCAACGAGCGCCGTGCATGTGCCGGTGAGGAACGTGAATACAAGCAATGTGAGCGGCGTGGCCTGACCGGGCGAGTATCGAGTTCGTCGCTGGCGAACCGGCGGGGCGAGGGTCGATCGGCGCGATTATCTGCGTTCGCAGGCATTCTCCAGTCCTAATCCCGCCATCGCAACAGTCAGGCTGGCCTGTCATAACGCGGCCGCGGCGGCGGAAGCAGATAAAGCAGCGTCAAGCCGACCGCCAGCACAAGGCCGGCCCAGACGTTCACCGCAACCGTGAGGAGGAAGGCGATCAGGTACAGCGCAACCGAGCCGCCATATTGAACGGTCAAGCGCCGCACAAATTTCGGATTGAGTTTGGGATCGACGATCCGACGGCCCCACATGGCGTAAACCCAGGTCGCAAACCACGTGGCAGCG
>JAFAME010000307.1 GCA_019233695.1 Methylobacteriaceae bacterium
TTGCCGGCGAAACCTACGAGCAGGCCGACCGCGCCTTCGACGCAAGCCTTACCGCGCGCCCAGGCAAAGCCAGTGCGCGCACTTGCGACCGGCCCCTCACGTTACTTCCCCGCACGCGGGGCGAGGGGTCGCCGGCGCCGGTGCCAGGATTGCGCCCCTCTTCCCACTCGTTCACCCCTCCTTCGGCGCGGCCATCGCCGCTTCCGCAATTGCCCGCTCCACTTCCTTGAGCTTTTCGACGAGGACCGCCTCCGGGACGCGGCCGCGCGCCAGGCCGACGGTCGATTCGAGCGAGGTCAGCGCCACGCTGACGAAATCCCGTGGTGGCCCCCTTTTCTCCTCGCGGCCCTCCTCGCGCGACCAGAACGGACGCCTGCCCTCGCGTCCGTGACGGCCGGCAAAGAAGCTGCCGACGCGGGAGACGCGGTCCAGAATCATGTCGATGCGCTCGCGGTTCTCGGCCAGCACCGCGGAGCCGCGCTCCGTTATCTGATATATTTTGCGATTGTTCTCCTGCGTCGAAGTGATCAGCTCGGCCTCCTCCAGGAAGAGCAACGCCGGGTAGATCATGCCTGGGCTCGGCGAATAGATACCGCCCGTGAGCCGTTCGATTTCCTCGATGATCGAGTATCCGTGCTTCGGCGATTTGGCGATCAGTTCCAGGAGGATCAGTCGGAAATCGCCGCGCGCCAGCATGCGCCGGCCGTATCCATGGAACATGGCAAAGCTCCCTGTGTGCTGCCTGCTCGCGAGCTCTTCTCGCGAAACCTGTCGTAAGATATATCTGAATTTCCGAAGCGCAATGGGATGTATCTAAATAATAAACAGACCGGCCGTCGTCATTCCGGAAGCGCTATCCGGAGATCCGGCGTCAGGCGCCGAAGCCGGAGCCGGATCCCGGCCCTCCGCTTCGCTCCGGCCGGGATGACACAACCCGTGCCGAGGTTACGCCTCGGACTCCGGCGGCGATTGGCGTTCGCCCCGCGGCCGCCGGCGCGTCTTCGGCGCGGCGCGCGGCCCCTCGACGAGGCGCACGACGGCCCCGCGCAGGGTGCGCACGTCCTGCTCCGTGAGGCCGATGCGATGGAAAATGTTACGCAGATTGCGGCGCATCACAGGCTGCTTGCCCTCCGGCCGGAAGAAGCCCGAGCGTTCGAGCGCCTCTTCGAGATATTCGAAAAAAGACAGCACCATGTCGCGCGGCGCCGGCGGCGAGCGCGCGACGAGCTCGAAGGGCGGCGCGTCGCCGTGCGCCGCTCGGAACCATTCGTAGCCGACGAGCAGCACCGATTGGGCGAGGTTCAGCGAGGCATAGGCCGGATTGACCGGGAAGGTGATGATCACATCGGCCGTCGCCACCTCGTCATTCTCGAGCCCGGTGCGCTCGGGACCGAAGAGGATGCCGTGCTTCTCGCCCTGCGCGTGGCGCGCGGCGATCTGCGGCAGCGCGGCGGCAGGCGCCTCGATGTGCTTGCCCTGGCCGCGCTCGCGCGCCGTTGTCGCCCACAGCACATTGAGGTCGGCGACGGCAGCAGGAAGCGTCGGGAAGATGCGGGCGCGCTCGAAGATGTGGAGTGCGCCGGCCGCGGCGGCCTGCGCGTCCTCGCGCGTGAGGTCGCCGCGCGGCGCCACGAGCCGCAGGTCGGAGAGGCCGAAATTCGCCATGGCCCGCGCCGCCATGCCGACATTGACGGCAAGCTGCGGGCGCACCAGCACGATCGCCGGCCCGCCGGTGATGAGAGGCTTGGTCCTGTCCGTGCCGGCGCCGACCATGCGTCAGTCACCGGGCTCGCCGAACAGGGCGTCAAGATCGCGATGGGAGTGAACGATTTTCACGACCTCGAGTTTGTCTTCGAGGTAGCGGAAGAAGACCATATAGGCGCCGAAAGGGAAGCTGCGCAGATCGGCGCGAAGCTCCGGCCGGGGCCGGCCGAGAATGCCGGGCAGCGTGGCAAGCTTCGAGCACTGCGCTTCGATGCGTTCAACGAATGAGCGGCGAGGTCCGACCCGCCCATCTGGATAGCGAGATACTCGAAAATTTCTTCGAAGTCCTGGCGCGCCTCGGCGGTGTACTCCAGCCGACGCACTAAAGCCCTCGCGCTTTGAGCTCGGCGTGCTTCCTATCGATGCTCGCGCGCATTTCCTCGGGCGAAAATCGCCGCGGGTCGGCGATCGCCGCCTCGATTGTCTCCCGCAGCGCCTTCAGCCTGGCCTCGCGCTCCTCGACGAGGCGCAGACCCTCGCGCATCACCTCGGTGGCCGAGGCATAGCGCCCCTGCTTGACGAGATCCTCGATGAAGGCTTCCCAACGGCTGCCGACCGATACATTCATGAGCGTGCTCCGAAAGTTGCCTGAGCCCGAGATAGCACGATATGCGCATAACGTGCTATCCGCGTGGGCGGGACCAAGCCTACGTTTGATCGAGAAGCCGGCTGCAACGCGACAATTGGAGCGCCTTACCGGGAGAATTGTCCTCCCTGCCCACGGCGACGGACGCCGTAAGTATCAGCATCGCGCCTTAGTGGTGGATCGTTGCCCTAGGGCCCGCCGTACTGCCCGGATGCCGGCGCAGGCTCGCCGTTGCGCAGCCTGCCGAGCTGGTTGCGACGCACCGCGATGTGGGCGTGCAGCTTCGTCAGCATCGCCCTGCCCTTGCGCAGCTTGCCGTCGAGCGCATCAAGGTCGGCGGTCTTCTGCGCGAGCTGATCGACAAGCCGCGCGAGCTGCTCCTCCAGCTCGGCGATTTTCTTCTGTCTGTCTTCCGCCTCGCCGCCGAGACGATCGCGTTCGGCTGACGCGTCGGCGATCTTCTTTTCGAGGTCGCCGCGCTGCTCGCCGAGCTGATTTACGCCGTCACGCGCATCGGCCAGCTGCTTTTCGAGCTGCGCCTGGGCCTCGCGCGAGGCTTGCAGCTGACCGTTGAGGCGCGCGAGCTCGCCGGTCTTGCCGTTGACGTCATCGGTCAGTCCGGCAAGCTGGCGCTGCAGCTCGGCACGCTTGCCTGCGGCAGCCTCAGCCTCGCCGGTCAGACGATCGCGCGCCCCAGTCGCGTCGGCGACCGCCTTCTCCATCTGATCCTGCTGCTCCTTCAGCCGCGCCAGATCGTCACGCAGCGTGGCGATCTCCTTCTCGGCATCAGCTTGCGTTCCCTTGGCGCGTTGCAGCTGGTCGCCAACGTCTGCGAGGTCCTGCTTGCGCCGGTCGATCTGATCGGCAAGGTCGGCCATCTGCTTTTGCAGGTCTTCGTTGGCCTTGCGTGCAGCCTCCCTCGCCGTGTCGAGCCGATCGCGATCGGCGCTCGCCTCGGCGACCGCCCGCTCGACCTCGGCCCGCTGATCGTTGAGACCGTTCAAGGCGTCGCGCGCATCGGCCAGCTGCTTCTCGAGCGATGCCCTGGCATCGCTGGATTTCCGAAGCTCCTCCCCGAGTTCGGCGAGCTCAGCCGTCTTCTTCCCGATCTCGTCGCTCAGCTTGGGCAGCTGCACTTTGAGCTCCACCGCCTTCTTCTGCGCCCCGTCCACCTCACCGTTCAGCCGGTCGCGGTCGACGGTTGCCTCGGCGACGGCCTTTTCGATCACCGCGCGCCTCTCATCGAGCAGCTTCAGCCCGTCGCCCACATCGGCCACCTGCTTGGCGAGGCTCGCCTTGGCATCGCGCGATCTTGTCAGCTGCTCGTCAAGGCTTGCGAGTTCTCCCGTCCTGGCATTCACCGCATCGACGAGCTTTGCCAGCTGCTCTTGCAGAGCGTCCGTCCGCTTCTGTTCCTGATCCACCTCGCCGGTCAGTCGATCGCGATCGGCAATTGCCAGCGCGGTCGCCTTTTCCACCTCGGCGCGCCGTTCGCCGAGGCCCTTCAACGCGTCGTTGTCGTCGGCAAGCTGCTTTTCAAGCTGCGCCTTGGCCTCCCGCCCCTTCTCGAGATCGGCGTTGAGGGCTGCAAGCGCTGCGGTCCTGCCCGCGATGTCATCGTTGAGATGCCCAAGCTGGTCACCCGCCTCGACGAGCGTCTTCTGCTTGCCTTCGGTCTCGGAGTTCAGCGCGTCGCGCCTGACTGTCGCATCGGCGATCTCTTTCTCGAGCCCGGTGCGTTTGTCATCGAGTCCCTTCAGATCCTCACCAAGGCCGGCAAGCCGCTTGTTCAGATCGGCCTCGCTCTCGCGCGCTTTCTGCAATCTGTCGTCGAGCCCGGAGAGCGCGGCGGTTTTTTTGGCCTGTTCGTCGGAGAGGTCGGCGACTTTTCGCTCCAGCTCGGCCGATTGCTTCCGTCCGTCGGCAAGATCACTGGTGAGCCGATCCCGGTCGGTGGTCGCCGCGGCAACCGCCTTCTCGATTTCGGCCCGGCGCGCGTCGAGCCCTTCCAGATTGTCCCGGGCATCGCCAAGCTGCCTGGCAAGCTCGTCCCGCTCGTCGCGCGACTTCTGCAGCTGCCCGTCGAGATTTGCGAGTTCAGCGCCCTTCCGGCTCGCCTCGTCGCCGAGTTCTGCCGCCTGGCGCTGCAGCTCGGCATTGGCGTTCTGCGCAGCCTCCGTTTCGGTCCTGACGCGATCACGATCGGCCGTTGCCTCGGCGATCTCCTTTTCAATCCCGGCTCGATCCTCGGTCAGCCGCTGCAGCGCGTCGCGCGATGCGGCAACCTGCTTGGCCAGTTCGGCCTGACCGGCGACTGCGTTGCGCCTCTCGCCGAGCTCTTCGTCGAGCAGCGCCAGCTCCCGCGTGCGCTGCGCCACTTGTTCCGCCAGCCGAGCCAGCTGCTGCAAATGTTCGCGGCAGACCTGCACGGCCTCCTCGTCGTCGGAAAAGGAATCGCAGGCCTCGGCATCGGCGATCCGTTCGACGCGAGCGTGGCCAGTACCTCCCGCCATCCGGGCCAGGAAAACCTCGCCGGGGCTTCGAAAGGACGCCGGTGCAACGAAGGCTTCGCCGAATGCCGCAGCGGGCAATCGCTCGCCGGAGAGGCTCGCCCCCGCGGACGCCCAACACCCCGTGACGAGAACTGCCAGGACCGATGTGGCGAGCATGCCGGCGCGCCGGCGGCACCCCTCGCTCGCCGAACGCTGGTCTGCCGGACCGACCTGCGGCTTCTTCACACTTTCCGACATCGGAATTCCCACTCTTGCCGATCAGCCGTCACAAAACCGGCGACCCCTGCGCCAACAAAAGCCGCCATCTCAACGGGACGATCATGGGCCGCGGCGAGGTGGCTCGTCAACGCTGGGCGTGGTGCCGCGGTCGAGGCGTCGAGGGCTCAGGTCGAATGCTGCTGCCTGAGCTCAATATTCTGCACCGACCTCACCGGCCCAGCCTCTTGTCTGGTGGCTCGCGCTGACTTAAACCGTGCGCGGAATTTGCGCCGAGGGGCCCCCGCGAAATGGTGTTCAGCTCGAATCTGTTCATCTTCGCGTTTGTCCCGATATTCTTCTCCATCTACTATCTACTGCCATATCGCGCGCGAAATCCGTTCATCTTTCTGGCGAGCATTTTCTTCTACGAGTTCGGCGCGGGCCCCATCGTCCTCGTCCTGATCGGCTCGATCATCTTCAACTATGCCGCCGGTCGGGCGATCGAGGCGACCGCGGGGCGCCGAGGTCTTTCGGGCGCGGTCTTCTGGCTCGCGGTGGCGGTCAATGTCGCCGTCCTCGTCTACTACAAGTACGCCGGCTTCCTCTGGGGCGCGGCAAACGACCTGACCGGGGGTGCGCTGTCGGCACATGGCTTGCCTCGCCCGGACGTGGTGCTGCCGATCGGCATCTCGTTCTTCACTTTCCAGGCGCTCTCCTACATCGCCGACATTCACACCGGACACTGCCGGTCGGCTCGATCGCTGCTCGAATTCGGCATGTATCATTCGCTGTTTCCCCAGCTCATCGCCGGGCCGATCGTGCGTTATGCGGAGATTCGCGGCGAGATCCTGAAGCGTTACGTCTCCATGGCGATGGTCAGCGACGGCTTTGCCCGCTTCGCGTTGGGACTGGGCAAGAAGATCATCATTGCCGATCACGCCGGGGCGATTGCCGACGCCGTCTTCAAGCTTGCTCCCGACCAGCTGTCGCCCGGCGTGGCATGGCTCGGCGCAATCGCCTATTCCATCCAGATCCTGTTCGACTTTTCCGGCTACTCCGACATGGCGATCGGCCTTGGCCTGCTGCTCGGCTTCCACTTTCCCGAGAATTTCAATCACCCCTACCGATCGCAGAGCGTCACCGAATTCTGGCGGCGCTGGCATATGACTTTGTCGCGCTGGTTTCGCGACTACCTCTACATTCCGCTCGGCGGCAACCGGAAGGGACCGTATCGGACCTATGCCAATCTGGTGCTGGTCTTCTTCCTGTGCGGGCTGTGGCACGGGGCCGGATACACCTTCGTGATCTGGGGCCTCTATCATGGCCTCCTGCTCATGACCGAAAGGTTCGCCCTGCACCGGTGGAACCTCGCTCCGCGAGGGTTCGCGGGCCAAGCCTACACGCTGCTGATGGTGGTCGTCGGCTGGGTCTTCTTCCGCTCGACGTCGCTGCCGCATGCGGCTGCGCTTCTCCAGCAGATGTCGTTGCTAGGCGAGCATGGCGGCGATCGCCCGAGCCTCGTCAGCTTCCTTGCGGCGGACCAGGCCTCGTATCTGGCAGTCGGGATCGTGCTGGCGCTCGTTCCGGTCATCGGGCTTCTGCCCCAAAGAAGCGCGCTGGTCCTTGCGGCCCGCCGTCTTGCCAGCCTCGTCATGTTCGTCTACTCGGCCGCCCTCCTGTCCGCCAATACCTTCAACCCGTTCCTCTACTTCCGGTTCTGAGAATGCGCGCGCGCATCGATCGGCTCTTCGTTCTGGCCTTCGCGGCGCTGCTTGCCGCTCCGTTGGTGCAGATGTGGCTTCGCATCGTGCCGGTGCCGGCGGTCGAGGAGCGGCGCGAGTTCCGGGCGCTCGTCGATCCCCTGCCGCGTCTTGCCGCGATGGACCCGAAGCTCGCGGGCGACGTCAACGGCTGGTTCGACGATCACTACGGCTTTCGCGATCTCCTGATCCGCATCAACAACGAAATCAACTACCAGTTCTTTCGAACCGCCGACAAAGTCTTTATCGGCAAGGATGGCTGGCTCTTCGCCAAGGAGGACTTCAACCAGATCGTCAAGGATGCGGGCGATGCCGCTGCCGCCGGCGCCATTGTCACGTCCTTGCGGAACCTCAGGGACTGCCTGGCGCGGCGCAACGTCGGGCTGGTTGTTGTGCTCAATACCAGCAAGTCGAGCCTTTACCCTGAGTTCCTGCCCCCGGAAGCGGCGCGAAATCCTCCATCCAGGCTCGCGCAGCGCGTCGCCGCGGTCCTTGACGAGGAAACGGGACTGATCTTCATCGACGCCGAGCGGGTACTGCGCAAGCATCGTCATGAAACAGTCTTCTTCAAGACCGACATGCACATGAATCCCAAGGGCGCTTGGTTCGTCTATGGTGAATTGATCAAGCGCCTCTCATCGGCGCTGGATGAGCTGCCGCCGCCCGCAAAACCGCAATCCTGGCGCGAGGACTACTGGCCCTACGGGGGCGAAGCCCGCTACCTGTCGAAATTCCTGCCGCTCGGCGAAATGGTGGCCATGAGCTCCGCCAGCTTCGGCGCGATGAAGGACGATGAATTCGGCAAGTTCCGGTTCGATCTCGGCAAGGGCGCGGTTCCGGGCCGTCCGGACATCCCGCTTTTCGACTGGACCTTCGAAAACAAGCGCGACCAAACGAACTTGCTGCCGCCGATCATGCTTTTTGGAACCTCTTTCACCGATCCTCTTTTCGACCTGAGACTCAACGAGGATTTCAAGGCGATCTATCGCACCAAAAGCAATATTCCCGAGCGAATTGTCCGGGTCCTCCAGAACTTGCCGCCCGATGTCAAGTTCCTGGTGCTGGAATATCCCGAGCCGTTCGTGGGCCTGATCGAGTACCTGCCCGTGGGCCGCAACTGCGAAATGCCGAATTGGTAGTTGCGCGCCGCGAAAATGCGCGTATATACGCGGCTTCGCGAAACCGCCGGCCGGAGGCTGAACGGAAGGCTCATGGGCTTCATGCCATGAGCAGGGCTTGAGCCCGTCTTCCCGTGTCTCCGCCTTCGATGTTCCGATCGGGCCTTTCTCAGGCTCGAAGGGCTCAGCGCCGGCGCTCGCCGCAAAGGAAAGGCTGATCTTCCCATGGCTCTCTACGAGCACGTGTATCTGGCTCGACAGGACGTCACCGCCCAGCAGGTCGACGCCATGACCGAGCAGTTCAAAGGCATCATCGACGCCCAAGGCGGCAAGGTCGCCAAGGTCGAATATTGGGGCGTCAAATCCCTCGCCTATCGCATCAAGAAGAACCGCAAGGCGCATCTGTCGTTTTTCAACATCGACGCGCCGCCGGCCGCGATCGCCGAGATGGAACGCCAGATGCGCATCAACGAGGACGTCATCCGCTTTCTGACCCTGCGGGTCGATGCGTTCGAGGAGGGCCCCTCGGCGATGCTGCGCAAGCGCGAAGATGCCGATCGCGATGACCGCGGCGAGCGTCGCGGCGGCCGCTTCGATCGCGGGGATCGTGGCGACCGCGGGGATCGCGGCGACCGCGGCGAGCGCCCGGACCGTCCGCCCCGCCGTCCGCGTGAAGAAGCGCCCACCGCACCGGCAGCGACGGCGGAGTGATCGAAAATGGCAAGCCCCTCCCCTCGTCGCCCGTTCTTTCGCCGCCGCAAGACCTGCCCGTTCTCGGGCCCCAACGCGCCCAAGATCGATTACAAGGACACGCGGCTGCTCTCGCGCTACATTTCCGAGCGCGGCAAGATCGTGCCGTCGCGCATCACGGCGGTATCGGCCAAGAAGCAGCGCGAGCTCGCAACCGCGATCAAGCGCGCCCGGTTCCTTGGGCTGCTGCCCTACGTGATCCGCTGATCGAAAAACGTCGCGGCCGCAGGCATGTGGCCGCGACATGGATTGTCAACGTCGGCCGATCGGATAGTCCGGGCGGCTCGGTTGGGGCGCCACCGCAGGCGGATCGGCACCTCTAACCGCTCGAAGAGCGGGACAGCTCGGCGATGCTGCAGACCCTTGTCGTGACAATCGGCGCCGGGCTTGCCGGCATGCTGCTCTTCATCGTTTCGGCGAAGGGCTCGCTGGCGGCTGCCGTGATCACCTATTTCACGCCGCTGCCGATCATGATAGCGGCGCTGGGATGGAGCCAGTTCGTCGGGCTTGCCGCGGCGCTTCTTGGCGCCATCCTGATCGCTTTCGTGCTTCACCCGATCCTCGGCGCGATCTATGCCGGCGCCTTTGCCCTGCCCGCCTGGTGGCTTTCCTATCTCGCTCTGCTTGCCCGTTTCGAGACCCCGACGCCGGCGCACGGGACCGCTCCTGGCAGCGTCCAGCGGGAATGGTATCCGATCGGCCGCGTGGTGCTGTGGGCTGCCGTTATCGCGACCGTCGCCACCATTGCCGGCGTGCTGTCGGTGAGTTTCACCAGCGCCGGGTTTGAGGACGCGGCACGGGCGGGGGCACGGGAAGCCGCGCCGGTGATCGAGCAGGTTCTGGGCAGCCGCCAGCGTCTGCCTGCCGGGGTGAGCGCCGAGGACCTGGCGGCCTTCGTCATCCACGGCCTCACCATTGCGTCTGCCGGTGCGCTTTCGCTCATGCATCTTGTCAACCTGTGGCTTGCCGGCCGCACGACCGAACTGTCGCATCGGTTGGCTCGGCCGTGGCCAAATCTCCCCGACAACCTTCGGCTGCCGCGCTTCGTAGCCGTGGTCTTTCCGATCGCGCTCGCGATCGCCTTGGTGTTCGAAGGTTATGCCGGTCTCTTCGCAGCGATGGCGGCGGCCGCGCTCGCTGTCGGGCTCGCGCTGCACGGGCTTGCCGCCGTGCATGCGCTGACACGCGGTCACCCCGGACGCGTCGCAATCCTCGTCGCCCTCTATGGCGCCATTGTCCTGCTGATGCCCTGGCCGTTGATCCTGTTGATCATCTTCGGCCTTGCCGACCTCGTCTTGGCGCTGCGTGAGCGCCGCGCCGCGCGATCATCAACACCCCAATCATGATCCAGCGTAGGAGAACCCGATGGAAGTGATACTGCTTGAACGCGTCGCCAAGCTTGGCCAGATGGGCGACACGGTCCGCGTCAAGGACGGCTTTGCCCGCAATTTCCTGCTGGCACGCGGCAAGGCCCTGCGCGCCACCGAGGCGAACCGCAAGAAATTCGAGGGCCAACGCGTCCAGCTCGAGGCGCGCAACCTCGAACTGCGCAACGAGGCGACTGCGGTCCAGAGCAAGCTCGACGGCAGGAGCTTCATCATCCTGCGTCAGGCCGGCGAGACCGGACAGCTCTACGGTTCCGTGTCGCCCCGCGACATCGCCGACGCGATCACCGGCAGCGGCATCACCGCGGCGCGCAATCAGGTGGCGCTGATGCAGCCGATCAAGTCGATTGGCCTCCACACCGTGCCGATCCAGCTGCATCCGGAAGTGATCGCAAACGTGACGGTCAATGTGGCGCGATCGCCGGAAGAGGCCGAGCGCCAGGCGCGCGGCGAGGAGATCAACGTCAAGGAAGAGACTTCCATGGACGATCTCGGGCTTGAGGTGGGCGCTGCTCTCGCCGACAACGAGGGAAGCCTCGGAGAACGGTAGAAATAGTGGCAGTGGGCAGTCGGCAGTGGGCAGTCGGCAGTCGGCAGTCGGCAGTCGGTGTATATTGCCTCCCTGCCAACTGCTGAAGCCGTAACAATGTCAGTGGGTAGTAGGTAGTAGGGATGTTGCCTACTGCCTACTGCCTACTGCCTACTGCCTGCTGCCCACCGCCTACTGCCCGAACCGATACTCCGTCACCTGCCTATACATCTCGTCCGGGCGCAGCACGCAGGGCGAGAAATGCCGGCGGTTGGGCGAATCGGGATAGACCTGCGCCTCGAGGCAGAGCCCCGCGTGCGGACCGTAAAGCGCGCCGCCGAGGCCGGGGACCGGACAGTTCACATGGGCCCCGTCATAGAACTGCACGGCGGGCTCGGTGGTGTGCATCTCCATGAGGAGCGAGCGCAGCGGCGCGCAAAGCGTGGCGGCATGGGCAAGCCCGGTGGCCGGGTCCGGCATGCGGGAGATGATGAAGTTCGTGTCGTAGAGCTGGACTTCGTCCGGCTTGCCGCCGCTCTCCGGGCGAATGCGGCGCGGCGCGCGAAAGTCGTAAGGAGTACCGGCGACGCTGCGGATCTCGCCCGTCGGGATGAGTTCGTCGTCGACCGGCGTGTAGAAGGCGGCATGAAGGGTGAGTTCGTGGTCGCGCACGTCGTTCGTGCCGTCAAGGTTGAAATAGGAATGGTGTGCGAGGTTGATCACCGTCGGCATGTCGCTGGTTCCCGTCATCTCGATCTGCACCGTTGCCGGCTCCAGGAGCCGATAGGTGCAGGTGACGTCGAGATTGCCAGGATAGCCGCCATCGCCGTCGGGGGACTGCAGCGTCATCGTCACCGATGAGGCATCATAGGCCCCAAGCTTCCACAGCCTCCGGCCGAAGCCGGCGCGCCCGCCGTGCAGCGAGTTCCGGCCTTCGTTGAGCTCCAGCGAATATTCCCTGCCGTCGATCACGAAATGGCCGCGGGAGATGCGGTTGGCGAAGCGTCCGACGGTCGCGCCGAAATAGGGGGAATGGGAAAGATAGTCGGCGATGTTCTCGAACCCGAGAACGACCTGCCGGGGTCCCGTCCGGGCTGGGATGACGAGTTCGCGCAGCACCGCGCCCCAGGTGATCACCCTGGCCTCCGCGCCCGCGGCCGACTTGAGCGCCACTTCGAAGATGGCGTGGCCGTCGACCTCGCCGAACTGGTGCATGGTCATGCTTTCTCTCCCTGGACCGCGCCGCCAATCCGTTCGGATGATGCGCCCCGGCCTCACGCCGGCTGCAGGCCGCGCCAAAAATCGGCGTACGGCCGCAAGCGTCAAGTCTTTTCGGCCGGCTCGACCCCATGCTGTGGGAACCGGGGACAATGGCAAGGGGCGGTGCAAACCTGCCGCCTCGGCCTTTGAAGCGCCTTACCCCGCGTGCCACATTCTGCCTTACCGGTCCGGACGCGTGTATTCTCTGGCCGACCATTGAGTCGCGTTCCACAAAGACCGAGACAGCATGACGACCGTCGAGGATCTCGCGGGCCGATCGGGTCCCGTTCAGCATTTGCAGGCAAGCCTTGGGCGCCTTGCGGGTGATCAGGCCTACCGTGTTCCCCCCCACAATCTCGAGGCCGAGCAGGCGCTGCTCGGCGCCATTCTGGTCAACAACGACGCCTTCGACCGCGTGTCGGACTTCCTGAAGCCCGAGCATTTCTCCGAGGAGCTGCATCGGCGAATCTACGATGTCGCCTCCGCCTTGATCCGCGCCGGCAAGATCGCCACCCCGATCACGCTTAAGACATTCCTTGGCGATCACGATCTCGGCGGCATCACGCTGCCGCAATATCTCGCCCGCCTCGCGGCCGAGGCAACCACCGTCATCAATGCCCAGGATTATGGCCGCACCATCCACGACCTTGCGGTGCGGCGCAACCTGATCGGCATCGGCGAGGACATTGTCAACGTCGCCTACGACGCGCCTGTCGACTATGCGCCGCGCGAGCAGATCGAGGACGCCGAGCGGCGGCTCTACGAGATCGCCGAGACGGGACGCTACGACGGCGGCTTCGCGCGCTTTTCCGATTCGCTCACCGTCGCCATCGACATGGCCGCCAAGGCCTATCAGCGCGACGGGAAGCTCTCCGGCATCGCCACCGGCATGACCGATCTCGACCGCATGATGGGCGGCCTGCAGCCCTCCGACCTGATCATCATCGCCGGGCGCCCCGGCATGGGCAAATCGTCGCTTGCAACCAACATTGCCTTCAACATCGCCCGGGCTTACGAATACCAGGTCAAGGCGGATGGAACGCACGAGACGATGAACGGCGGCATCGCCGGCTTCTTCTCGCTTGAAATGTCGGCCGAGCAGCTCGCGACCAGAATCATCGCCGAGCAATCTGCCATCCCTTCCTACAAGATCCGGCGCGGCGACATCACCGATGACGAATTCCAGCGCATTTCCGAGGCGGCGCGCGCCATGCAGACGCTGCCCTTCTACATCGATCAGACCGGCGGCATATCGATCGCCCAGCTCGCGGCGCGAGCGCGCCGGCTGAAGCGGCAGCGCGGGCTCGATGTCCTCTTCGTCGACTACCTGCAGCTTCTTTCCGGCTCGAAGACCGCCCGCACCGACAGCCGTGTGCAGGAATTGACCGAGGTCACGACCGGCCTCAAGGCTCTCGCCAAAGAGCTCAATGTGCCCATCGTCGCGCTCTCGCAGCTGTCGCGGCAGGTCGAGCAGCGCGACGACAAGCGCCCGCAGCTCTCGGACCTGCGCGAATCAGGCTCGATCGAGCAGGACGCCGACGTGGTTCTGTTCATCTTTCGCGAGGAATATTATCTGAAGAACCGACAGCCGCGCGAAGGCACCGAAGAATTCACCCAGTGGCTGACCGACATGGAACATGCCCATGGGCGGGCCGAGTTGATCATCGGCAAGCAGCGCCACGGGCCCACGGGTACCGTCGACTTGCAATTCGAGGCCGAGGTGACGCGCTTCTCCAATCTGGCGCGCGACGAGACGCTGCCCGATCGGATATGAGGCACTGGCACTCCGATCGGGCGTCCTTCCAAGGCTGCCCGCCGACAATGGAGGCGAAAATGCGTAAAATGGACCAGGACCTCGGCTTTTGAGCCGATGAGCAAGCGCGGAGGGGATTTCAACAGCGAAGCCAGGGTGAGGCGCGGCTACCGCATCGTTCGCGGCGGCAAGGAGCTCGTCGAGAAGCTCGGGCGCAACGACCTGTGCCCGTGCGGCTCCAACCGTCGTTTCAAGGTCTGCTGCATGAAAAAGCGCAGCTTTCACGGATCGAGACTACTATTTCCGTGACTAGAGGAGCCTTTCCGTCATTCGAGTCATATTGGTGTCATCCCGGCCGAAGCACCGCGAAGCGGTGCGCAGTGCCTGCGTCTGTTCCCTCCCCCCTTGCGGGGGAGGGTTAGGGAGGGGGGCGCGCCAGGCTCAATCCTCCTCAGCGCGTCGGGGAGGCTCTGCACGACGTCCTCGTTTGTAAACAGGATCCATCAAGTTGCTCGTTGCAAAGGATCGAGGGAGCATGCGCCCGACCCCCCTCCCTGGCCCTCCCCCGCAAGGGGGGAGGGAACGGCGCCGGGCCCCTCAAGCCTCGGCTCCAGCCGAAGCGCCCGCCAACCTGACGATCGATCTCGATGCGCTCGTTGCCAATTGGCGGGCGCTTGCGGCGCGTGTCGCGCCGGCGGAGTGCTCGGCTGTCGTCAAGGCCGAGGCCTATGGCACCGGCCTCGAGCCCGCCGTCCGGGCACTCGCCAAGGCTGGGTGCCGGACGTTCTTCGTCGCGCATCTCGCCGAGGGCCGACAGGTGCGGACCGTCGTGCCAGACGCAACAATCTATATCCTCGGGGGCCTCCTGCCCGAGACCGAAGCAACCCATGTGCATTTTGCGCTGCGGCCGGTCCTCGGGTCGGGTGAGGAGATCGCCCAGTGGCGGCGCTTGGCGGCAACCTGCGATCCCTGTCCCGCCGCGATCCACATCGACACCGGCATGAATCGCCTGGGGCTTTCGCCGGACGAAGCACGCAGGCTTCTGACCTCGGATGACGGCCTCCGCGGCTTTCCGGTGGCGCTCCTGATGAGCCACTTCGTTGCCTCGGAGGAGCCCGAAGCGCCGATCAACGCGCACCAGATCGAGCTTTTCGAAGAGCTGCGCGCGCTGCGGCCGGAAATTCCCGCAAGCCTCGCCAATTCCTCCGGAATTTTCCTGCCGCAACGCCCGTACTTCGACCTTGTGCGGCCGGGATATGCGCTCTACGGCGGCAACCCGACGCCGGGCGCGCCCAATCCGATGCGGGGCATCGTCAAGCTCCAGGCACGCATCCTTCAGTGCCGCACGGTCGAGGCCGGTGAAACCGTCGGCTATGGTGCGACATGGACTGCGCCGGATCGGCGCCGGCTTGCCACGATCGGCACCGGCTACGCCGACGGCTTCCTGCGGTCCGGCTCGCCGACGGACGCGACCGCCGGCGGCCAGGCATTCATTGCCGGCAGCCATACTCCGTTCGTCGGTCGCATCTCCATGGATCTGATCGTCATCGACGTGACCGGTGTCACGCCTGAAGCGAAAGCCGGCGATCTCGTCGAACTCATCGGCGAGCACCTGCCGATCGACATTGTCGGCCGCAATGCCGGATCGATCGGCTACGAGATTCTGACGAGCCTCGGCCGGCGCTATCATCGCGCCTACATTGGCGGCTGACCTTGGCCAGGCGTGCCTCATCCTTCGTCTGCCAGAATTGCGGTGCCGTCTCGCAGCGTTGGCAGGGCCGATGCGAATCCTGCGGGGAATGGAACACCATCGTCGAGGAAGGCCCGAGTGCCGGGATTGCCGCGCAAGCGGCGCGCGGGGCGAGAGGCGGCCGTGTCTTCGGGCTTGAGGCGCTGGCAGGCGGCAGCCCTCCGGCACCGCGCATCGCGAGCGGCCTCGACGAGTTCGATCGCGTCATGGGCGGCGGCCTGGTGCCCGGGTCGGTGACGCTGATCGGCGGCGAGCCCGGCATCGGCAAGTCGACCCTGCTGATCCAGGCCTGCGCCGCGCTGGCGCGGCGCGGCAGCCGCAGCGTCTACGTCTCGGGCGAGGAGGCCGTGGCGCAGGTCCGGCTGCGCGCCGATCGCCTCGGTCTAGCCGAGGCCGCGGTCGAACTCGCCGCGGAGACGAGCGTCGATGACATCGTGGCGACATTGCGCCAGGGCCGACGGCCCGATCTCGTCATCATCGATTCGATCCAGACCATGTGGACCGATGCCGCCGAGACCGCACCGGGCACCGTCACGCAAGTCCGCGCCAGCGCGCAGGCGCTGATCCGCTACGCCAAGACGAGCGGCGCATCGGTCATTCTCGTGGGCCATGTCACCAAGGACGGCCAGATCGCCGGCCCGCGCGTCGTCGAGCACATGGTCGATGCCGTGGTGTCCTTCGAGGGCGACAGCAATCACCATTTCCGCATCCTGCGCGCCGTGAAGAACCGATTCGGCCCGACCGACGAGATCGGCGTCTTCGAGATGACCGGCGCCGGCCTTGCCGAAGTGCCCAATCCGTCTGCCCTGTTCCTGGCCGGCCGCGATGCATCGGCCGCGGGCACGGCGGTTTTTGCCGGCATGGAGGGCATGCGGCCGGTCCTCGTTGAATTCCAGGCGCTGGTCGCCCCGACCTCGCTCGGCATGCCGCGCCGCGCCGTGGTCGGCTGGGATACGAATCGGCTTGCCATGGTCATCGCCGTGCTCGAGGCCCATGCCGGCCTGCGGCTCGGCCAGCACGATGTCTACCTCAATGTTGCGGGCGGCCTGCGCGTGAGCGAGCCGGCGGCGGACCTGGCTGTTGCCGCCGCGCTCGTCTCATCGCTGACCGGCGCGCACCTGCCCGCAGACGCGGTCTATTTCGGCGAAATCGGACTGTCGGGGGCAATCCGTCCGGTGGTGCATGCGCCGGCGCGGCTGCGCGAGGCAGCCAAGCTCGGCTTCGCCAAGGCCGTCGCGCCGATGATGGCCCGCTCCGGCGCGGCTCCGCCCCTTCCCGTGGAGGGGGTCGGCGACATCGCGAGCCTGGTCGCCGGCATTGCCGCGGCCGCGCCGCCAAGCCGCCGCAGCACGGGCCGCGCCACCTTCCCCTCGCCCCACTGAATATTGGCGGGAATGGGGACAGATCAGGTGACGGGTCGCCGGCCCTTGGGTATAAGCGTCGCGGGTCGGCGGCCTGCCGCCTGCGATGCCCTCTCAAGAGAACCGCTCCATGCCGTCTTATCTCGATCTCGGCCTGATCGTCATCATTCTCATCTCCGCGCTCCTGTCGATGGTGCGCGGCTTCACGCGTGAGGTGCTGGCAATCCTCTCCTGGGCGGCGGCCGCCGTTGCCGCACTCTATCTGCATCCCCTGGTGCTGCCCTACCTCAAACCCTACATCCAAAAGGATACGATCGCGCTGGCCGCGGCCGCCGCCATCGTGTTCTTCGTGACGCTGGTCATCGTCACGATCATCACGGTGAAGATTTCCGACGTGGTTCTCGACAGCAAGATCGGAGCGCTGGACCGGTCGCTCGGCTTTCTGTTCGGCGCCGCCCGCGGCTTTCTTCTCGCGGTCGTCGCCTTCATGTTCTTCGTCTGGCTCGTTCCGGAAAAGGCACAGCCCGTGTGGGTCAAGAACTCGCGAACGAAGGAATATCTCAAGCTTGCCGGCGACCAGCTGATCGCCATTCTGCCGGAAGATCCGGTTGGCGCCTTCAAGCGTCTGCGAGGGAGCAAGGGCACGCCGAGCGAGGAGGCGCCGAACGAGACGGCGCCCGACGAAAAGCCTGCGCCGCCGGCGAAGATCTAGCGAGGTTGCGGCAAGTTGGGCAGTTGCATGGCGCCAAGATAGAATGGAATTGAAGGTCTCCCACCGTCATGGCCGCCCTCGTCGCGGCCCTCCACGCCGTCGAGCCGCTCCGGCGTTTGGAATCCTCCGCAGGCTTCGTGGAGCGCTGCCCCGCCGCTCGCTGGAACAGGTACTGCGGAATTCTGGCGATGAAATAGGCAGGTGCAGACCTTCGCGCGTCGCCACGGATTGGACCGCGTGGATGCCCGCCACTAGGGCGGGCATGACGTGGAGGCCTTTAGTTTGTCGGACACCTTCCCACGAGGGCTGACGCATGGACGATGCCGCCACGCTGACCGACGATCTCGATGCCGACCGGTTGCGCGAGGAATGCGGGGTCTTCGGCATCCACGGGCACCCCGACGCTGCCGCCATCGTCGCGCTCGGCCTGCACGCGCTGCAACATCGCGGCCAGGAGGCAGCCGGCATCGTTGCCTTCGACGGGCGCCGATTTCATTCTGAACGCCGTCTCGGCCTTGTCGGCGATCACTTCTCTTCAGCCGGCACGATTGCGCGACTGCCGGGCACCTCCGCCGTCGGCCACGTGCGATATTCAACGACCGGCGAGACGATCCTGCGCAATGTCCAGCCGCTGTTCGCCGAGCTTGAGGCAGGCGGTTTTGCGGTCGCCCACAACGGCAATCTCACCAACGGTCTCACGCTGCGGCGCGCGCTCGTGCGCGACGGCGCCATCTGCCAATCCACCTCCGACACCGAGGTGATCCTCCATCTCGTGGCGCGCAGCCGCAAACCCCGCTTCATCGAGCGCTTCGTGGAGGCCTTGCGGCAGATCGAGGGGGCCTATTCGCTTGTCGGCCTAACCAACAAGAAGCTCGTGGGCGCGCGCGACCCGCTTGGAATCCGGCCGCTCGTCCTCGGCGAGCTCGACGGGCGTCATATCCTCGCCTCGGAGACCTGCGCGCTCGACATCATCGGCGCCCGTTTCGTCCGCGACATCGAGAATGGCGAGATCGTCGTGATCTCGGACGAAGGGGTGGAGAGCCTGAAGCCGTTCCCGCCGCAGGCGATGCGGCCCTGCATCTTCGAATACATCTACTTTGCGAGGCCGGACTCGATCGTCCATGGGCGCTCGGTCTACGAGGTCCGCAAGAACATGGGCGCCGAACTCGCCCGCGAGACGGCGGTTGCAGCCGATGTCGTGGTTCCGGTGCCCGATTCGGGCGTTCCGGCGGCGCTTGGCTATGCCCAAGCCTCCGGCATTCCCTTCGAGCTCGGCATCATCCGCAACCATTATGTCGGGCGCACCTTCATCCAGCCGACCCAATCGGTGCGCGAGCTCGGCGTGCGCCTGAAGCACAGCGCCAATTCCAGCGTCATCGCCGGCAAGCGCATCGTGCTCGTCGATGATTCGATCGTGCGCGGCACGACGTCGCTGAAGATCGTCCAGATGATGCGCGACGCCGGCGCCCGCGAGGTGCATTTCCGCATCTCCTCGCCGCCGATCACTCATCCTGACTACTACGGGATCGACACGCCGGATCGCAGCAAGCTGCTTGCCGCGCAGAAGGATCTGGAGGGAATGCGGGCTTATGTGGGCGCTGATTCCCTCGCGTTCCTGTCGATTGACGGCATCTATCGCGCCATGGGCTACGCCAGGCGAAATCCCGTGCGGCCGCAATTCACCGACCATTGCTTCACAGGCGACTATCCGACGAAGCTCACTGACCTCTCCGGCGAACCGGTCAAGAAGCAGACTTCGCTGCTTGCCGAAGCGAGCTGAGGATCCCGCTTGGTTCCCGCTGCGAGTGCTCGAACGGTCCCAATCCGCCTTTCCCGTTAAGGAGCGTGCGAAGGAATCCCCTCTCCCCGCTTGCGGGGAGAGGGTTAGGGTGAGGGGCGTGGCGGTTGGCCTCTTACTCCAGTGCCCGTCCTGACCCCTGCACGACGGGAATCGTGGCCAGCCGCCCAGCCCCTCACCCCTGCCCTCTCGCCGCAAGCGGGGAGAGGGGGCGCGCCCTGGCGTGCCCCGGCATGGGGGGAGTTTCCTCACACACTCGATGGACGGAAGCGGCCAAAGATCTCGACTCCCTCGCCCCTATCCGGCCCTCACGCCGACCAGCAGATGAATCGAACTCATGCAATCGACATCGATTTTGGAAGGCCGCATCGCGCTGGTGACCGGCGCGTCCCGCGGCATCGGACGGGCGGTCGCGCTCGAACTGGCGCGCGCGGGGGCCCACGTCATCGCCCTCGCCCGCACACAGGGCGCGCTCGAGGAGCTCGACGACGCCGTCCGCGCCCTCGGCAGTGCGGCAACTCTCGTTCCCTGTGACATCAAGGATTTTTCGGCGCTCGACCGGCTCGGCGCATCGATCTTCGAGCGCTGGAAGAAGCTCGACGTCTTTGTCGGCAACGCCGGAGTGCTGGGTCCGCTCTCGCCGCTGGCGCATGTCGATCCGAAGCACTGGGACGAGGTGCTGGCTGTCAACGTCACCGCCAATTGGCGCCTGATCCGTTCGCTCGATCCGCTGCTGCGTGCATCCGATGCGGGACGGGTTGTGCTCCTGTCCTCCGGCATCGCCCACTTTGCCGAGCTGCGGCCCTATTGGGGACCCTACGCGGTCTCGAAGACCGCGCTCGATGCGCTGGCGCGGACCTATGCCGCCGAGACCGCAACGACCTCGAAGGTGAAGGTGATGGTCGCCAACCCGGGCCCGCTGCGCACGCGAATGCGCGCGGCCGCGATGCCGGGCGAAGACCCGGCAACCCTGAACACGCCGGAGGAATTCGCGCCGCATGTCGTTGCGATGTGCACTCCGCAGTGGAGCGAGACAGGCAAGATCTTCGATTTCCCCACCGGTACGATCCGGAAGTTCAGGGCGCCGTCCGCTTAGGCGAGAGCCGCCTGCCGAGCCCCGGGCTTTGCTTGCCAGAACGAGAAACACCGAGAGGCGCCGGCCTTGGTTGCGCAAAGATGAGTTGTCGCCACGCTTTCCGAAGTAAAATTTAAGTGAATATTCGTCCAGGGTCGTGCTTATCACTTGAACTTGCCGCCCCCATTAACGACCTGTGTTCCACTGCACATCAAACTCTCAAGGAAGGGACTAATCTCCTTACGTCGCGGCCAGTCCAGGTCCGGACGAAAGCATAGGTGCGTCCATGAAAAGCCTCCTGCTTGGGGCCATGCTTGGCCTCGCATCCCTCGTTTCCTTTGCGCCGGCCTCGCAGGCCGCCACCGACGCGAACGCGTGTCAATCGGTTGACTTCATCAAGGGTCAGGCCGACGCCGGATCTGCGCGGCATGGCGGCAGGGCCATTCGTCTCGACGGCGTCGAAGCGGCGGGCTTTCTCGACTACCTCAACAACCGGATCGGCGATCCGACCGACTACAAGGGCGACACCCTGATCATCGGCTTCTATCCCGACCTCGGCTACGTGCTCGTCGGCTTCGTGCTCAACGGCTGCGCCGATCAGGGCACCCTCGTCAAGCTCGATCCGACGAGCTTCATGAAGGCCTACGAGGCCGCGCGCGGCACGACGGTCTGACGGCCGCCGAGCGTCGCCCCAGCGCACGCTCCCGACGTCCCATCAGCCGCTCGATTGCCACCGATCAGCAAGTCTGCTTGGTCCGGACGCGCACCGAGCCCTATTTTTGGGGTCATGACGGATACGCTGCCACGCCTCGCTGTCGCCACTCGGGCGCGCACCTCCCCACGCGCGCTGACGGGCTTCGACTATCTTCTCTACGTACTTGTCGTCTTCGCCTGGTCGACGAGCTGGATTGCGCTCAAGCTGCAGCTCGGCACCGTCGCGCCCGAGGTGTCGATTGCTTTGCGATTCGCCATTGCGGCGCTCCTCATGTTCGGCTGGGCGAGCCTGTCCGGGGTGCGGCTTGCCTTTCCACTGAGCGAGCACCTGCGCTTCGCGCTGCTCGGGGTTCTTCTCTTCGGCACGAATTTCGTATTGTTCTACTATGGCGGCCTGTCGACCCCTTCGGGCCTGCTTGCGGTGGTCTTCTCCTGCGCCGCCCTGTTCAATCTCATTTTGAGCGCCGCCATCTTCCGCCAACGCCCCGAGCGCAGCGTCGCCTTCGGCGCGGTCCTTGGATTTGCCGGCGTGCTGGCGATGTTTGCGCCGCGCATCTTCAGCGCCGGGCTTGACGGCTCCGCTCTCGGCGGCCTTGCACTTTGCGTGCTCGGCACGCTCTCCTTCTGCCTCGGCAACATGGTGTCGGTGGCGGTCCAGCGCAGCGGCATCGGCGTCATCTCCGCCAATTCCTGGGGCATGGCCTATGGCGCGCTGTTCCTCGCGCTCGTCGCACTGCTGCGTGGCCTGCCCTTCACGATCGAGCCGAGCCTCGCCTATCTCGGCTCGCTTATATGGCTGAGCACCGTGTCATCGGTGCTCGCATTCGCCGCCTATCTCACGCTGCTCGGTCGGATCGGCGCAGCACGGGCCGGTTACTCCACCGTCATGTTCCCGGTCTTCGCCCTGCTCATCTCGACGGTCGTCGAGGGTTATGTCTGGACCCCGATCGCCCTGGTCGGACTTGTCCTGGCGCTGGCGGGCAATTTCATCGTGCTGCGCAAGCGTTGAGGACGTTTTGCGTGGCGCACGATGAACCGTGCAATGAATGGGAGATGTGACTCGGAAGCGGTCGAGGGAGGCCATGCGCCCTCAAAACAGGACTTGCGGACTGTCACCCGGTCCCAGCGTTCAATGATCGCCACTCTTGGATCATTGCTGGCACTCGGCGCAAAGGCGCTCCATCATCCCATCCGGATCATAGAGAGCGCGGAAGCCGCCTGAAACAATCTTTCGCGTTCCAGGGTCAACCGGGCTGGGAACCGCCCACGATAGCGGCCCAAAGGACATCTCAACTTCGCAGAACGGGTCGAGCCAAAGCCGCCGCGACCAAACGAGGTCGTATATTTCGTCCTCCCACTCGACGAGGCGCCTCCCCGGCCATGCGATCGAAGTCGGCCAGGCGGAATCCGTCTTGAACGTCTTGGGATCGACAGCGAGGACCATGAAATCGATGTCCGAGTGGCGGCGCGCCTCGCAGCGAGCGTGAGAACCGACGAGTGCCAAACCCGGGACAGTCGCCTGAGCCGTAGCCCAATCGGTGATAGCCTTCGCAACGTCGGCGGCTCGATCGGTGATCCGTCCTGATTTTCTCGCGGCTTCAACGGCCCGATCCAGTTTGGCCTCGATCTGTTGCTTGGCCTCTACGGCGGCTTCGGCAGCAGCAAAGGCCTTCTGCCAGTGGCGGGTCACTATTCCAAAGCGCTTGCGTCTCTGGATCTCGGTCAACCAATCTACCGCATCCTTCGCGTCCAGCCCCGCGATGTGGAGCTGGCGCTTGAGCTTTTCGATCTCGTATTCGTCGGTCACCGCCAAATTCTACTACTTTTGAGCGCGTGGACAAAGTGACCATCAGAGGGTTGGGTGAGAGCCTGGCGAGTCCGCACGAATGCTGCATCACATGTCGGGGCGGAGAGGCTAGCTGCCTTGCCCCTTTCCCGACCTCGAAGAAGGCCACTCTTACAGCTTGACCCATTTCCCGCCGACTGCCGACGACTTCACCGCCGCCTCGATGAGCGCCACGCCCTTCACGCCGTCGAGGATTTTCGGAAACATCACCGCCGGATCCGGCTTTGTCCCCGTCCGGGCGGCGCGGATGGCGGCGGCAACTTCCGAGTAGATCGTGGCAAAGCCTTCGAGATAGCCCTCGGGATGTCCGGTCGGCACGCGCGTCACCCGCGCCGCCGAGGGCTTTGCTGCGCCCGAGCCGCGAGTGATCGTCTGCGGCGGCTTGCCGTAGGGCGACCAACGCAGCGCGTTGGGATGCTCCTGTTCCCAGGAGATGCCGCCGTTCGAGCCGTAGACACGGATGCGCAGCGCGTTCTCACTGCCCGGCGCCACCTGGCTCGCCCACAAGGCGCCGCGCGCGCCGTTGGCATAGCGCAGCAGGATCTGGACATTGTCGTCGACCTTGCGGCCCGGGACAAAAGTCGAAAGCTCGGCACAGATTTCCGCAACCGGAATGCCGGTGATGAAATCGGCAAGGTTGTAGGCGTGCGTGCCGATGTCGCCGATCGAGCCGCCGGCCCCTGTGCGCGCCGGATCCGTGCGCCAGTCCGCCTGCTTGTGGCCGGTGTCTTCGAGTTTTTCGGTCAGCCAATCCTGGGCATATTCGACCTGGACGAGGCGAATCTCGCCAAGCTCGCCCGACTGCACCATCTCGCGTGCCTGGCGGACCATCGGATAGCCGGTGTAGTTGTGGGTGACCGCGAAGACGCAGCCCGAGGCCTCGACTGCCGTCTGCAGCTTTTTCGCCTCGCGCAGCGTGGTCGTCAGCGGCTTGTCGCAGATCACATGGATGCCGGCCTTCAGAAAGGCGTGCGCGACCGGCGCATGCATGTGGTTTGGCGTCACGATCGAGACGGCTTCGATGCCATCCTTGCGGCGCCGCTCCGATTTGGCCATGCCGGCAAAATCGTCATAGGTCCGCCTGGGGTCGAGACCGAGCATGGCGCCTGAGCGCTTCGCCTTCTCAGGCGAGGCCGAGAGCGCGCCGGCAACGAACTCATAATGGTCGTCCATGCGCGCGGCGAGGCGGTGCACCGCACCGATGAAGGCGCCTTCCCCTCCGCCGACCATGCCGAGCCTGATGCGTTGCGGCCCGCCTTCGGCACGTCCCTCCGTGCGTCCTTCGACCATTCCGCTCTCCCTTGCTGGTTTTTTCCCGTTCAAAAACGCGTGGCGCACGATCCGGCGCGAACTCGGGCGGACTTTATCGTCACGCGCGGCGCACGCAACGGCGCCATTTTGCCTTCACTGCTGCCGGCCCTTGCAATTGAGATCATAACGTGCGATATGATCAGTCACCTTATCATAGCGCGGCTTCCGATGTCGGCCTCGTTCGACTCCGACCTGTTGTTTCTTATTCACGATCTCGCCCGCGGAATGCGCACGCGCGCCGACCAGCGGGCGCGCCGGCGCGGCATGACGCGTGCGCAATGGGTCATTCTCGCGAGACTCGAGCGGCAGCCCGGCATGTTCCAGAACGAGCTTGCGAGCATCGTTGAAGTCGAGCCGATCACCATTGCGCGCCTTGTCGATCGCCTGGAGGCGCGCGGCTTTGTCGAGCGCCGCCCGGACCCCGCCGACCGCCGTCTGCGCCGCCTGCATCTCCTGCCCGCGGCCACCTCGGTCCTCGAGGAAATCCACGCCTATCGCGCCGAATTGAACGAGCTGCTGACGGCCGGTGTCGAGGGGGAGCGTGTCGAAGCGCTCACCCGGGACCTGAAGCAGATGAAGGCCAATCTTCTCGCCGAGCCGCGTGACGCCAGGGCAGTGTAGGGACGCGGACGGATGTCAATTGTCTCCAAGATGCCGGCCGCCGACAAGGCGGAGAAACTTTCGGCCGATCGTGCGAAAGCCGACCGGGGGCGCCCTGGTCCGGCAGAGCAGCCCGCGCTCGAGGCGTTGGACAAGCCTTCGGTCGATCGTGCGCCGGCCCCTGCCCCCGCAACGTCCGATGATCGCATCAGGGTGCTGCCGCCGCCGAAGCCGCGCGCCAGCCGTCGCGGGCGCCTTCGCCTCCTTCTGATGGTTGGCGGCATTCTGGTGGTCGGCGCTGTCTCGGGATTCATGTGGCTGCAGGGCGGACGGTGGGTGTCGGTCGACGACGCCTATGTGCGCGCCGCCAAGCTCATGGTGTCGACCGACGTCTCGGGCATCGTCTCGTCGGTCGATGTGCATGAGGGACAATATGTCAAGGCCGGCGACATGCTCTTTCGCGTCGACCCGGCGCAGTTCCAGATCGCGCTCGACAGCGCCAAGGCGCAGCTCGCCCAGACCGAACTCATGCTGCGGTCGATGCAGCAGGACTACAAGCGCATGCTGGACGACATCAAGACGCAGCAGTCGCAGGTGGCGCTCGCCCAGGCGACCTTCGATCGTCAGGCAGCGCTTCTCAAGACCGACAATGTGGCGAAGGCAAACTACGACCAGGCGCGCTTCTCCCTGGAAGCGGCCAAGAACACGCTCTCATCGCTTGAGCAGCAGGCCGCCGTGCAGCTCGTCAAGCTTGCCGGCAATGCCGACGCGCCGGTGACCGAATTGCCGCAGTACAGGCAGGCCAAGGCGCAGCTCGACGAGGCGCAGCGCCAGCTCGACCACACGGTCGTGCGCGCGCCCTTCAACGGCATCGCGACGCAGGTCGATGCGCTGCGGCCCGGTACCTACCTTGTCTCGGCGACAGCGGCGCTCACCAACACCGGCGCGATCGGGCTCGTGTCGACCGACGACATCTGGGTCGAGGCCGAGACCAAGGAGACCGACCTCACCTACGCGAAGGTGGGCGATCCGGTCGACATCTATGTCGATACCTATCCGGGGAGAGTCTGGCACGGCCGGGTCGAGAGCATCAGTCCCGCCAGCGGCGCCGAATTCTCGATTCTCCCGGCCCAGAACGCCAGCGGCAATTGGGTGAAGGTGGTGCAGCGCATCCCGGTGCGGATCAGCGTGACGCGCGAGCCCGGCGATCCCGTGCTGCGCTCGGGGATGACGGTGACCGCCGAAATCGACACCGGCCACAAGCGCTTGATCTCCGAACTGTGGGGCAAGCCGCAGGCCAAGGAGGCGGACCGTGGCAGCGGCGGCGGCTGAGGAGGCTCCGACCCAGCATCGCGGCATCGTCACCGTCTGCGCCATGGTGGCAACCCTGATGCAGGCGCTCGACACGACGATCGCCAATGTCGCCCTGCCCTACATGCAAGGCAATCTGTCGGCAACGTCCGACCAGATCGCCTGGGTGCTTACCTCCTACATCGTTGCGGCGGCGATCATGACCTCGCCCGTCGGCTGGCTGGCGGCCCGCTTCGGCCGCAAGATGCTGTTCATCACGTCGCTCTCAGGCTTCACCTTTGCCTCGGTTTTGTGCGGCATTGCCGGGTCGCTCGACCAGATCGTGCTTTTCCGGCTCCTGCAGGGGGTGTTCGGCGCCGCGCTCGTGCCGCTGTCGCAGGCCACGATGCTCGACATCTACACGCCGCAGGAGCGCGGCTCGGCGATGGCCATCTGGGGCATGGGCGTGATGGTCGGCCCGATCCTCGGCCCGACGCTTGGCGGCTATCTCACGCAGAATTTCAACTGGCGCTATGTTTTCTTCATCAACCTGCCGATCGGCATCATCGCTGTCGCTGGCCTTTTGATCTTCCTCAAGGACACCAAGCGCAACAGGACGCTGCAGTTCGATTGGATCGGCTTCGGCGTGCTGAGCCTCGGCATCGGCGCCCTCCAGCTGATGCTCGACCGGGGAGAACAGAAGGACTGGTTCAACTCGACGGAGATCCTGATCGAGGCGGTGTTGTTCGGGCTCGGCATGTATTTGTTCATCGTGCACATGTGGCTCGCCAAGAAGCCTTTCATCTCGCCCAGGATCTTCACGGACCTGAACTATCTCGCTGGCTTTCTGGTCATGTTCGCGATCGGCATCGTGCTTCTCGCAAGTTCGGCGCTGCTCGCGCCCTATCTGCAGACGCTGGCGGGCTATCCGGTGCAGACGACCGGCTTCCTGATGGCGCCGCGCGGCATCGGGACGATGCTTGCGATGATGGTTGCGGGACGGCTGACGAACCGCGTCGATCCCCGCCTGACGATGCTCGTCGGCTTTCTGATGCTCTCAGCCTCCATGTGGCAGATGACCGGGTGGACGCCGGACGTCGGTCCGTTTGATCTGACCGAGGCCACCCTGCTGCAAGGCTTCGGTCTCGGCCTTGTGTTCACGCCGCTGCAGGTGATTGCCTTTGCGACCCTGCCCGGCGAACTGCGCACCGAAGGCACGGCGCTCATGAGCCTCGTGCGCAACGTCGGCAGCGCCATCGGCATTTCCGTGGCGTCTTTCCTGCTGTCGCAAAACACGCAGATCGCACATGCCACGCTTGCCGGCGAGGTGACCCCCTTCAACCGGATGCTGCAGAGCGGCGGCGCCTACTTCATGTGGAACAGCGCCACCTCGGCCGGGCTTGCCGCCCTCAACGCCGAGATCACGCGCCAGGCGCTGATCGTCGCCTATATCGACGATTTCAAGCTGATGCTGATCGTGTCACTGCCGGCGGTGCTCCTGCTCTTCCTCATGCGCCGGCCTAAGGTCGCGCCCCGCATCGATCCTGCGCACGCGGCAGCCGCCGTGGAGTGAGGCTCCTTCTCCCTCGGGAGAAGGCAGCGCCTAGCGCTTCGAGAACTGGAAGCTGCGGCGAGCCTTGCGCTTGCCGTATTTCTTGCGCTCCACGACGCGGCTGTCGCGAGTGAGGAAGCCCTCCTGCTTCAGCATGGGGCGAAGATCCGGCTCGTAATAGGTCAGCGCTTTGGCAAGGCCGTGGCGCACGGCGCCTGCCTGGCCCGAGAGGCCGCCGCCGGCAACGGCGATCGTCAAATCGTACTGGCCGACCCGGTTGGCGACGACGAGCGGTTGCTGCAGGATCATGCGCAACACCGGACGGGCGAAATAGGCGTCCATCGGGCGCTCATTGACGGTGATCGTGCCCGGACCGGGCTTCAGCCAAACCCGCGCGACCGCATCCTTACGCTTGCCGGTAGCATAGGCGCGGCCATACTTATCGAGCTTTTGGACGTGGCGCGGCGGTTCCGGCTGCGGGGCAACCGTGGAGGTCGCGAGGTCCTGGAGCGAGGAAAGGGTCTCGGCCATCGTCAGCGGTTCCCTGAGTTCTTGACGTTGAGCGTCGCAATATCGAGCACTTCGGGGCTCTGCGCCGCATGCGGATGGTCAGGCCCGCCGTAGACTCGCAGATTGCCGAACTGCTTCCTGCCGAGCGGGCCGCGCGGCAGCATGCGCTGGACGGCCTTCTCCACGATGCGCTCCGGATACCGCCCCTCGAGGATCGACTTGGCGGAGCGCTCCTTGATGCCGCCGATATAGCCGGAATGATGGTAGTAGACTTTCTGGTCGCGCTTGCGACCGGTGAAGACCACCTTCTCGGCATTGACCACGATGATGTTGTCGCCGTCATCGACATGCGGCGTATAGGAGGCCTTGTGCTTGCCGCGCAAGCGGGTGGCGACGATGGCCGCAAGGCGCCCGACGACGAGCCCCTCGGCATCGATCAGCACCCATTTCTTTGCGATGTCGGCGCTCTTGGCCGAAAAGGTCTTCGCGAACATGGAGGTTCCGGTGGTTGGCGGCCGGGCGCCGGCGCCGCGGGGCGCCGAAGGAGCGGCGGTTATAGGCGGGGCGATTGCCACTGTCAACCCGATTAGAGACTCCGCCTATCCATGTTTTTCATGGGAAACCAAAATCTTACGTTGAGAGGTATTATCATACCTCACTCCGGAATGGGATATGTGCCGGTCGCATCGCGGGCGAACCAGGGAAGTGATACCGTAGTTCACATCATCGTCATCCCGGCCTGAGCGAAGCGGAGAGCCGGGATCTGGCACCGCATTCCGGATAGCCGGAAGGGCGGCTTCCGGGAGGACAAGGACTATTCATGGGATCGTCTGGTGCTTTGCACCGGGTCGCCACCGCAAGTGCCCTTGAACGCCAAGCCAGGAGCCCGACATTTTTGGGGAGGAGAGCCCGTGGACCGGCCCGAAGACCCTGCCCCGCAGACCATCCATCCCGCCGTCCGCCGCAGCGATTCCGGCGCGGTTGTCACGCTCACTCTCGACCGCCCGGCCCGGCGTAACGCGCTCTCCGAGGCGATGCTGGGGGCTTTGGGCGCCGAGCTTGCCGCAATCGGCGCCAACCGCGCCGTTCGCGCCGTGATCATCGCCGCCCACGGACCGGCCTTCTCTTCCGGGCATGATCTCAAGGAGATGAGCGCTCATCGCGCCGATCCCGATCGCGGCCGTGCCTATTTCGCCGACATCATGCATCGCTGCTCGGATGTGATGCAGGCCATCATCGCCCTGCCGCAGCCGGTGATCGCGGCGGTCGAGGGGGTGGCGAGCGCGGCAGGGTGCCAGCTCGTGGCAAGCTGCGACCTTGCCATTGCGGGCGCCGCGGCGCGGTTTTGTACCCCTGGCGTCAATATCGGCCTCTTCTGCTCGACGCCGATGGTCGCCCTGTCGCGCAATCTGTCGGCCAAGCACGCCATGGAAATGCTGTTGACGGGCGACCTCGTTGCCGCCGAGGACGCCTATCGCTTCGGGCTCGTCAATCGGGTGGTCGCCGCCGGCCAGGCGCTCGAAGAGGCTTTGCGGTGGGCGGAAAAGCTCGCGTCGAAATCATCGCTGATCCTGAAGACAGGCAAGATCGCCTTCTACCGACAGCGCGAAATGTCGCTTGCGGACGCCTATCGCTACGCCTCGCAGGTCATGGTCGAGAACATGCTCGCCCGCGACGCCACCGAGGGCATCGGGGCGTTTCTCGAAAAGCGCGCGCCGAACTGGCAGGATCGTTGAAGACCGTTGCGATAACGGGCAGGCTCGCTTCGACTGCCGGCCTAAGAGCTTGTCAGGAAACAAGCGCGGCAACCCACACCCGCTCGTTCCTGCGAAAGCCGGAACCTAGACGCGAGGGTCTGCGCCCCTCGGCTCCTGGATCCCCGCCTTCGAGCTTGTAAAGAAAAATGCTGGAATGTGCGGCGCGAACCCCCTTTCCCCGCCCTTTGCGGGGAGAGGGCTGGGGTGAGGGGCCAAGCGATTGGCCGCCACCTTCGCACCGACTTATGGCGGAGCATCCGTGTGAACTCGCCACGCCCCTCACCCTACTCTCTCCCCGCGAAGAACGGGGAGAGGGGATTTCTTCACACGCTCCTTCGCGGGGATGAGCGGATAGGACGCTGTCCATTCGCTTCACTTCCCGCCGGCTACGCGAGGGCCGAAAGAACGGTCGCGCCAAGGGCGCCGAGAACGACGACCAGCCATGGCGGCACGCGCCAGAAGGCGAGGAGCAGAAAGGCAACCAGCGCCAGACCGAAATCAGCGGGCCCCGCGATCGCGCTCGTCCAGACCGGCTGATAGAGGGCGGCGACCAACAGCCCGACGACACTTGCGTTCACGCCCCGCAAGGCGGATTGCGCCCAGGCGCTCCGGCGCAAGGCGTCCCAGAACGGCAGCACGCCGATGAGCAGAAGGAACGATGGCAGATAGATCGCAAGCAGGCAGATCAGGCCGACTTCCCAGCCCTGCATGATTGTGCCGAGATAGGCGGCGAATGTGAACAGCGGCCCTGGAACCGCCTGGGCCGCCCCGTAGCCCGCCAGGAACGCGTCGTTGCCGACCCACCCCGGCGCCACGACGGCGCGCTGCAGCAACGGCAGCACGACGTGGCCTCCGCCAAAGACGAGCGAACCTGAGCGGTAGAAGCTGTCGATGAGCGCCAGCATGTGATTGCCGGTGGCGACGGCTGCCACCGGCAGTCCGACCAGGAGGCCGAAGAAGAGCGCAAGCGCAACGGCGGCAAGACGGTGATTGATGGGTATGCTCAGCGGAGCGCTCGCAGCGGAGGCCGCAGGGGGAAAGAGCCTCCAGCCGATGAGGCCGGCGAGCACGATTGCGGCGACCTGGCCGGCCGCGGAGGGAACCGCCAGCGCCACCAGCGCAGCCCCCACCGCAAGCGTGGCGCGCGGCCGGTCTGGGCACAGGTTGCGCGCCATGTTCCACACGGCCAGCGCCACGACTGCGACGGCGACGGGCTGCAGTCCCTGCAGCCATGCGACCTGGCCGACATTCCCGATCCCGGCGATGCCATAGGCAAAGACGGTCATCGCGAGCGCCGAGGGCGTGGTGAACCCGAGCCAAGCCGCAAACCCGCCGGGTAGGCCGGCGCGCATGATGCCGATGCTGAAGGCAACCTGGCTGCTCGCCGGACCGGGCAGGAACTGGCACAGCGCCACGATGTCGGCGTAGGCCGCCTCGTCGAGCCATCCACGGCGCTCGACGAACTCGGCGCGATAGTAGCCTAGATGCGCCACCGGCCCGCCGAAACTCGTCACCCCAAGGCGAAGAAAGGCCAGCAGCACTTCCGCCGCCGAGCCGCGCGAAGCGCCTTCTTCTGTGCACCGGTTACCTTGGCTCTTCATCAGCGTCATTGCCACGGCGACCCATATTGCGATTTATTTTGCGGGAACGGTTCATCAAAGCGAACCAGAGCGCCGCTATCGGTACGGACCAAAATTCCTGTCT
>JAFAME010000410.1 GCA_019233695.1 Methylobacteriaceae bacterium
TCCTGGGTCTTCTGCTCCTCCGCGGGTTTTTCGGGTGAATCCGGGGCCTTTTCGCCTGTGGGCCTGCCCGAACTGTCGGACGTGTCGCCGGCCTTGCGCGAAGGCTGCGTCCATTCCATGCTTTCGGGCAGCGGCGGCTCCGGCGCCGGCGCGTCCACGATCTGGCCCAATTGGCGGTGCGACGTCCGCTGATCCATGACGAGGCGCTTGGGTGGAGACGACTCCCCAACGTCAGCCGGGCTGGACGGGTTCCGCGGCGGGCGCTCGCGCCCTGCAGGCATAAGGTGCATTGACGGCGGCGCTCGGGGCCGCTGGGGGCGCTTGACAATGCCCCAATCCTCATTTAACTCGGAAGTTACTTAACCTGTCGGTATACCACTTGAACCTTGAGTTGCCCAATACCGCTCGTTCCCGCCAACGTCGGAAACCAAGGAAGGCTGAGGTTCCGGCCCCTCAACGCCGAATCCCGCCTCCGCTGGGATGAGCGGGTGCCGCTCGAGCCGGAGCTGAGATAACCCATTCGAGAAGTGCCCGGAGCAGGGAGGAGATTCAATGAAGCTCTACTATTTCGAAACGCTCAATCCGCGCAAAGCCTGCGCCGTCGCGCAATATCTGCGCGTGCCGGTCGAGTTCGCGCGGATCGATCTGGGTCGCGGCGAGCACAGGACGCCAGAATTTCTGGCGCTGAACCCGAACGGCAAGGTCCCCGTGCTGCGCGACGGCGACTTGGCGCTGTGGGAATCGAACGCCATCATGTGCTACCTCTCGGATGCTGCAAAAGCGGATCTGTGGCCGCATGACGCGCGCCAGATCGAGGTACTGCGCTGGCTCAATTGGGATGCGTGCCACTTCACCCGCCACGCCGGCACGCTCTATTTCGAGCACATCATCAAGCCCCGTCTCGGGCTCGGCGAGCCGGCCTTGGCAAACGTCAAGGAGGCAATGGGCTTCTTCCGGACCCACGCCAGCGTCCTCAACGATCACCTGCGCGGCCGGAAATTCCTTCTCGGCGACCAGCTGACCGTGGCCGATTTTGCAGTAGGCATCACGCTCCCGTACGCCGGTGCGGCCAAGCTGCCGATCAACGAGTTCCCCGAGGTCGAACGATGGCATGAGCGTCTCGCCGAAATGCCGGCGTGGCGCGACCCTTTCCCCGTCGTCCGCGCGGCGGCTTGACCGGACGATCCGCACGGCCCGGTCGGTTTGGCTCCCCGCCGACATGGCCTTGAAAAGCGCCGCACTGCGCGGCTTTCGGCTGGAACTGGCGAACCTGGCCGATGCCGGATCGACCGTTCCGCAGCCCAAGATTGCGATTGTCACGCCGCCAAGGAGAGCGCCGATGCACCTCAATCCGTATCTGTTCTTCAGCGGCCAGTGCGAGGAGGCTCTCAAGTTCTATGCGCAGGTTCTCGGTGGCAAGATCCTCGCCATGATGACGCACGCGGGCACGCCCGCCGAACCACACGTTCCGCCCGAATGGCGCGGCAAGGTCATGCATGCGCGCATGACGATCGGCGACAAGGTGATCATGGCGTCCGATTCGCCGCCCGGGCGTCAGGATGCGATGAAGGGCTTTGCCGTGTCGCTCGGCCTCGACACGCCCGAGGAGGCCGAGCGCGTCTTCAAGGTCTTTTCCGAGGGCGGCACCGTCGGAATGGCCATGGCCCCGACCTTCTTTGCCGCCCGTTTCGGCATGCTCGTCGATCGGTTTGGCACGCCGTGGATGATCATCTGCGAGAAAGCCCCATAGGCCCAGCCGTCCCCTTCCCCTGGCGGGCCGCGACGGGGGAGGGAACGCCGTCATCGCGTATGATGCTCCGCCGCGACTGGACTGACGCCCGTTATCGGCTACATGACGGCGGGACCGGGCGCTTGCCGGCCCTGCGTCGGCCCGCTGTCTCGGGCCTACGAGAACAATCGGAAACATCATGCTTTCGAACTACGCGCGAAACGCCATTGTCCTTGGCCTCTTGGCCGCGGTCGGGCCGTTTGCGATCGACATGTACCTGCCCGCGCTGCCGACGGTCGCTGCCGATCTCAAGACCTCCACGGCGGCCACGCAGATGACCCTGATGGCCTTCTTCGTCGCCTTCGGCATGTGTCAGATCGCCTATGGGCCAGTGTCGGACATGGTGGGCCGCAAGCCGCCGCTCTATTTCGGCCTCGCGCTCTTCATCGCCGGCTCGATCGGCTGCGCCGCGGCCGCGAGCATCGCGTGGCTGATTGTCTTCCGCTTCGTCCAGGGGATCGGCGCATCCTCGGTGATGGTCATCCCGCGCGCCATCATCCGCGACCTCCATACCGGCATCGAGGCGACGCGGCTGATGTCGCTCGTCATGCTCGTCCTCAGCGTGTCGCCGATTCTGGCGCCGCTGACCGGCAGCGCCCTGATCGTGCCGTTCGGCTGGCGCGCCGTCTTCATCGCGGTGACGGCGGTCGCGGTCCTGAGCCTGATCCTCGTGACGGTCTGTCTGCCGGAGACGCGACCGCCGCAGGACCGCCTCAAGGTGAGCCTCGCCAACGTGCTCGGCGGCTTCGGGCGGCTCCTGCGCCACTGGCGCTTCCTCGGCCTCACCTTCATCGGCGGGCTCGGCATGTCGAGCTTCTTTGCCTTCCTGGCGAGTTCGTCCTTCGTCTACATCGGCCATTTCGGCCTGACGCCGGTCGAATACAGCGCCGCCTTCTCGGTGAACGCCGTCGGCTTCATCGGCGCCTCGCAGTTTGCTGCCTCGCTCGGCGCGCGATTCGGGATGGCGCGCGTGGTCTCGACGGCCGTCCTGCTCTACGCCACGTTCGCCCTGATCCTCTTCGTCGTGACCGCCGCCGGCGTCGACCGCCTGCCGGTGCTGATGGCGCTTCTCTTCTGTGCCTTCGCCTGCCTTGGGCTTGTCGTTCCCTCGACCATGGTGCTTGCGCTCGAAGAGCACGGCCCGATCGCCGGCATGGCCTCGGCGCTCGGCGGTACGCTGCAGATGGTCGCCGGCGGCATCATGATCGTCGTCGTCAGCCTGTCGTTCGACGGAACCGCGCTGCCGATGGTGACCATCATCGCGCTCTCGGCGGTCGGCGCGTTCGTCCTCACCCGGCTGACGCTGCGGCCACGGGCCGAGGTGGTTG
>JAFAME010000137.1 GCA_019233695.1 Methylobacteriaceae bacterium
GGATCCCGGCTCTGCGCACCGCTTCGAGGCGCTTCGGCCGGGATGACATCGCAGCGCATTTGTTCACAAGCTCCACGGCTGGCCGTGAAGCCGCTCACGGCGTGGCCGGCTCGTCGTCCGAACCCGCATAGAGATGCTCCAGCCCTAACTTGACGATCGAGGCGACCGGAACGGCAAGCAAAAGCCCGATCACGCCGAACAGCACGGCGCCGCATACGAAGGCGAATATCACGACGACCGGGTGGATGTTGGCCGATCGGCCGAGCACGATCGGCCCGACGAGGTTGTCGACCGACAGTCGCAAGCCGACGACGAACGCCATCAGCATGGCACCGCTCCAGATGTCGTTGCGCTGCAAGGCCATCAGTCCGACCAGCAAGGCAGCCATCACGGGCCCGACGAAAGGGATCATTTCGAGAACCGCCACTGTGACGGCAAGCAAGGGCGCGTGCGGGAGGCCGAAGAGCGGCCCGAAGGCGACCCATGCGGTGACGGCCGTGTAGGCGAAAACCAGGAAGAGGCCGATCAGATACCGCTGCAGGAGCGGTACAAGCTTGGACAACATATTGCGCGCCACACCGCGTCGGCGCGGCGGCACCAGCCATATGAGCCCAGCCGCAATCCGCGGTCCGCAGATCAGGAAATAGGGGATCAGCACCAGGGTCAGGACCGCGTCGAAGATGCCGTAGAGCGCGGGAATGCCGCCGCCGGCGAGGATGACGGCGGGCGACCAGGTCTCGCCGGCAAACAGCCGTTGGGCGATCTCATCCGGGGTATAGAGATGGCCCGCGATATCGAGGCCGCTTCCCACGACCGAGGCGACGAGGTTTTGGGCGATTTGCGGCCAGCGCTCCAGAACGGAAGCGGCATCGAGGACGACGACGGTCCCGACCCTAATTGCGCCGATACATATGCTGCCGACGAGGAGCGCCGAGAGGAGCACCGCGGCAGGCCAGCGCCGCCCGCCGGTGCACCGCCGGCCCCATTCGAGCAATGGCTCGGCAGCAAAGCCGATGATGCCGGCCACGATGAACGGCAGCAGGGCGTAGCGCACCGCATAGAGCAGGAGGGCGACCGCTGCCACCGCAGCCGCGAGAGGCCATCCCTCCGTGGCCGGCCGGCGTACGATCATGGCACGGTGCCGGATCGGGCAGGCCGCGGCGCCTTGCACCTCGCCACAGGCTCAACGGACGTTCCGCCCGACTTCATAGGACCGGCCTTTCCAGGTCGTTCGTCCACGCAACCGCAGAACGATGCTGTGAACGGCAATGGCCGCCGCGATGCTGACCCCGACCGGGAATAGAAAGACATAAAGGGCGGAGGTTTGGAAATGCCTCAGCGTCCCGACCTGCACAGCGACGATGACCAGCGAGCCTATTCCGGCGACAACGAACCCGAGCCATCCTTTGACCGAGGCGGCCTCGCTCGCCAGGGTCACAGCGACGATCGGAATCAACCAGGTCGACCAGCCGATGAGGAGGCCGCCGACGGCGGTAGCCAGGGTGCCGTGGGCGGTACCCATGATTTCGATGGCGTTTTTGGAGAAGCCCTCCCACAGGGATTGCAGGCCCGTATACATGCGGGTCCTTATGAACTTCTCGCCACCGACGGCGCGCAGATGATGCCCGGACTGCTTGACCAACCGCGCCAGGGCTTGGTCCTCGCAGATTTGCATTCGAACCGCGGCGTGTCCACCCACGGCGAAATAGATATCGCGACGAATCAAGATGAACTGGCCGTTTGCTGTGGCCTCGGGTGAAATCGGATCCTGAGCTGCACTGTGATCTTTTGCGCAGGCGATCATCAGCATTCCGGCCGGAAGCACCACTCGCTCCCAAAATCCACCGAGCTCTTGGTGCGGGTGGAGCGATAGCATGTGAAGATGCTGTGTCTTGGCGGTAAGCAGCGCGACACGCAACAAGTCGGGAGAGGCGCGCACGTCCGCATCGATGAAGCAGAGCCAGTCGCTTCTGCTGGCCAATGCCCCGCGCCAGCACGCGTGCGGCTTTCCCAGCCAGCCGGAAGGGAGGGGACCGGCGGCAAGAACCTCCACCGGCATGCTGCCGCCGGCATATTTGCCAGCAATTTCCGGAGTGCCGTCCTGCGACTCGTCGTCGAGGACGAAAACCGAAATCCTGCCCTCGACGCCGCTCTGGGCCAGGAGATGGGTGAGGCAGGTTTCGATGTTGCCGGCCTCGTCGCGGGTCGGCACGACCACTGCCACCGACGGCAACGGCTCGCCGCACTCAAGCGCACGGAGGGAGCCGCACTCGTGCACCCGAAACTGGCGAATGACCCGCGCCAGCAGCCACATCACGACCGCAAACCACATCAGGCCCAGGATCAGAGCCGGCATCACCCATCCGGCCGGTCGGTGTCGTTGTAATAACGCCGGAGGAGGACCTGCCGGGAAATCCACAGCTGGTGCCGATGCCGCAAGAACGCCTGACGGGGCAGGGCGGCGGGATTGAATGCGAGCGTCAGGGCAAACGCAACAAAGCTGTCGGCAAGGTCGCTCAGGCTCTGCGCGATCGACCCATCGATGGCGACGAGGTCGAACCCGAAGGCGGACGCCGCCCGCCATCTACGTCGCCTCCCGGAAAGCGGCGCGTTGGCATAGAGCGCCCGGACGTCGAGCCACGCCGGATCGGTTTCGAGGTGATGGGCAAGACGGCTCAGCGAGTGGTGCACGCGCCGCGTCACGCGCTTGGCCCATATCAGGTCGGGCCCCTGCGGCGCGAAGGGCAGCAGGCGCTCATTCCACAGGTGAAGAATGCCAACGCTCTCGCCTGCCCGAATGTACGTGCCGTCCGAGAGGAGCACGCCGGAGCGGGAGACGCCGCGTCCCAGCCGTAGCATGCACTCGCGATCCTGCGTGAATTCGCAAACGCGATGCAGACGCCGCAATCCGGCATCGAGGGTGCCGATCAGCCGTGCCGCGGCGCGGCGCGCCGGTCCCGCTTCGGCGGCAAGCGTGTCGCCCTCCCGCCATTCTTCCCAGGTGGGCGCTTGGGCCAAGGATTCGCTGGAGGGTATGCCTGTCGCCATTCGATCGAACCCCGGCAAGCGATCATCGAACAAACGTAGGCTTCGAGGCGCGGTTCCACAGACTGGACCATCGCGCGCTCGGACGCAGCTACAAACCTATCGCGAAAACCGAAGTTTTCCAGAGCGTTGTTCAACTGCTCCACGGCCCTGTCAGCCCATCGCAACAGGCCTTTGATCAGACTGGCAGGACCCGCCCACGACAGGCGGGGCGACGAGAGCCATCGGTGGCGACCCGATGCATGCTATACCTGGGTTCCACTGGACGGGTTGGCGCACGTCGGCGCGCATTCAGGAGTCATTCACGCCCATGCCGCCAGAATGGCAACGCATGACTTTGGCGCTTCTTCCTCTCGCTCTCGGCGTCACCATCGCGGCCGGCGCGAGTTCAGGTGCGCTTCCCGACCAGCCCGCCGGCAAGCACGTCTGCCTGTCTCCTGCAGAGACGCGTGAAATTGTCGCTGCACGCAAGCTCTCGGCACCGTTTGCGGTCTTGCGCACCGCGGGTACGCACGCTCACGGCGAGACGATCGGGGTGCACCTGTGCAGGCTCAACGAGGAGTTGATGTACGAGGTGACGGTCCTTCGTCGTGACGGACGGGTTGTCAAGGTAGTTCTGGACGCGGCCAGCGGTAAAATCGTACGAACGCTCAATGATCGTTGATCGAATCGGAGACACGCAAGTTGCGGCTGCTGGTCATCGAGGACGACCGGGATCTCAATCGGCAGATCGTCACCGCGCTCGAACAGGCCGGTTATGCCGTCGACCGCGCGTTCGATGGCGAGGAGGGGCACTTCCTCGGCGACACCGAGCCCTATGACGCAGTGGTGCTCGACATCGGACTCCCGAAACGAGACGGAATCTCGGTGCTGGAGGAATGGCGCGCTGCCGGGCGCGTGATGCCCGTCCTGATCCTTACCGCGCGGGATCGCTGGAGCGAGAAGGTCGAGGGGTTCGACGCCGGCGCCGACGATTACGTCGCCAAGCCCTTTCACATGGAAGAGATCCTCGCCCGGCTGAGAGCTCTGTTGCGGCGCGCCGCGGGCCACGCGACCAACGAGATCGTGTGCGGGGCCGTCCGCCTCGACGTCAAGGCCGGACGGGTGCTCGTCGACGGCAACCCGGTGAAGCTCACGTCGCACGAGTACCGGCTCCTTGCCTACCTCATGCATCACTGTGGGCGAATCGTGCCGCGCTCGGAGATCGTCGAGCATCTTTATGATCAGGACTTCGACCGTGATTCAAACACGATCGAAGTCTTCGTCGGGCGGCTGCGCAAGAAGCTCGGTGTCGATATCATCCAGACGATCCGCGGGCTCGGCTATCTGGTCGCGCCGCCCGAGGCGGAACGTTCCAGTGTCCGCACCGAAGCCGAAACGATGAAGTCGGCGCCGAAGCCCGGCCGTTGAGGCATGATCCTTGGTCGGTTGAATACCCAATCGATCGCTGCCCGCCTCTATCTGTCGGCCGCCTTCTGGAGCTTGACGATTCTCGTCGTTGCCGGGGTGATCCTGTCGGCCGTCTACAGTCGGGCCAGCATCGATGGCTTCGACCAGCGGCTCGGGGTCTATCTGCGGGTGATAGTGGCGGACGTCGCGTCCTCGGGCGAGGAGTCGCTCGACACCGAGCAGCTCGGCGAGCCGCAGTTCAACCTGGCGCTGTCGGGCTGGTATTGGCAGGTGACCCGTCTCGACACCGACCCGCCCGGAATCAAAGCGTCCCGCTCGCTGTTCGCTGCCCGGCTGCCCCGACTTGCCGAGCTCGGCGTGCCGGAGGACGCCGGCGGGGCCCGCAAGGGCTACTCGATCGGGCCGGACGAGCGGCGGCTTCGCATCGTCGAACGATTCATCGATGTGGGCGACAGCGGGCGATATCTGGTGCAGGTCGCCGCGACGACCGAGGAGGTCGACCGCGACATCAGCCGCTTTCAGCTCTCCCTCGGCCTCACCTTTGGCATCCTTGCGCTCGCCCTGGTCGGCACCACTGCTTTGCAGGTCCGCTTCGGCCTGCGCCCGCTGCGCCGGTTGCAGGAGGGTGTCAGCGCCATTCGGCGCGGCGAGGCCGAAAGAATCGCCGGCAACTATCCGCAGGACATCGCGCCTCTGGCAAGCGAGCTCAACCTCCTGATCGATTCGAACCACGAGATCGTCGAGCGGGCGAGAACCCAGGTCGGCAATCTCGCCCACGCATTGAAGACGCCGCTCAGCGTCATCGTCAACGAGGCTGATGTCGAGGCAAGTCCGTTCGGCGCCAAGGTGCGCGAACAGGCCGAGGTGATGGGGCGCCAGGTCAGGCACTATCTCGACCGCGCCCGAGCCGCGGCGCGGGCCGGCGCAATGGGAGCGGCGACCGACGTGCGCCCGGTGGTCGATGCACTCGTGCGCACCTTCGAGAAGATCTATCGGGACCGGGACATCGGCTTTTCGACCGAAATCGCCGATGACGTGCGCTTCCGCGGCGAGCGACAGGACCTCCAGGAGATGATCGGCAACCTGGTCGACAATGCCGGCAAATGGGCGCGACGACAGGTCGCGGTCCGGGCCCAGCGCGACGCCGCCGATCGCGCCGCACGGCCATTTTTCGTCGTGGTCATCGACGATGATGGGCCTGGATTGCCGCAAGGTCTGCGCGAGGCCGCCCTGCAGCGCGGCCGCCGGCTCGACGAATCGAAGCCGGGCACGGGGCTCGGGCTTTCCATTGTCGTTGAGCTCGCAGGAGTTTACGGCGGAGCCTTCAGCCTCAACGACAGCCCGCTCGGCGGGCTTCGGGCGATCTTGCGCCTGCCGGCATTGTGATCGCGATCAGGCGCCGGAGTTTTGTTCTCTTTACCTGCATCGCGTAATGTCGATCCGATCCCGACGCCTTCGTTGAGGGCCAGAGCGAGGAGAAGGGAGCGAAAGCTTGATTCTGAACGTGGATTTAAGCGCCAGGATGCCTCCTGGTTCCGGCTTCCCATGGGCGCAGCTCCTCGCGAAGGCGCGGCACCGGGCTCCCGATTGCTGCCTGCGTCGGCTGGGCGTCTGGAGTATCGGATCCTTCATGGTGGTCGCTCTTGCCGGATGTGTCGGCATGGGATCGAGCGACCCCCCGGTGGCCACTGCCGCGGTCCCGGCACCAGCGGTCGGCGGTCCTCTCGGCGCCTCGCTCGCGGGCAAGGTCGACGATGCCGATCGGCAGGCCGCCTTCAACGCCGAACTCGATGCGGTCAGTGCCGGCGAGCGGCGCAGCTGGCGGGGCCCGCACGGCACCTACGGCTACGTCGACCCTGGGCCGCAGGTGATGCGGACGGAAGGCTTTTGTCGCCAATACACGCTTACCATCTACGTCGGCGGGCGCCCGCAGACGGGTACCGGGCTTGCCTGCCACCACGCTGACGGCGAGTGGCACGTCGTCAGCTGACGGGGTGCGCGTGACAGCATGCGAGAGCTTGGGATCGCGAAGATACAGCCGGGGCAGGCGCCATGATCTGGGTGGTGTTCGCCCTGATGACGGGCGTCGCGCTCATCTGCGTTCTCTGGCCTCTGGCGAGCCCTCGCGTGAGCCACAGCCGGGCGACGGCCGATGTGACCTTCTACCGCGAGCAGCTGGCGGAGATCGACCGTGATGCCTCCGGCGGCCTGATTGCTCCGGCCGAGGTCGCGGTCGCTCGCGCCGAGACGGCGCGGCGATTGCTGCGTGCCGGCGAGGAGCGCGAACGGGAAGGGCCAGCCCACACGCCGCCCAAATGGCGGCAAGGCGCCGCGGCAGCCTTTGCGCTTGTGACAATCCCCGCGGTTGCGCTCGGCCTCTATGTCGGCGTGCCAAGCTGGTTCGTCGGGCTGGGCAGCCCCGACTTGCCTGATGCACCGCTCGAGGCGCGGCTGAATGCCTCCCTGGCTGATATGGATGTCTCGGTGGCGATCGCGCGCCTTGAGGCCCGCCTCGCAAAACATCCCGACGACGGCATGGGCCAGGAGGTGATCGCCAAGCTCTACCTGGCAGTCGGACGGGCGGACGAGGCTGCGGCCGCCTACGCCAAGGCTCTGGAACTCCTCGGCGAAACGCCACAGCGGCGCGAGGACTACGGCGAAGCGCTGGTCGCCGCGGCAAACGGCGTCGTTACGGCCGATGCCCGGGCTGCCTTCGAGACCACGCTGCGGGCCGATCCATCTCGTCCGAAGGCGAGATATTATCTTGGCCTCGCCGCCGAACAGGCCGGCGACAGGAATCATGCGGTCGAAATTTTCTCGAAGCTTGTCGCCGAGGCGCCAAACGCGCCCTGGGCCGCCGCCGTGCGTGCCCGTCTCGCCGCTCTCGGCGCCGCTTCGCCCTCGCCTGGTGCCGGCGCAGCCGCTGAAATTGCCGCCCTGCCGCCGGCCGACCGCGACGCGGCCATCCGAGGCATGGTCGACCAGCTCGCCGCGCGCCTGGCACGCGACGGCCATGACGCCGAGGGCTGGTTGAAGCTGGTGCGCTCCTACGTGGTGATGAACGAGACCGACAAGGCTCGCGCCGCGCTCCTCGACGCCCGCCGCTCGCTGGCCGAGGACTCGGCAGCGCTCGCGCGGCTCGATGATCTTGCACGCGAACTCGGTCTTGGGGGGTCGTGAGCATGACGCGCAAGGGCCGACGGCTCGCTCTGATCGGTTCGGCGGTCGGCCTCATGGCGCTCGCCGTCGGGCTTATTCTGTTCGCGCTGAAGGACAATATCGTGTTTTTCTATGCGCCGGCGGAGCTCGCAGAGAAGGGCGTGCAGCCCGGGACGCGGCTGCGCATCGGCGGGCTCGTCAAACAAGGCACGGTCGAGCGCGCGCCGGGCAAACCGATCAGCTTCACCGTTACCGACAATGTCAAGGACGTCGCGGTGACCTACGACGGCCTTCTTCCCGATCTCTTCCGCGAAGGACAGGGTGTGGTGGTCGAAGGCGTCCTTGAGACAAAGGACACGTTTCGCGCCGACAGCGTGCTTGCCAAGCACGACGAGACGTATATGCCGCGAGAGGTGGCCGACGCGCTCAAGAAGCAGGGTCTTTGGCGTGGCGGGACCGCCCAGAACGGGCCACCGACCACGCAATCGCAGGGATCGCCTTGATGGTCGTTGAAGCGGGCCATTTTGCGCTCGTCCTCGCCCTCGCGCTGGCGCTCGTGCAGGCCGTCGTGCCGTTCTGGGGCGCGCAGACCGGCGATGGACAATTGATGAGCGTCGCTCGTCCGGCCGCCCTCGTGATTTTCGGCCTCGTCGCAGTCGCCTTCGCCGCCCTGATGTATGCGCACGTCGTCTCGGATTTCTCCCTGGTCAACGTCTTCGAGAACTCGCACTCGGCGAAACCGCTCGTCTACAAGATCTCGGGTGTATGGGGGAACCACGAAGGCTCGATGATCCTTTGGGTGTTCATTCTTGCGCTGTTCGGCGCGCTGGTCGCCTTGTTCGGCCGCGGCATGCCCGATCAGCTGCGGGCCAATGCATTGGCGGCGCAGGGGTTTCTCGCCGCCACCTTCATCCTTTTCATCCTTTTGACCTCGAACCCGTTCGCGCGCCTCGTTCCGGCCCCGATCGAAGGGCGCGATCTCAATCCCATCCTTCAGGATCCGGGCCTCGCCATCCATCCGCCGCTGCTCTACCTCGGCTATGTCGGCTTCTCGATCGCCTTCTCGTTCGCCGTTGCGGCCCTGGTCGACGGAAGGATCGATGCCGCCTGGGCGCGCTGGGTCAGGCCATGGGTGCTCACCGCCTGGATCTTCCTTACGCTAGGCATCGCAATGGGCTCATACTGGGCCTACTACACGCTCGGCTGGGGCGGGTTCTGGTTCTGGGACCCCGTCGAGAACGCCTCGCTGATGCCGTGGCTCGCGGGCACCGCTCTCCTTCATTCGGCGACCGTGATGGAAAAGCGCGACGCACTCAAAGTGTGGACGATATTCCTCGCCATCCTGGCCTTCTCGTTGTCGCTCCTCGGCACATTCCTGGTGCGCTCGGGCGTCCTGACCTCGGTGCATGCCTTTGCGAGCGATCCGACACGCGGCATCTTCATTCTGGCGATTCTGGTCCTCTTCATCGGCGGCTCCCTCACGCTCTACGCCTGGCGAGGGCCCCGGCTGAAGCCGGGCGGCATCTTTGCTCCGGTGTCGCGCGAGGGTGCGCTCGTTCTCAACAACCTGCTCCTGACCACGGCTTGTCTTACTGTCTTCGTCGGAACGCTCTATCCGCTCGCTCTCGAGGCATTGACCAAGGACAAGATCTCCGTCGGCCCGCCCTTCTATGCCCTGACTTTCGGTCCGGTGGCGCTGGTTCTCCTGTGTGCGTTGCCGTTCGGGCCGTCGCTCGCCTGGAAGCGCGGTGAACTCCTGGGCGTCGCGCAACGCCTCAGCGTGGCGGCCGCGGCAGCGCTTGCGATCGCGCTTCTCATCGTCTCGCTGCGACGGCATGGGCCTATCCTCGCCCCCCTTGGGGTCGGCGTCGCCGTCTTCATCATTCTGGGCTCGCTCATCGACATCGGCGGGCGCGTGGTCAAACGAGGCGCTTCGCTCTCCGTCACCTGGTCGCGGGCCATCGGCCTGCCGCGCTCGATCTGGGGGACCGCGGCAGCCCACGTCGGGCTCGGCGTGACGGTCCTTGGCCTCGCAGCGACAGTCTGGGGCGTCGAACTCATCGTCACGGCCCGCGCCGGGAATACGTTCGACCTCGGGCCATATCAGGTGACGATTGCCGATGTCGCCTCGCGCGAGGGGCCGAACTACCGCGAGACCTATGCTGAGGCCATCGTCCGGTCCGGCGGTGTGATCGTGGCGCATGTCGAGCCGGCCAAGCGCTTCTTTTCGAGCCGTCAGACGTCGACGACGCAGGCCGGAATCGTGACGCTCGGCCTTGGCCAAGTCTACATCAGCCTCGGCGACGCCAACGCCGACGGCACGATGGCGGTGCGCCTCTACTGGAAGCCTCTCGTGACGTTGATCTGGATCGGCGCGATGATCATGGCGTTCGGCGGCGCCTTGTCGCTGTCCGACCGGCGCATGCGCATCGGCGTTGCCCGCCGCGCCGTCACCGCCCGGCAACTGCCTCAACCGGCCGAATAGATGCGGGCTTTGCGCATCCTCTTCGGGACCGCATGGCTAATGGTGGCGACCGCCGCCGGCGCGGTGCAGCCCGACGAGATCATGAGCGATCCGGCGCTCGAGGCCCGGGCGCGCGCCCTTTCGGCACAGCTGCGCTGCATGGTCTGCCAGAACCAGTCGATCGACGATTCGGATGCGGCGCTCGCCCGCGATATTCGGTTGCTGGTGCGCGACCGCCTGAAGTCTGGCGACAGCGACGCGGCGATCAAGCAGTTTCTCGTCGCCCGCTACGGCAACTTCATTCTGTTGAAGCCGCCCTTCACCATCGAGACGCTGCTGTTGTGGCTGACGCCGCTCCTGGCCCTTGCGCTTGGGTCGATCGCGATCTGGCGCGCCGGCATCGCCAAGCGCAGCATCGAGACGGCGCCGCTCGACGCCGCCGAGGCCGCACGGGTCGATGCGCTGCTTGCCGGCGACGAATAGGCGCGGGCGCGATTTCCGGCGGCCCGCCGGCACCTCAGTTGGCGACTACCGCGCCGCCGTCGCAGATATCGACGTTGAGAAAGATGCGCTCGTAGCCGTCGTCGAACCTGACTTTCAGGTCCTGGTAGCAAGCCGTCTCGTCGAGGGTGAAGCTGCCGGTCGCACGCGGGCCGATGGGTGTGAGATCCACAATGTCCCAGCCGTCCTCGTAGGAGCCGTGCCGAGCATAGGAAAGGCCGACGATGCTGGCCGTGGAGCTCGGATTGACAAGTTCGAATCCCTGGTTGGCGCTGGCCGGAGGAGCTGCGAGAGCGCAAAAGCCGGCGAGAGCAATGGCAATGAATCTGGCAATCATGGGAAGCTCCCGTAAGGTTGAGGGGCATCTCTCCTGCCCGCCTTTCCCACCGGGATTGAGCCAAAATTTCACGTGCGAGGCTTGATTAGGTTGTCGGCTCGCCGGAGGCGCGGCCCGGGAGGGAAATTCCCCGCCCGGAAGCTCATTGCCACCTTACCAAGATTTCATCTGGCCGACATGGCGCTGTAAGTGGGGCCGTCCCATGTTCCGCCCCGGTAGGTCGGCGGGTTGGAATCGCGCCGAGGACCTGATCAACGGAGAAAATCAAAATGTCACTACCAGTTCCGCTGAATGTGCAGGGCGAGCATGGTCACGGCTCAGGCGCCGAGAGCCATTCCTTCCGTTTGCGCCGTCCGCGCCCAGGCGCGCGCGCGCTCCTGCTCGGCGCCGTTGCAGCGGTTGCGCTGACGGGTGCCTTCGCCGACGTGAACGTCGCTTTTCCGCAAAGCGCCAAGGCCTTGGTCAGCGCCCCGGAGGCGAGCCAGCCGGGGGCGCCGCAGTCCTTCGCCGACGTCGTGGAACGCGTCAAAGGCGCGGTCGTCTCGGTCAAGGTCAAGACCATGCAGGCGACGGCGGATGACGGCGACGGGCCGCCCGACATGCCCCAGCTGCCGCCCGGCAATCCGCTCGAAAAGTTCTTCCACCAGTTCGGCGAGAACCAGAACCACGACTTCGGCAATTTCCCCGAGCGCCGGCCGCGCAGCGGGATGGCGCAGGGCTCCGGATTCTTCATCACCGGCGACGGCTATATCGTCACCAACAATCACGTCGTCGAGAACGCCACCGAAGTGACGGTCACGACCGTTGACGGCAAGACGATGGCGGCCAAGGTCGTCGGCCTCGACAAGAAGACCGACCTTGCGCTTCTCAAGGTCAACGGCGGCGGGCCGTATCCGTTCGTGACATTTGCGTCCAAGCAGCCGCGGGTCGGCGATTGGGTGCTGGCGGTCGGCAATCCGTTCGGCCTCGGCGGCACGGTGACGGCGGGCATTGTCTCGGCCCGCGGCCGCGACATCGGCGCCGGCCCCTATGACGACTTCCTGCAGATCGATGCGCCGGTCAACCGCGGCAACTCCGGCGGCCCGACCTTCAACACGGAAGGCGAGGTCGTCGGCGTCAACACCGCGATCTACTCGCCGTCGGGCGGCAGCGTCGGCATCGGCTTTGCCATCACCGCAGACGTCGCCCAGAGCGTCGTCGCCCAGCTTGAAAAGACGGGCACGGTGGCGCGCGGCTGGATGGGCGTGCAGATCCAGCCGGTCACCGACGAGATCGCCGACAGCATGGGGCTGAAGGACGCCAAGGGCGCGCTCGTCGCCGAGGCGCAGAAAGGCTCGCCGGCGCTCGATGCGGGAATTGCGGCCGGTGACGTGATCACGGCCGTCAACGGCGATCTCATCGAGGGCCCGAAGGAGCTGGCGCGCAAGATCGCTTCGCTTGGGCCGGGATCGACCGCCGAGATCACTTATCTCCGCGACGGAGCTCCGCACACGGTCTCGATCAAGCTCGGCACGCTGCCCGAAGAGAAGAAGGCATCCCAGGGCCGCGCCGAGCCGGATAAATCCTCGCTTGCCTCGCTTGGCCTCGAGCTTGCGCCGGCCGCTTCGGTTGCGGGCGCCGGCAAGGAGGGCGTCGTCGTCATCAACGTCGATCCGGACGGCGCGGGCGCCCAGCGCGGCCTGAAGTCAGGCGATGTGATCCTGGAGGCTGCCGGCAAGCCGGTGTCCCGCCCGTCTGATGTCACGGCCGCCATCGATGCGGCCAAGAAGGAGGGGCACAAGGCGATCCTGCTGCGGGTGAAATCGGAGGACGGCACGCGCTATGTCGCGCTCGCCACTCAGAAGGCCTCCTGATGCAACGAGCTTGATCTAGGCGCGCCGCGGCTAACTCGCCCCCCGCCGCGCGGGCGCCCAGACAGGAGCGGCAGGTCGAGTCACCTCGACCTGCCGTTTTTCGTGAGGAGCATCTATATGTGGTCCATGCGGATTCTCATCATCGAAGATGATGCCGAGGCGGCGGGCTACCTGGTCAAGGCGTTCCGCGAGTCGGGCCATGTCGCCGACCACGCATTCGATGGCATCGAGGGCTACTCGCTCGCCCGCGACGGCAACTATGACGTTCTCATCATCGACCGCATGCTGCCGAAGCTCGACGGACTGTCGCTGATCGGCGGCCTGCGCAGCCAGAAGATCGAGACGCCGGTGCTCATCCTTTCCGCGCTCGGCCAGGTCGATGACCGGGTGAAAGGCTTGCGGGCCGGCGGCGACGACTATCTCGGCAAGCCGTACGCGTTTTCCGAATTGCTCGCCCGCGTCGAGGTGCTGGCCCGCCGCAAGGGCTCGGGAACCGCGGAGGACACGATCTATCGGGTCGGCGGCCTCGAAATGGATCGCCTCTCCCACAAGGTGACACGCGAAGGCCGCGAGATTCCGCTGCAGCCGCGCGAGTTCCGCCTGCTTGAATATTTGCTGAAGCACGCCGGCCAGGTCGTGACGCGGACGATGCTTTTGGAGAATGTCTGGGACTATCATTTCGATCCGCAGACCAACGTCATCGACGTCCACATCTCGCGCCTGCGGTCGAAGATCGACAAGGGCTTCGATGCGGCGCTCCTGCACACGGTGCGCGGCGCTGGATACATGGTCCGTGACGGCGCTCGTTAGGCTCTTCCGCACGACGGCCTTCAAGCTGTCGCTTCTCTATCTGGCGATCTTTGCCGTGGGTACGGGCCTGGTGCTGGCCCGTCTCGGGTCGGGAGTCCAGGAGCTCCTCGACCGCCAGATCAAGCTCACCATCCAGGCCGAAATCGACGATCTCGCCGAACAATTCGGGAGCGGCGGACTTGGCGGAGCCTGGCGCCTCGAAAGCGCCATCACCAGCCGCACGCTGCAGCCGACGTCGGCACTCTATCTTTTGACGAACTATGCCGGGGTTCCGCTAATCGGCAACGTGGCGGCCTTGCCGGAAGGCACGCTCGATCGCGACGGCATCGTCGAGACGACCTATCGACAGGTCGGTTCGCGGGCGCCCCACCTGGCGCTGGCGCGCACGGTCACGCTCGAAGGCGGTTTTCACCTTCTGGTCGGCCGCGACATCGAGCTTCGCGAGCGCCTTCTCGCCGCGGTCGGGCAGGCGCTCATCACGGCGCTCATCTGCATTGCCGTGGTCGGGCTTCTCGGCGGCCTCTATGTCGCGAGCCGAGTGCTGCATCGCATCAACGGCATGACCGCGACGGCAAAGACGATCATGGCGGGCAATCTCGCCGGCCGCTTGCCGATTGCCGGCACCGGCGATGAGCTTGATCGTCTGGCCGAGAACCTCAACGCCATGCTCGAGCGGATCGCCGAACTGATGGCTGGCCTCAAGCAGGTCTCGGACAATATCGCCCACGATCTCAAGACGCCGCTGACGCGATTGCACAACGACGCCGAGCAGGCGCTGCGCGGAGCACGCGAGCCGGCCCAGTATCGGGCGGCCCTGGAACGCATCATCGAGGAGTCGGACGGACTGATCCGCATCTTCAATGCGCTCTTGATGATTGCCCGGGCCGAGGCAGGGTCAGGCCGCGAAGGGATGACGGACTTCGATGCCGGCGCCGTCACGCGCGACGTTGCCGAGCTCTACGAGCCGCTGGCCGAGGAGGCGGGCGCCAGCCTGTCGGTTTCCATCGAACCTGCGCTGCCGGTGCACGGCAATCGCGAGCTCGTCAGCCAGGCGCTCGTCAATCTCGTCGACAACGCCCTGAAATATGGCGTGACGGCCGAGGGACGGGCGCCTGCCTTGGCGATGGCCGATGCCGTCGCGCCCGGCGCCTCCCCGGAGCCGCCGGACGGCCCTCTGCCCGCCGAACAAGGCGATTGGCGTGCACGCGGCGAGATCACGCTCAGTGCCCGTCGCGTCGGCCGGTCGATCGAGATTGCAGTTGCCGATCGGGGACCCGGCATCCGCGAAAGCGATCGCGCACGGGCCCGCGAGCGCTTCGTGCGCCTGGAGGACTCCCGGTCCCAGCCGGGCTCCGGCCTCGGCCTGTCGCTCGCCTCCGCCGTGGCGCACCTGCATGGCGGCGAATTGCGCATGGAAGACAATGATCCCGGCCTGCGGGTCGTCATTGCCATCCCCGCTCGTGACACGGTCGCGTTGCCGGGGAAACAGCCCCCCGGGGCGCCGTGAACGAGGCCGTGGGCAGGACTGCGCCCGGTGCGGCCCGCAACGAGCCGATGGCGGGCGCCTTGCGCCGGGCCCCGCCTGTCGCAGACCGCGCAACAGCCGAGCGTCGCCTCGCCGATTTCCTGGCGGACAAGGCTTCCGATCCGAGCACTGCGTCGCTTGCCTCGCCATGCGGATCGGGGCCCGCACGCGAGCTTCTGCTCGCCATTGCCGATCACTCCCCGTTTCTGTGGCGATTGGCGACCGCCGAGCCCGCGCGATTGTTGCGCCTGCTGAGCGAGGATCCGAACCGCCGTCTCGAATCGCTGCTCGATGAGGCAACCGGGGTTTGCGAACACGCCGCCGACGCGCAGGTCGTGATGCGCGCCCTGCGGCGAGCCAGGCAGGAAACGGCGCTTCTGGTTGCGTTTGCCGATATCGGCGGCATCTGGACCCTCGTCGAGGTCACAGCCGCGTTGACGCGCTTTGCCGATATGGCCGTGGCTGCCGCCGTGCGCTTCCTGCTGCGTCAGGCGACACTCGAACGAAAGCTCGTCGGCATCGACGGCGACGCGCCGGAGACAGGGTCAGGCCTCGTCGTGCTGGCGCTCGGCAAGCATGGCGCGGGCGAGCTCAACTATTCGAGCGACATCGACCTCATCGTGCTGGTCGATTCCGACGCCTCGGCGCTGGCGCCGGGGATCGAGCCGGCGCCGTTCTACGTCCGCTTGACCCGCGGTCTCGTGCGTCTGATGCAGGAGCGCACCGAGGACGGCTACGTGCTGCGCGTCGATCTGCGGCTGCGGCCGGACCCCGGTTCGACCGCCACCGCCATCTCGCTGGCTGCCGCCTTCACCTACTACGAAACCGTCGGGCAGAACTGGGAGCGCGCCGCCCTGATCAAGGCGCGGCCGGTCGCGGGCGACCTGCGGCTCGGCGAGCGCTTTCTCGGCGAGCTCGCGCCGTTCATCTGGCGCAAATATTTCGACTATGCGGCCATCGCCGACATCCATGCGATGAAGCGGCAGATCCATGCGGTGCGCGGTCATGCGCGGGTGACGGTCGCCGGTCACGACGTGAAGCTCGACCGCGGCGGCATTCGCGAGATCGAATTCTTCGTCCAGACCCAGCAGCTCATCTTCGGTGGCCGGCGACCGGCGCTGCGCGGCGCGCGCACGCTCGACATGCTGGCGGAGCTGCACCGGGACGGCTGGGTGACCGAGGCGGCCCGCAGCGAGCTCGCCGACGCCTATATTTTCCTGCGTACGGTCGAGCACCGCTTGCAGATGGTCGGCGACGAGCAGACCCAGCGCCTTCCCGCCGAGCCAGCGCAGCTCGATGATTTCGCGCGCTTTTGCGGGTTCGATTCGCTGCCGGATTTCGCCGGGACTTTGACCGGCCATCTCCGGCGCGTCGAGGCGCACTATGCCAGGCTGTTCGAGCACGCGCCCGGGCTTGCGGCGACGGCGGGCAGCCTCGTCTTCACAGGCGTTGCCGATGATCCCGAAACGCTGGAGACCCTGCGTCGCCTCGGCTTCAGGGAGCCGTCGCGGGCGGCCGAAACCGTGCGCGGCTGGCACTTCGGCCGGCGCGCGGCGATGCGCAGCGCCCGGGCGCGCGAGGTCCTGACCGAGCTCGTCCCGGCGCTGTTGGAAGCATTCTCCGGATCGGGCGATCCGGATGGGGCGCTGATCGCGTTCGACACGGCGCTGGCGCGCCTGCCGGCCGCGGTCGAGCTGTTCTCGCTCCTGAAATCCAATGCGGCGGTCCGCGAGCTCTTCGCCGATATCCTCGGCGCCGCGCCGCGGCTCGCCAGGATCGTGGCCATGCGGCCGCACGTGCTCGACGGCGCCATCGATCCGGCGCTCATGGGGCCATATGATCCCCGCCGTCTCGAACGGCGGATCGGCCGTGCCCTCGCCCAGCCGGGGACAACCGAGGAGTTTCTCGATCGGGCGCGCGATGTCCGGCACGAGGAGGGCTTTCTCATCGGCGTCCGGCTTCTTGCCGGCGCCATTCGCCCGAGCGATGCCGCGCAGGCCTATTCGACGCTCGCCGGGACTGTGGTTCGCTTCACCTTGCAGCAGGTTGAGCACGACTTTGCACGCGAGCATGGCCGGGTGCCGGACGGGCGCTGCGCCGTGCTGGCCCTCGGCAAGCTCGGCTCGCGCGAAATGTCGGCTGCCTCCGATCTCGACCTGATTCTGGTCTATGATTTCGATGAGCGCGACCCCGCCTCGGATGGGGCAAAGCCGCTCCACGCCGTCCAGTACTACGCGCGGCTCACCCAGCGCCTCGTCTCGGCGCTCACCGTGCCGACGCGCCGCGGCCCGCTCTATGCCGTCGACCTGCGCCTGCGGCCCTCCGGCGGCAAGGGACCGGTCGCCACCCAGTTCGAGAGTTTCCTCTTCTATCAGCACAGCGGCGCCGAGACATGGGAACACATGGCACTGAGCCGGGCCCGGCCGGTCGCCGGAGACGCATCGCTGGCGGTCGCGCTCGAAGCCGCGATCCGCGCCGTCCTCGCGCAGCCGCGCAACAGGGCCCGCCTCGCCAAGGACATCCGCGACATGCGCGCCCTGATCGCGCGGGTGAAAGGTGCGGGCGGCGACTTCGACCTGAAGATCGCCCCCGGCGGGGTGATCGACGTCGAGTTCATCACGCAGTTCCTGGTGTTGGCGCATGCGCATGAGCACCCGGCTCTCATGCAGGTCGCCCCGCAGGACATCCTGCGCGCCGCCCGCGAAGCGGGCGTGATCGGGCGAGGGGAGGGGGAAGCGCTCGCCGAGGCGCATCGCCTGATGTCGGACTTCGTCGAAATGGTCGGCACCTGCCTCGAGGACGACTTCGATCCGGCGACGGCGCCCGAGGGCGTGCAGCGCAAGGTCGCCGCCGCCCTGAACCTTCCCGACTTCCGCACGGTGGAGCGCGAGCTTTCCGAGGCGAGGGCTCGCGTGCGGGTGATTTTCGCCGCCATGCTGGGCGAGGATGGGGAGGACGCCTCCGGCTTGTGAGCGGCGCGCGCAGCGCTTCCAAAAAGGTAAAAGCGGTCGTGTCACCGTAATTGCGAAAAGGCTTGACGGGGCTCTCACGGCGCCATGGTCGCTTGGAGGCAGAACGGCGGGCCGGCGGAGGCCAGTCATGGTCGAGAGCCGACTCGGCCGGGCGCGCGCAGCGCGAGCCATTGACCGGCCTCTGGCGACCCGGCAAGAGCGCCCAAGCATGTCATGGCTTCAACGAGTTCCCAAGATGGCGCTCATACCAGCAGGACCAAGCGCTCCCCATGCTGCACGCCGTCGGGCCCATTGAAGAGTCAAGTCAATTCGAACGTTTCGATATGCACGCCTAATGGTGAAACAGTAAACCGTCATCGAAAATTCGGAATTCAGATGCCGACTGCGGCAGTGCCTGCCTCGCCAGCCTTGGCCATCTGCGGTAGGAGGTCCCGGATGGAGCATCCCATTCCGACCACGTCCGTGCGGTTCAATCGAGCGAAATTGGGAACGACCCGAAATGCAGCAGATGAAATGGCGCGCTGACCCTCTGGTCTGGGGCCACGGCCCGCGCGTGTTCGAAATGTTCCTCGAACCGACCTGCCCCTATTCGGGCAAGGCGTTCGGCAAGATCGACGACCTCCTTGCCGAGGCGCGCGAGGACCGCATCACCATAAAACTCCGACTTCACTCGCAGCCTTGGCACATGTATTCCGGCGTCGTCGTTCGCTGCATTCTGGCCGCTTCGACCCTCGAGCCTGGAAAGCAGGCCGCCAAGACCGTCATGGCGGCGGTCGCCGCACATCGACAGGAATTCGAATTCGACCACCATTGTGGCGGCCCAAATCTCGCTGCCACCCCGAACGACATCATCACGCGAATCGAAGCCTACAGCGGCGTCAGGGTGGCCGAGGCCTTCGCGATTCCGGATCTGGATCGCGAGATCAAATGGCATTGCAAATACGCTCGCCAGAACGGCATCCACGTGTCGCCGACGTTCATGATCGACGGCCTGGTCCAGGCCGACATGAGCAGCGGGGACGCGGTTTCCGCCTGGGTGTCCCGCCTGACGACCAGTTGAGCCGATCGAAGCACGATAGCACGAAATACGGTGACACGACCGTGTTTACCGTTTTTCTGTGCCCAGTCCATTGCCTCTCGCCTTGTGTCCGTCGGCCGCGGCCTCCTGCGTCACGTCACCCAGCGTGGCAATCGGGCTGGGACGGATCTTCTTCGAGCGGGCGATCATCAGCTCTGCAGGAACCGGCTCGCGAATCCTGCCGCCGTTTTGGCGTTGCCTGAATTGCGGCTGGTGTGCGCTCGCCCGCTGATCGATCGCGCGCCGCGTTCCAAATAGGTAAAGACGGTCATGTCACCGTAACTGCGTAATTGTAGTTCTGCGCACCGGCCGCGAAGCCGGCCTTTGGCGCATGCTTCTGCGGATGGTCGGAGGCCGCCATGCCTTCAAAAGCCCGATGCGGCATCCTGCCGTGTTGCACCTGAGCTCATGGATGACATCATCGCCGATAGGGAGCGACCACTCCGGCGATCGAGTAACCACCCTCTGCCGCGACTCAAGATGGAGCGCTGATCCCGATGTCCGGCCGATCGCCGATTGTGCGAACCCGACGGATGGTCGGCTCACCTCGCGAATGGATGGAGACAGACGTTGGCCAAGAACGTGATTTGTCTTTGGTATGACGGCACAGCCGAAGAAGCCGCCAGATTCTACGCGGAAACTTTTCCGGACAGCGCCGTGACAGCGGTTCACCATGCCCCCGGCGATTACCCGGATGGCAAACAGGGGCAAGTGCTCATGGTCGAGTTCATGGTGGTGGGGGTGCCCTGCCTCGGCCTGAATGGCGGCCCAGCCTTCAAGCATAGCGAAGCCTTCTCCTTTCAGATCCTCACCGAGGACCAGGCCGAGACTGACCGCTATTGGAACGCCATCGTCGGGAATGGCGGCGCCGAGAGCGCATGCGGGTGGTGCAAGGACAAATGGGGCTTGTCCTGGCAGATCACCCCACGCGCACTGATGGAAGCAACGACCGGTTCTGATCGTGCAGCCGCGAAGCGCGCGTTCGAGGCGATGATGACGATGAAGAAGATCGACATCGCGACGATCGAAGCAGCACGACGCGGGCCGGTCCGGCCCTAGCGCTGCCTCCGCGCGCGCCAAAGCAAACACCAAGTCGCCGAAACCAAGTGCGGCACGATATGACGCGTCGTAGGGGAAGAGCAGAAGGTCGAGGGCGGCGGCGCATGCGACGCATGCGATCGGAGGCTCACGTCAGCGCGAACCTCCGGATTCACAATTCCAGAGGCTTGTAGTCGGCCGCCTCCGCCGGCGCGACGGCTTTCAACAATGCCACGGATTTGTGAACCCCTTCTTCGCGCGAGAGCATCACGTCCTCATGCTCGATCGAAAGCCAACCGTCGTAACCGTTCAGGCGCAGGCGATAGCAGAAGTCTCGCCAGAAACTCTCGCCGTTGCCGAAGCCCAGCGTGATGTAGCTCCAGGCGCGCGCCGGGATGTCCACCAACGATCCGTTCTCGAGGCGCGAATTCACGTCGCACACCGGCTTGTTGATGAACGTATCCTTGGCGTGGGTATGGTGGATGGCGCCGCGCAAGGCGTCGATGGCCGCGATCGGGTCGGCGCCCATCCACATGAGGTGGGAAGGGTCGAAGTTCGCCCCGACGGCGGCTCCGATTTCCTTGCGCAGCCGCAGCAGCGTGGCGACGTTGTAGACGAGCTGGTTGCCGTGGAGCTCCACGGCGAGGCGCACGCCGTTCTCCTTGGCGAAGGCGGCAACCTTCTGCCAATAAGGCAACAGCCTTTCTTCCCACTGATACTTCAATATCGTCTGCGTTTCGGGCGGCCACGAGGAGACGACCCAATTGGGCGCCTTGTCGCCTTTCGCGCCCTCGGGGAGGCCGGACATGCACACGACCGTGTCGACGCCGAGCGCGTTCGCGAGCCGGATCGTGTCGTAGAGCCCCTCCGACTGCCGCTCGCCGTCCGTCGGATGAAGCTGGTTGCCGTTGGCGTTGAGCGCCATGATCTCGATGCCTCGGCGCTTCGCAGCCGCGAGCACGTTCTTGCGCTCGTCGGCGTTCGCCAAAGCCTGTTTCAGGTCGAGATGCGGGGCGGAGGTCCAATTGGCGGCGTTGAGCTCGACGCCCTCGATGCCGAACCGCGCGGCGGCATCGAACATCGCGTCACGCGAAAGATGCCCCAGACTGTCCGAAACCATGCCGATCTTCATCGGTTTGCCTCACGCATAGAAGCCTGGTCTTGCCACGTGCTCGACGGCGACGGTCTTGCCGGTGCGCAGCGCCGCCACGCCGGCCTCGGCGACGGCCGTCGCACAATAGCCGTCCCAGGCGCTGGCGCCTGCGGGCACGCCCGACGCCAACGACTTCAACCAGGCCAGGTTCTGCCGACGATAGGCTTCGACGAAGCGCGGCCGCCAATCTTCGGGATAGACGCTGTAGCTTTTGAGGCCAAGGTTCACGTCCGCGAGCACCGGCGCGCGCAGGAACGCCGAACCCTTTTCGCCGACCAGCTCGCCACGCACGTCGTAGCCGTAGGCCGCGCTGATGTTGACTTCGATATCGACGAGCTGGCCGCCCGCGGTCTCCAGCACCATGAAGACCGGCGCGCTCTGCGGGGCGTTGGCGCCGCCCGGACGAAAGACGCTGATCGAGGTGTAGTCGGAGCCGAGCATCCAGCGCGCGACGTCGAACTCGTGCGGCGCCGAATTGCAGATCGCCATCGAGTCCTGGACGCCGTAGGCGGGTGCGACATTGCGGTGAAAACAATGGAACATCAGCGCTTTGCCGAGCGCGCCGCTCGCCAGCAAGTTCTTGATCTCGACGTAGGACGGATCGAACCGGCGCATGAAGCCGATTTGGACGAGGCGCTTTCCGCGCCTCTCTTCGGCTTCCATCACCGCCAGACATTCGCGTGTCGATTGCGACAGCGGCTTTTCGCAAAGCACCGGCTTGGCGGCGGCGATGCAGGCCAATGTCAGCGGTGCGTGAAACGGGTCGGGCGCCGCGATGAGTACCGCGTCGACGTTCCCGTCCCGGATGGCGGCTTCGGGGTCGCTTGCAACATGCCGCGCGCCCACCTTGTCCGCCACCGCGCGGGCGCGCGCCGCGTCGGCGTCACAGATCGTCTGGAGCGTGACCCCGGGGATCTCCGCAGCGAACAGCCGCGCATGGTCGCCGCCCATGATGCCGGCGCCGATGATGGCCAACCGAACCGTCAATTCATGTCTCCTCTGAACAATGTCGGCGTCCGATGGGCACAGCCTCGCCGCGGGCGTCAGCGCCCGATACGCGCAATGAATTGCGCGTATTCGTCGTCGTCGATCGAAACGACGTGGTGCGGGGCGGGATAGGCGCCCGTCGCCACATCCGCGACCAACTCTCCGAAAGCCGCGATCCGCCCCTCTTGCAACCGGGCGAACCCCCCATGAAACCGATCCTTGTCATCCGGAAGCGGGAAGCGCTATCCGGGATCCGGCGCTGGCGCGTTCATGAGCGGTCCAGCCACACCGTCATTCCGGGTTCCAGTCCGTCCACCGGAGCGACCGGATCTGCCCGTACCAGGAAGCTGTTGATGTCATGGTCGCCAACCGCGCGTGCGGCCCGCCAGACCGCGAATTCGCCCAACGGGCGCAGCTCTGTGACCCGCGCCTCGATGCGGTTCCCCCTCGCGGTCATGAACTGCAGCTTCGAGCCGATTGCGATGTCCGCGAGCCGGTCTTCCCTTATGGTCAAGGTGAACCAGCGCTCACTGCCGACTTCAAGCGTCATGACAGGCTGTCCGGGCGAAATCGCTTCGCCCAGTTCGGCTACCAGGAGGCCAACGACTCCGTCGGCCGGCGCGACGAGCGTGGTTTTTGCCAGTTTGGCCTCAAGATCGGCAATCGTTGCCTCGGCGAGGTCGACCTTGGCGTCCGCTATGGCGCGCTCTTCCTTCGTTGGCCCGGCCTGCGTCTGGGTGTAGACGGCCTTGAGGAGGGCGAGATTGGCGTCAGCCTTGGCCAGCGCGGCCGTGCTCTCGTCGAGCTGCTGCTTGCTCGCGAATTGCCGTGCGGCGAGGGTCGCGGCCCGCACCTGCTGCTGTTTCGCCAGCAGCTGATTGGCCTCGGCGATGCTGACATCCTGCGCCGCGATATCGACCTCCTCCTTGCGCGTGCCGGCATAGACATTCGTTCGATCGGCTTTCGCCGTGGCGGCGCTGGCTTTCGCCTCCTCGACGGCGGCCGTGAGCTCGGGGGTGCTGAGCACGGCCAGCACGTCGCCCTTGCGCACCGGCTGGCCTGGGGCGACCCGGAACGAGGCCAGCCGGCCGCTGGTCTCGGGTGCGATGCGGATCTCGGTCTCGTGAACAACGCCGAGAATCGGTTGCGGCGGCGCGCGCTCCCCGTTGACCCGATAGGCGAAGATCACGGCTGCGCCGATCACGGCTGCGCCCCCCAGAAAGGCGAAGGCTCGGAGAACCCGGCTAGCGCGCATCGGCGATCTTCCTTCGGCTCGACATGTGCGCCGCCAGCACCGCCAGCAGCCCGTAGACGCCGGTCAGAATCCAGAGGAACGTCCAGTCGCGGGAAACGTCGTGAAGGGTTGCGCCCATCTGGTTGATGCGCACCAGCCCGTCGATCGCCGACGTGCTCGGGAAGGCTCGACTCGCCGAGCGGATGAAGTCGGGAATGGCCTCGACCGGCCAGGACACGCCGACCATGAAGAACAAGGGCAGACTCACGGCAATGAACAACACGACCGCCGTCTCGCGTCGCGTGAACCAGGCGCTGATGAACTGAGCGAGGAAGCTCACCGACAGGACGAACGGCAGGACCATCAGGAAAAGATCAACGAGCCGCCCAAGCGTCGAGAAGCCGTAGACGCGCGGCAGAATGATCAGGTAGAGAGCCATGCCTGGAAACGCGAGCCCAAGATGCGCCAGGGCCTGCCCGACGATGGCTCGCAGGCCGGCGCGTCGTCGCCGGCCGCGGGCGCCGGCCTCCTCGAAGGCGACGCCTCCCAAGGTCGCACAACCCAGGAACAGGGTCTGCTGCAGGATTAGCACGAAGGCGGCCGGCACGACATAGCTGGCATAGCCCCCCGTCGGGTTGAAAAGAGGTTGTGACAGCAGCTCGACCGGCGAGCTGCGAACAAGCGAGGCATGCGCAAGGCTGCCGTCGAGCCGTGCCCCGCGCGTGGCAATCTCCAATGTCGCCGCGCCGCTTGCCTCGGAGATGCCCTGGAGCATGCGATTGAACAAGAGAAAATAGGCGGAATCGACATAGGCCGGCAGCCGCGCCCGGTTGCCCTTCAGAACCTCACGTTCGCTGCCTTCCGGGATTCCCAGGATGGCGAAAACCTGGCGACGCGCCAACGCCGCCTGTCCTTCGGCCAGAGTATCGGCCCGCAGCGCGACCTCGACAGCCTCGTCGGCGTTCAAGGTCTGAACGAGATTGCGGCTGAGCTCGGTGTGGTCCTGATCCACAACCGCGATGGGGATGCGGCGCAACAACTGGCCGAGATAGGGTTGCGGATAGAGGAGACCATAGAGGATCGGCGCAAGCACGATGAGGCCGAAGACGCCACGATCATTGAGGATGCGACGCCATTCGGCGACCATCGTGGCACCGACGCCGCTTCCTGTCGGCGCGACCTCGATCGGCGGGGGCTCGACGAGGCGTACCGGCTTCGTCCCGGCGATGCCTCGCAGGCGCAGCCAGGCGAGGCCGAACAGCACGCAGGCGAGCCCGCCCAGGATGATGAACGGCTGCGCGGAGATTGCCGGCGGCAAGCCGCGGACGGCCTGATCGAACAGGATCTGCACATACCATCGCAGGGGCAGCATCGTGCCCCAGAAGCGGGCAAAATCACCCATCGCCAGAATGGGAAAACCGACGCCAGCGAAGCCGAATGCCGGGTTGCAGAAAATGGCAATGAGGCTCATGCCCGTGGCAAGATTGCGAACGAGCAGCTGAAGCAAGCTCCCGAGCGACAGGTAGGCGACCAGCAGCAGGCTCGCGGCGGCCCCCATCAGCATGGAACTGCCCCGGAACGGCACCTGGAAAACTCCATGGATGATGCCGGCATTGACCACCATCATGAGGATGAAAATCCCGAACAGCGGGGCCAGCTTCCCGACGAGCGCGGCGAGGGGGCTGCCACCGGCCGCCCTGAGCCAGGTCCTGACGCTGCGCCGCGAGAATTCCGAGCCGACGGCATATCCGGCCGAAATGGCGGTGATGACGTGCAGGACCGTCGGCAGAATGGCGCGCAGCAGGAATTGCGCATAGTTGAGCGCGGGGTTGGTGAGCACGTATTGCTCGACGACCAGCGAGCCCGGCGCGTAGGAAGCAGGTCTGGCCGACATCGCCGGCGGGAGTGCCTGCGTGGCCGCCGCGATTGCGTTCGAGATCGCGGCCGCCGCGCTGTTGCCGGGGGTGAAATATTGTCGATTGTAGAGGGCGACGATCTTCGGATATTTGCCCGCGATCAGGTCGCGCTCGAAATTCTCCGGGATGTAGATGGCGGCGATCGCGTCGCCGGAGCGTACCGCGTGCATCGCGCCTGTCACGTCGCCTGAACGCTGCGCCACGCTGATGCCGGGTGCCGAGGCGACCGCCTGCACATAGATGAGCGAAGTCGCCGAGCGATCGGCATCGACGATGCTTACCCTGAGATTGCGAATGACGGCGTTGCTGAAGATCAGGGCCAGGACCGCGAAGGCGATGATCGGCACTCCGATCGCCAGGAAAAGGGCCAGGCGGTCGCGCCGCATCCAGCGCAATTCCCGTGTCGCCACGAGAAGAATGCCCGGTTGAGCCGGCGCCCTCACCGCCCGCTGCCCTGCCAGTTGGCGTAGACGCTCATTCCGGGACGCAGCTCCGGCACCGGCGAGACTGGATAGGCGCGGATCTCGAACGTGCGCAGGTCGAAATCGCCAGTGGCGCGCGTGGCGCGCCACCCTGCATATTCGCCCTTCGTCGCGATCACCTTGATGGCGGCCGTGATCGACCGGTCGCCGAGCGCGGGTATCCGCATCTCGAAGCGATCGCCTGGCTTCAGACCCTTCGCCAGGTCCTCGCGAAGGTCGAAGCGCAGCCAGACGTCGCTCAGATCGACGAGCGACAGGAGCGGCACGCCGGGAGATACATATTCGCCAACTTCCGCGCCGATCTGGTAGACCTGCGAGGCGACCGGCGCCTTGACGGTGAGCTCATCGACCTGCGCCTTGATCGTGTCGATCGAGGCCTGTGCCTTGGCGACATTGGCCCGGGCGATGCCTCGCTCCTCGGCCGTGTAGCCGTTGACCGCCGCCTGCAGGGCAGATTTGGCCTGATCCAGGCCGCGCTGTGCGACCCGCAGAGAGTCCGTGACCTCGTCGAGACGCTGGATCGGCGCGTTGCCGCCACCGGCGAGCTCCTTGGTGCGATCGTAGGTGTGCTGAGCCAGCGTGACATTGGCCTCGGCGGTGTCGACCGCGGCCTTGCGCTGCGCGATGACCTCGGCGCGCGTGCCGGCCTCGATATTCGCGAGCTGGGCATTGGCGACCGCCAGGCCGGCCTCGGCTTCGCGAAGTTTGGTGACGAGCTCGGGATTGTCGATCTCGAAGAGCAACTGCCCGGCCGCCACATTGTCGCCGCGCTCGACGGGCCGCTTGCCCACCCGGCCGTCGACGCGCGCCGCGATGTCGATGCGCGTCGCATCGGCCTCGCCCTGGATGATCAGCGGCTGCGGCTGGACGAGGTACCACAAGGAGAGGCCGACGATCGCGGCAATGATGATCGTGACAATGATCGCAGGGGCGCGCGCAACCCTGGCCGCCTGGGCCTGCGGCCGGGGGGCCGCAGGCGGCGGCTGGGCTTGCCTGGAGGCAACGGCCGCAGGGGTTGGCCGCGAGGCGTCTCCGACGAACCCCGACTTGTCCTTGTCGATGCTGGTCATCTCACCCGCCCCGATTGCCTAGAAGCGCTGATCCTCGGCTCGATGCCTCGATCTGGAAAAATTCATGTATACGCCCGAAAAACCAATTGCTCTGACGCGAATGCGACTTGCTTCGCTCGCACGAAATAATGGCGATTGTTCACTCTTTCCCTTTTCCTGACCCGTTTCTCCGCGCGGTCATTTTCAGTACGTCGGCACCGCCACCGTCATTCGCCGGCAACCCAAGTCACTGCAGCTTGGCGTAGCGGCCGTCGTGCCAGATGTTGATATCGTAGGTCATGCCCTCGGCATCGCCCTTGGCGTCGAAGGCGACCGGTCCGAACACCGTGTCGACCGGCTGTCCGGTGCGCAGGGCGCGAGCAACCGCGGCAGCGTCGACCTTGCCGGCGCGCCGCACCCCCTCGGCAAGCGCCTGGATCGTGGCATAGCTGAACAGCGTGAAGCCCTCCGGCTCGAAGCCGGTTGCCCTGAGTTCTGCGGCGACGCGCGCGGCGGCCGCCAGCCGGCGGGGGTCGGAGGTAAACGGGAACAGCGTTCCCTCGCCGGCCGGGCCGGCAATCGACCAGAACTCCGGCGTCACGAAGCCGGACGTCGTCACCATCTGGAACTTGTAGCCCTGATCTGCCGCTTGGCGCAGGAGAAGGCCGCCCTCGGCCGGATAGCCGCCATAGTACAGCACCTCCACGTTGAGGGCCCGCAGCTTGGTAACGACCGCCGTGTAGTCCTTCTCGCCGGGATTGATCCCTTCGTAGAGGATTTCGTGCACGCCGGCGGCATTCATATGCGCCCTGACCTGGTCGGCAAGGCCCTTCCCATAGGCGCTCTTGTCGTGCAGGAAGGCGATGATCTTTCCTCTGTAGTTGGCCGCAATGTAGGAGCCGACCAGCGCGCCCTGCGCATCGTCGCGGGCATAAAAGCGCATGATCGTGGTCCAGCCTTTGGTGAAGGCATTGTCCGTGAGCTTCGAATTCACCGAAGCCGGCGTCATCATGAGAACGCCGCTCTCGGCATAGACTTCGGACGCCGGAATGGAGGCCCCCGAGCAGACGTGGCCGTCGACAAGCTTGATCTCTTCGCCGACGACACGGTTGGCGACCGAGACGGCCTGCTTGGGATCGCAGGCATCGTCCTCGACAGTGAGCACGATCTTGCTGCCGTCCACCCCGCCGGCGGCGTTGATGTCCTCGGCCGCAAGCTCCGCCCCGCGCCGCACCTGATCGCCGGCGCTGGCGTTCGGCCCGGTGAGCGAGGCGACGACCGCGATCCGGATGTCGGCTGCTTCGGCAGCCGTGAGACTGCAGAGCAAGACGAGCGGCAATGCGCCGTGCCCCAGGGTCGTGCGTAAGCTCATCGGACCTGCAGCGTCACACGCCCGGCGCTTCGAGTGCAAGCAGCTGCGGTTCCCTGCGCCTTTCGGCGGCCCCAGGGAGTGGCAGTCGCAAGATGGCGATCGTGCCTTCACCGACCACGGAGCGAAAGCGCAGCGATCCGCCATGCAGTTCCGCCAGCGAGCGGGCGATTGCCAGCCCGAGGCCTGACCCCCTCATTCCGTTCTCGAGTGCGTCGCTGATCTGCTCGAAGGGCCGGCCGAGACGGGGCAGGGCGGCATCGGGGATGCCCGCCCCGGCATCCTCCACCGAAATCTCCAATGCCCTTCCGGCGCTGCGGGTCCGCACGCGCACGCTTTCGCCGACCGGGCTGAACTTTATGGCGTTGCGCAAGAGAATGACGAGGATCCGCTCGGTGGCGGCGCGGTCGGCATGGATCTCGGCTTCGACCAGCGCCTCTGCCGACAGCGCGATCGTCTTGTCGCGGGCGAACGCCTCGACCTCCTCGAGGGCCCCGTGCACGGCCTCGCCAATGGTGAAATCGCGCTTGTCGAGGCTCACCCGGCCGGCGTCGAGCCGCGACATGTCGAGGACGTCGGAAATCACCCGCAGCAGATATTCGCCGCTTTCGCGGATATGGGCCGTGTAGTCGACATATTTCGGCGAGCCGAGCGCGCCGAAGGTTTCCTGCTCCATCATCTGCGAGAAGCCGATGATGGCGTTGAGCGGCGTGCGCAGCTCGTGGCTCATGTTGGCCAGGAAGTCCGACTTGGCGCGGCTTGCCGTCTCGGCCTCGGCCTTCTGCTCCAGATATTTCTCGGCGAGGTCGGCGAGCTCCTGGGCCTGCATTTCCAGCGCCTGGCGCGATTTTTTGAGATCCGCGACGGTCGCCATCAGGCGGCGCTCGGAATCCATCAGCTGTTCTTCGTGGCGCTTCAGCGCAGTGATGTCGGTGCCGACCGAGACATAGCCGCCGTCCTTGGTGCGGCGCTCGTTGATCTGCAGCCACCTGCCATCGCCGAACTCCGCCTCGTAGGTGCGTGCGCCGGCCTTCGGACGGGCGGCGAGCGTGACGTGGGCCTGCACCAGCGGCGGATTGCCCCGGGCCAGAACGTCAGCATAGGCGGCGCCCGCGGCAGTCGCCTCCGCCGGGAGATTGTGGAACCGCTGGAACTTGGAATTGCACATGACGAGCCGATTGTCGGCATCCCACAGCACGAAGGCCTCCGAGATCGCCTCGATGGCATCGCGCAAACGCATGTCGGCCGTGGCGGTGCGCTCGGCGAGCCGCTTCTCTTCGGTAATGTCGACGGCGATGCCGACGAGATGGGCGCCTGCCCCGGGGCTCGAACGCACCAGTTCGGCCCGCGCGCGCAGCCAGATCCAGTCCCCGCCGGCCTTCCTGATGCGAAAGATGTGATCGACCGCATTCGTCTGCATCGTGGCGAGGCTCTCGGCAAGATCGGCGAGGGAGCCGTCGTCGGGATGCACGAGCGCGTCGACATCGCGGAACGACAGGAATTCCGAGACGGGCGTCATGCCGAGGATCTCGTACATCGAGTCCGACCAGTACATGCGGCCGCGCCCGATGTCCCAGTCCCACAGGCCGCAGCGGCCGCGGTTGAGCGCAGTGTCGATGCGCTCGCGCACCCGCGCGCAGATCAGGTCGGCCTCCTGCGCCCGGGCGGCCTGCCAGAAATAGGCAATGGCGATGACGATGAGCACCATCGCGGTCGAGAACAGGAGAAGCCCCGACCGCCAGATCGAGGACCGCCATTCGGCAAGGACGCCATCCATCGTCTGCACGACGGCAAGCTGACCGAACGGCGGGCGCAGCGCGCGGACCGTGGCAAGGGCATCGACGCCGTTTGCAAGCGTGATCTGCAAGACCCCGGCCTTCTCGGCGAACGTGGTCAGCGGCTGGGCCGGGCCAAGATAGTCGCCAAGCGTTCCGACCGGGATGTCCTTGGCCGGGAAGGCCCCAGCAAGGGCGCCCGTCTCATCGCTCACCAGCACTTGGCGCTGGCGCATCAGCACCCGGACGGGAATCACCCGGCCGAGGATATGTTCCGGCGGCTCGCCCGGCGCACTGGCAAGGCCGTCGTTGAGGTTGCTGGCGACGGCGGTCGCCACAAGTTCGAGATCGCCGATGGCGTCGGCGATGGCGGCCTCGCGCGTCTGGCGCGAATACATGACAGCGCCGGCCACGAGCGTGCCAAGGAAGATGACGATCATCAGCGGCACGGCGCGGCCGAGCCAGGGCTCGAGCTGGGCGAGACGTTCGTAGGCCGGATGCGCCAGGGACCGCGCCAGTCCCTGAATCGTGCTCGCACGCACGGACGCAATGGCCGCGCTTCCACGCGCCATGCCGGGGCCTCCTCGCTAGACCGCCTTCTTCGATCCGACGAAATGTGCCGCATCACGCCGGATCGAATCGGGGCATCTGAGTCTGCAATCGCCGACTTGTCCAGATGCGGCGCGCCTTGAAGGGTAAATATTTAATGACCGTGGCAGGAAGGGCGCATCTCAGCGCCGTTGCGCCAGCAATAGGTGGCTGTCACCGAACTCGTGCCAAAGGTAGTTCCCGCGCAACGCCTCCGCGTAGGCCTCCGACACCAAGGACCGCCCGGCGATGGCGTTCAGCATCGAGATGTGGCTTGCCTTCGGTTCGTGGAAGCCGGTGATCAGGCCGTCGACGGCGTTGACCGTGCTGTTTGACCGGATATGGCGCCGCGTGAAGCCGCGCACCGCTTGGATGCTCGTTCCGTCCCAGGCAGATTCAAGCGCGCGCACGACGGTCGTCCCCACCGCAATGACCGGCCGCCGCTGCCGGCGCGCCGCGCCGATGGCTTGCGCCGTCGCCGGCGGCACGACGAACGGCTCGGCATAGAGCGGCTGGTCCTCGCGCTCGACCTCCAGGCTCGAAACGCCGGTGTGGAGCTCGATCTCGAAGACGCCGATATCGCGGCGCGCCAGATCGTGGAGGGTCCGTTGTGTGAAGGGACGCGCGGCCGAAGGCATTTCGGCGCTGCCAGGTGCCTTGGCGAAGATCGTCTGATAGGCGCCGAGGTCAGGGTAGGGCGGCTCGATGTAGGCATAGCGGATCGGCTCGCCATGCCGCGCCATTGCCGTGTCGATGTCGCCTGAAAACCGCACGAACCACAGGCGCGGCAGGCCAGGGTATCGGGCGATGAGGCGCGCCGGGACGCCGGCCGCCTCGATGACATCGCCTGCATCGAGCGGCAGGGGACCAGGTCGGCCGGGGGCCCAGCGCGGCTCGGCAAGCCACAGGCCGGGCCCATAGCGGGTTGACAGATTGAGGGTGAAGGCGAGCTTTGCCGCCTCGGCCGGCAGGCTTGCGGGCAACGTGGCGCTGCGGTTGACGACGACAAGCGATCCTGGCTCGAGGAAGCGCGGAAGCTCGTGAAAGCGGCCATGAACATGCCCGGCGCGGCTGCTCACCAGCAGACGCACCTCGTCGCGCGCGAGGCCGCGCGCTTCCGCCGGACCCGTCGCGACCGGGATTGCGGGGGCGTCGAGCACAAGGGGTTGGGCGTTCACGCGGCTGCCTCCCAGACCTCGCCCTGGGCGCGGAAGCGACGGCCGTTGATGCCCTCGTGGGGCTGGCCAAGCAGCCAGGCCCAGAACGGCAAGGTGGCCTCTGGCGGCGGCCGATCGGAAATGTCCTGCCCCGGGAAGGCCGCCTGATGCATGGCGGTGCGCATGTCGCCCGGATCGACGCTCACCACGGCGACTTTGGCCTCGGCCAATTCCTTGGCGAGCGTAAGGGAGACGAGGTCGAGGGCCGCCTTGCTGGCGCCGTAGCCGCCCCAGCCGGGATAGCCGCCGATCGCCGCATCGCTCGACAGATTGACGATCAGCCCCTGAGTGCCGGAAAGGAGCGGCAGGCACACCTGCGCCAGCGCAAGCGGTGCGACAACATTGGTGCGCAACACTGCCTCGAAATCGGCGAGCGAGTATTCGGCAAGGGAGGGCATCGGCGAGGGGCCGAGCGCGCTCGCGTTGTTGATGAGCAGGTTGAGGCGGCCGAGGCTCCAGGCCGCCTCGACCAGGCGAGCGCGATGGGCGGCATCGACCACGTCGCCCGCAAGAGCGTGAACGGAGACGCCGATCTCACGGATGCTCTCGGCGACGCTCGCCAGTTTCTCGGCACCGCGGGCCGTGAGCACCAGATCGTAGTCGAGCCGCCCCAGAAATCGGGCAAGTGCGGCGCCGAGCCCGCGGCTCGCACCGGTCACGAGTGCAACTCGTCGCATTTTTGGGTCCTCATGCGTCGCGGATGCGAAATGGGTCCGCCGCGCAGAGATGGCCCGGGGGCACGCGGCCCGCATCGCGCCTGCGGCCAGGGCGGCACCTGCCCTTGCGTACAGGCCGGCGGGCGCCACCCCCTCTCCCCGGCATGGCGGGGAGAGGGCAGGGGTGAGGGGCCAAGCGACTGGCCACGATGGCCGCCGCACCTTTTTCTTTCGCTCGAAGGGCGATCGAGGTTCGGGCCAATCGCCAGGCCCCTCACCCTAACCCTCTCCCCGCCATGGCGGGGAGAGGGGATGCCCTCACAGCATCCCGCGCTCGCGCGCGGCGGCTGCTGCTTGCGTGCGGTTGGCGACGCCGAGCTTGCTCAACAGCGAGCTCACGTGGAACTTGGCCGTCCGTTCGGTGCAGCCGAGCTCGCGCGCGATCTGCTTGTTGGGTAGGCCCCGGGCGAGGAGTGCCAGCACCTGCCGCTCGCGCGCGGTGAGCGCCGTCGCCTCCTCGCGGACGCGGCGGATCAGCTTTGCCGCGATGACCGGCTCGACGAGCGATTGGCCGGCATGGACGGCCCGGATCGCCCGGAACACCTGGTCGCGCTCCGTCCCCTTGAGGAGATACCCCTGGGCGCCCGCCTGCAGCGCGCGCAGGATCTGATCGTCTCGATCGAAGGCGGTGAAGACGATCACGCGAGCCGTCGGCTGCTCGGTACGCAGCGCGGCGGTGACCGCGATGCCGTCGACCTCCGGCATTTCGATATCGAGGAGCACGACGTCCGGCCGCAGCGCCTGGGCAAGACGAAGCGCCTCGACCCCGCCACCGACTGCGCCGGCGACCGCAAAGTCGGGTTGCGTGGCGAGCATCGCGGCAAGGCCGTCGCGCACCACGGGGTGATCATCGACAATGAGAATGCGGATCGGCTCGCTCATGCGCCGAGCGTCCCGGTGGTGAGCGGGACGGCGGCGGCCACCCGCGTTCCGGTGCCGATGGCGCTTGAGACCTCGAGCGTTCCGCCGATGAGCCGCGCACGCTCGCGCAGGCCGACGAGGCCGAAGCGGCCGGGCGCGGGGATGTCGGCTGCAAACCCGCTCCCATCGTCCTCGACGACGAGAGTGACCCCATCGGGCCGAAAGGTGAGTTGCAGCAGGACGCAGCGCGGCCCGCCATGGCGCAAGGCGTTAGCGAGCGCCTCCTGCGCAATGCGAAAGAGGCCGGCCTCGATATGCGGCGGCAGGGCGCGGTCGTTGCCGACGATCTCGGCCTTCACCTTGACCGGCGAGCTCCTCTCTCGCTCGGCAAGCGCTGCGACCGCCTGGCCGAGGGTTCGTCCTTCGAGCGGCGCCGCGCGCAGATCAAGGACGGAGCGGCGTACTTCGTCGAGACTCTGGCGGGTCAGGCGCAGCGCCTCGGCGGCCTCGGCGCGAATGCTGTCGCGGGACGCCTCGGCGCTCAGCAGGGCATCGACGGTGTCGAGCCGCAACGCCACCGCGCTCAGGCCCTGAGCCACGGTGTCGTGGATCTCGCGCGCCAGCCGGTTGCGCTCCTCGATGGCGCCGGCCTGAAGGCTGCCCGCATAGAGGCGCGAGCGCTCGACGGCGACGCCCAGCATGTCGCCGATGACGCGCATCAGGCGCAACTCCGCCGCCGACAATTCGCGCCAGGCAGCGCTGGCGACGTTCAATACGCCGAGGCAGCGGCCCTGGAAGGAGATCGGCGTGCTGGCGTGAAAGCGCAGGCCCTTGGCGTCCTCGCCAGTGAGCCATTTCAATCGCGAACATGTGAGGACGTTGACACCCGCTGC
>JAFAME010000160.1 GCA_019233695.1 Methylobacteriaceae bacterium
CGGCGTTCCGAAATGCTTGCGACCGCCGCGGCCCGATGGCCGGCTCGGTCGATGCGCACGGCCTATTTCGACACGCAGGCCGGCGATCTGTGGCGGCGGCGGATCGTCCTGCGGGTGAACCGGGCGCGCCGGCGCAACGTCATGGGACTGAAATGGCCGCTTCGCCAGCCACAGGGTTCGGCGTCGGCCGGCGAGCTCGAAATCCCGGTGCCGGGCGATGAGCCCGATATCGCCCTGTTCGACGACGCGACAAGCACCGAACTCCACCGCATCACCGAAGGGCGGAAGCTGGAACGCCAGTTCGAGACGCAATTCATGCGCCGCTCGCGGACGCTCGAGTTCAGCCACTCGCTGATCGAGGTCGCGCTGGATGAAGGGTTCGTGGCGACCGGCGATCGGCGCCTGCCGCTGGCCGAGGTCGAACTGGCGTGCCGGACGGGCGACGGCAGCGCGCTCTTCGACTTTGCCATGCGGCTCGCCGATTCCCTGCCGCTGCGCCTGCGCACGATGAGCCGCGTGGAGCGCGGCTTCATGCTGGTCGCGGGCATCGAGCCGGCTCCCATGCGGGCGGCAGGTTTTCAATGGCGGGCCGATGCCACGCTCGATGACGCCGTCAGTACCGTGATCACCGGAACGTTGGCCCATTTCGTTGCCAACCTGCCGGCCTTCGAAAGGTCGCGCGATCCGGAGGCCATCCATCAGATGCGCGTGGCGCTGCGCCGGTTGCGCACGGCGCTGGCGCAATTCGATCGCCTCCTGCCCTGCCCCGAGTTCCAGATTTTCCGCGCCGAGGCCAAACGCATCGCGTCCGCTCTCGGGCCGGCCCGCAACTGGGACAGTTTTCGGCAACTCGTCGAGACCGGCCCCTTGACGGATCATCGCCTCGACGCAAGCTTCGAAGCGCTCCTCGGCGCGGTCGAAATCCGCCGCAGCGAGGCCTACGCGGATGCTCGCCACTTCATCGAAGCCTCAGAAACCATGCGCTTCGTCATCGGCCTGCAGGCTTTTGTCATGCACCGGGGCTGGCGGAGCGGCCTCTCCGCGCCGCAGCTCCCAAGGCTCACCGAGAACGCGCGACTCTTCGCCGCCGAGACGCTGGATCGGCTGCGAAAACGCGCCCTCAAGCGCGGCAAATCGCTGCTGTTGCTGCCGGCCCAGGAGCGGCACGAACTGCGCATCGCGCTCAAGAACATGCGCTACACGGCGGAGTTCTTCGGCGATCTGTTCGGCGGCGGGCAAGCCACGCGCGTCTACGTGCGCGCGCTCGCCCGGCTGCAGGACGCGCTCGGCGCCTACAACGACACGGTGACCGCGACCAGCCTCCTGGGCAGCATCGAGGAAGCCGCAGGCCCGAAGGGCGCCAAAGCGTCCGGGTTTGTCCTGGGTTGGTATGGACGCGATGCCGCCCTTGCCGACGGCAGCCTGCTCCAAGCCTGGAAGACATTCCGGCAGGCGCCCGCCTTTTGGCGCTGAGAAAACGCCGGGCGCTCAAACCTTACCCCACACCTCCCGCGCAACCTCGACGACCAATTCGAGCTTCGCCCACTGCTCGTCGGGAGAGATGATGTTACCCTCTTCGGTCGAGGCAAAGCCACACTGCGGGCTGAGACAGAGGCGGTCGAGATCGGCGTATTTCGCCGCCTCCTCGATGCGCCGCTTGATCCTGTCCTTCGTCTCGAGCGCGCCGGTCTTCGTCGTGACGAGCCCCAGAACGGCCTTCTTGTGCTTGGGGAGGAACCGCAGCGGCTCGAAGCCGCCGGCACGTTCGGTGTCGTATTCCATAAAATATGCATCGATGTCGATCGCATTGAACAGGAGATCGGCGATCAGCTCGTAGCCGCCGCTCGCCACCCAGCTCGAGCGGAAGTTGCCGCGGCACAGGTGCATCGTATTGACCATCCCTGCCGGCCTGCCGGCGAGCGCCGCATTGATCAGGTCGGCGTAGATCTCAGGCAATCTTTCCGGATCATCGCCGCGCTCCCTCAGCATCTGGCGCTGCGCCCCGTCGCAGAGATAGGCAAGGAACACGTCGTCAAGCTGCAGATAGGTGCACCCTGCCGCAGCGAAGGCCTGCACCGCCTTCTGGTAGGCTCTCCCGAGGTCATGGAAGAACGCGTCCATGTCCCGATATGCGGCGAAATTGATCGCCTTGCGCCCGCCGCGGTAGTGCAGCGCGGTCGGCGAGGGGATCGTCATCTTCGGCGTTTGTCCGGTGTGTTCTTTCAGGAAGCGGAAGTGGGCCACCATGGGATGATCGACAAAGTCGATCTTGCCGGTCACGCGGAGGCCCTGCGACCTGGTCCGCACCCCGGCGAACTGGAGCCCCTGATCGACCTCGACGAGTTCGACCCCGTCGAGTCCGGCAAGAAAATCATAATGCCACCAGGCACGCCGATTTTCGCCGTCGGTGATCGACTTCAGGCCGACCTCCTCCTGGCGGCCGATCAGCTGGCTGATGGCGATATCCTCGGCCTGGCGCAGCTCGGAACCGGTGATCGCCCCCTCCGCATGCCTTGCGCGCGCCTCCTTCAGCACAGGCGAGCGCAACAGGCTGCCGACATGGTCGGCTCGAAAGGGGGGCATATCGTCGGGCATCCGCAGAACAGCAACCAAATCAAACGACCACGAGGATACCTAGGCCGGGTTCTCCAGGCTGAACACCTTCTCGGTCTCGTCGTAGGCGAAGAGCTCGGCATAGCGGCCCCAGGCAATGACGGCATTAAGCGTCTGGTCGGCAAAGCCTTCCGACATGTAGTCCTCGAGCTCCTCGCGAAAGCGGCTTCCCGGCGCGCGATGCGAGGGACGCTCGTCGAGCACACGCCGGATGAGCGCCGCGAGCGGCACGTAGGCGACCAACCGGTCGGCAAACATCTTCTTGCGGGCATCGACCTCGCTCTCGACGAACCGGCGGCCGCCATCGGTCAGCTTGATGTCGCCCTCCTCGATCTCGGCGAAGCGAAGCAGCTGCAGGGTCTCGCCGATGGGGAAGAGCTCGTCGATCTCCATCTGGAGGTTGGCGGCGATGTGCGGCAGGTCGGCCCGGCCGTTGTAGGGGGCCGCGGCGACCGCTTCGAGAAGGCCGGCAAGGATGTTGGTCGAGACATTCGGCAACGCCATGCCGATGCCGAGCCCGAAGAAGTGGCCGTCCTTTGCCGGCTGCTTTCCGGCCGGCCGCCGCGTCATGCGTGCATAGATGTCGTCGACCACCCGGCGGAATTCGGGGTCGAGCCGATGGCGCGGGTGCTGCAGCGTGACCTTGATTTCGGCGGCGACGCGTCCGGGGTTGGAGGACAGGATGAGGATGCGGTCGCACATCAGTACCGCCTCCTCGATATTGTGGGTCACCATCAGGATCGATTTGATGGGCATGCGGCCTTCGACCCAAAGATCGAGGAGGTCGGTGCGCAGGGTCTCGGCGGTCAGGACGTCGAGCGCCGAGAAGGGCTCGTCCATCAGCAGGATGTTGGGGCGCACGACGAAGGCGCGGGCAAAACCCACGCGCTGGCGCATGCCGCCGGAAAGCTCCTTTGGATAGGCGTTCTCGAAGCCGTCGAGGCCGATGAGGTCGATGGCGCCGAGCGCCCGTTTGTGCGCTTCGTCCTCGGCGATCCCGAGCGCCTGCAGGCCGAGCTCGACGTTGCCGAGAACCGTGAGCCAGGGAAACAGCGCGAAGCTTTGGAACACCATGGCGATACCTTCGGCGGGCTCGATCACCGGGGTGCCGTCGTAGATCACCTCGCCGGCACTCGGCCGCACAAGCCCGGAAACAATGCGCAGCAGCGAAGACTTGCCGCAGCCCGAGCGGCCGAGGAGACCGACGATCTCGCCGGCCTGCAGCGTGATGCTGACGTCATCGAGCACGGCCGTCCCGGCCTCACCCGAGCCCTTGCGGTAGTTCTGGCTCACATGGCGCACTTCGAGCAGCGGACGGGTGACAGTTTCAAGCACATCGACCTCCGCTAGTTGAGCCGCAATTTGCGTTCCGCCAGAGCGTAGAGTGGCCGCCAGAAAAGCCGGTTCAAGAGGATCACGAAAATCGACATCATGGCAACGCCGAGCACGATGCGCGGATAGTCTGCCGCCTCGGTCGCCTTGGCGATATAGGCACCGATCCCATGGGCCGTTACCTTGTCATCGCCCCACTTGACATACTCGGCGACGATGCTGGCATTCCACGATCCGCCCGAGGCCGTAAGCGCACCGGTGAAATAGTACGGCAGGATGCCCGGCAGAATCACCTGGGTCCACCAGCGCCAGCCGCGCACATGAAAGCTCGCGGCGGCCTCCCGCATGTCGTTGGGAAAGGCCGATGCGCCGGCGATCACGTTGAACACGATGTACCATTGGGTTCCGAAGATGATGAGAAAGCTCAGCCAAATGTCCGGATCAAGATGGAAGGTGAGTATGGCGACGACCGCGATGGGAAAGACGACGTTGGCCGGGAAGGCGGCAAGAAACTGCGCCAGGGGCTGCGCTTTTTCGGCAACCCTTGGGCGCAATCCGATCCACACGCTGATCGGAACCCAGATGATTGTGGCAAGGGCCAGCAGGGATACGACCCGAACCATGGTCAGGATCGTGAGCCACAACACCTCGCCGACATCACCCCACCCGAGCGCCGAACCGACATAGGCGACGACGAGCCATGTCGACCAGGCGGCCACCCCAAGAATCAGCGCGAACCAGACGACGTCGATGGCGAGTGACGCATCCTTGTTAGCAAACCCGCGTCTGAGGGCAGGCAGGCGCCACAACAGCCGCATTCCGGCGACCTTGCCCAGCAGCTCGCCGATCGGCGCGACGGCCGCGCGCAGCCAGCGCGTGCGCTGGAAGAGACCGAGAACCCACGATTTCTCCTGCGTCTGCCCGACCGAAAGCTCGACCCGGAATTTTGCGGCCCAGGCGACGATCGGGCGAAACAGCAACTGATCGTAGATGATGATGACGACCAGCATGGCGATCACCGCGGCAGCGACCGCGTCGATGCGCCGACGGTCGATGGCGACGGAAAGGTAGGCCCCGATGCCCGGCAGCTTGATCGTCGTGTCGCCCACCGAGATCGCCTCGGACGCAACGACGAAGAACCAGCCGCCCGACATCGACATCATCGTGTTCCAGACGAGGCCTGGAACGGCGAAGGGGGCTTCGAGGCGCCAGAATTTCTGCCATGCGGTCAGGCGAAAGCCCCGCGCCACCTCTTCGAGGTCCTCCGGCACCGTCCGCAGCGATTGATAGAGCGAGAACGCCATGTTCCAGGCCTGGCTCGTAAAGATCGCGAAGATCGCCGCGCATTCCGCGCCGAGCGTGTTGCCGGGAAACAGGCCAAGGAAGAAGGTGACGGTGAACGACAAAAACCCGAGCACCGGAACGGATTGCAGGACATCGAGAATGGGGATCAGCACCATCTCGGCCCGGCGGCTCTTGGCCGCGATCGTCGCGTAGATGAAGGTGAAGAGGAGCGATGCGACGATCGCTGCAAACATGCGCAAGGTCGTGCGCAGCGCAAAATAGGGCAGATACATGAACTTCAGCGAGATCGGCGCAACCTCGCCGGCCGGCAGCGGTTCCCCCATGCCACGGCCCCCATGCACCATCGCTACCAGAAGCCCGATGATGATCAGGAAAGCGATCGCGTCCCAGTGATTGGGGACGAACCTCAGGGCAAACGGAGGTAGTGGCGATGCTGTCGATCGCATGGCGCCCCCAACATGCAGCAAAGCTCAAGAGATTAGGTGGGATCGCAATCTATTGTGACATTGCGATGAAGCCGGCAAGACCGATTTCCGCGACTTCCCCGCCGCGCGTGGAGGGTCGCCGTCGATGCGGAGGTTTTTTCTTGGCGAGGAAACGGCTTTGAATCCGGTCGGCGGGCGGCCCCAGACCCGCCCGGACGGGGCGCGGGGACTACTCCGGCGGCGTTCCGTTCAGCGCCAGCACTTCACCTGCCAGATAGAGCGAACCTGTGATCAGGATGCGCGGCGGCATCCGCCATTCG
>JAFAME010000331.1 GCA_019233695.1 Methylobacteriaceae bacterium
GGCATCGACTGCGAGGTGATCGACGTCCGCTCTCTCGTCCCGCTCGATACGCAAGCCATCCTGAACTCGGTCGGCAAGACCCACCGCCTCTTCACGGTCGAGGAGAACCCCCGCCTTTGCGGATGGGGTGCTGAGGTCGTCTCGATCATCGCCGAAGAGGCCTTCTACGATCTCGACGGGCCGCCCATCCGGATCACGACGCCGCATCTTCCGCTGCCGGCGGCCGATGCCCTGGAGGACATGATCCTGCCGACGGTCGACCGCATCGTGGGTCGCGTGAGGGACGCGCTGGAGAGCTGACCGATGGTGCGCCTGATGAGGGGGGCATGCTGCCGAGCAAACGACGTCGGGACAGGACAGCCATGAACATCCTTATGCCGCAACTCGGCGAGACGGTCAGCGAGGGCAAGATCACCCGGTGGTTCAAGGCGGTCGGCGAGAGCGTCGCGGCCGGCGAAAATCTCTGCGAAATAGAGACCGACAAGGTCACGGCCGAGGTTCCCTCGCTATGGTCGGGCATCATGCAGACGATCAACGTCGGCGTCGGCACGGTCGCACCGGTCGGGGCGGTGATTGCGGTTCTTGGCGAGACGGCGGTGGCGGGAACTCAGGCATCCGCCACCACCGTAGCGCCCCCGGCGCCGAGCCCTTCCCCGCCGGCGATGGGCTTTGGTGAAGCTTCGCCGATCCGACGCGGCCGGCCGCTCGACCCCTTCCGGGAGATCGAAACGCCGCGCCGGAATTTCGGCCGGGCGCGACTGGCGAATGGCGTTGCCGTCACGCCGTTGGCCAGGCGCCTCGCCGCGACCGCCGCAATCGAACTTGCGGGAATCGTCGGCTCCGGCGGCCGTGGCCGGATAACCGCCAGGGACGTTGAGCGGGCGGTCACCGCACGATCGGCGCCGGCGCCTTCCGAGGTCGACCGGCCCGAGGAACCGATCGGCGAGGCGCATCTTGGGCGTCCGCACAAAAAGCTGCCGATCGACGGCATGCGGCGCGCCATCGCGCGACGACTTTCCCTCGCCAAGGCAACGATCCCGCACTTCTATCTGTCGGCCGACATCGCGGTCGATCGCCTGTCGCGCGTCCGCGAGGAGATCAATGCCGGCGCCACGAAGGATCCCGAGGGCAAGCCCGTCTACAAGATCACGTTCACCGACTTCATGATCAAGGCGCTGGCGCTCGCTTTGCAAGCGGTTCCGGAGGCCAACACCATCTGGTCCGACAATTGTGTCCTCGCCTTCGAGCACTCCGATATCGGCGTCGCCGTTGCGGTCCCCGGCGGGCTGTTGACGCCGGTCATCCTCGCTGCCGAGGCAAAGCCGCTCGCGGCGCTGTCAAACGAGATGAAAGCACTTGCCGCCAGGGCACGGGAGCGGGCGCTGCAACCCAACGAATATCGCGGCGGCGTCACCAGCATCTCCAATCTCGGCATGCATTCGGTCCGTGACTTCGGTGCGATCATCAATCCGCCGCAGTCGAGCATCCTGGCGATCGGTGCCACCCGCCGCGATGCGGTCGAGGACGAAAACCGGGGCGTTGTCTTCGCCAGCCGCCTGACGGCGACCCTTTCGTGCGACCATCGGGTCATCGACGGCGTCCTCGGCGCCAGGCTGCTCGGCTCTTTCAGGGAGTTCCTCGAGACGCCGCTGCGCATGCTCGTCTGAAAGTCTCACCCACGGATCGACCGCCTTGGCCACGAACCTTCCAAAACCGCGCGCCTACTGGGAACAGGGTCCGGCCGAATGGTCCGCAATCAAGGACCGGCTCGACGCCGCAGGGACGGATGCCCGCATCCTGCTCAGGGGCGCGACAATCGTCACGATGGACCCGGAGATTGGCGACTTCGACGAGGGCGACGTGCTGATCCGCGGCAAGCGGATCGAGGGCGTGGGCGCCGACCTCTCGCCGGCCGCCGCCGACGGCCAGGCAATCGTCGTTGACATTGCCGGCATGATCGTCATGCCTGGCATCATCGACGGGCATCGTCATTGCTGGCAGAACCAGTTCCGCCGCGTCATCCCCGACGCCGACCTGTCGGAATATGTGAAGACCCTCCACGGCGACTTTGCGGTCGAGTATCGGCCGCATGACATGTATGTCGGCAACTTCCTGACCATGCTGACCCTGCTCGACGCCGGCGTCACCTGCATTACCGATTGCACGCACAACACCCGGACGCGGGCGCATGCCGATGCCGTCTTCAAATCCTATGCCGACTCCGGCATCCGCGCCGTCCATGCAGGAGCCCCCTCCTCGACGGGCATCTGGGAGGAGCACCTGCCGGAAGACCTGATCCGGCTGCGCGACGTCTACTGCTCGGGGCCCGACTCGCTGACGACGGTGCGCATGCTCATCGACATGCGGCGCGCGAAGCCCGTTCCCGAGCTCTTCGCCTTTGCCCGCGAGCATGGTTTTGGCATCACCATGGACGCCGTCATGGGGCAGCGGTGCGATGAGATCGTCGAGCTCGGCGAAGCTGGGCTGCTCGGCCCCGACCTGACGCTGATCCATTGCAACGACATGCCGGAAGCGGGCTGGCGGCTGATTGCAGAAGCCGGAACGAAGATCACGCTTGCCACGACCTCCGAGCAGCAGCTTGGCCTCGGCAGTGGCGTTCCCGTCATCCAGGAGGCCCTCGACCACGGCATCCGCCCCTGCCTCAGCGGCGATGTCGAAGTCTGTCTTGCCGGCGACATGTTCACGCAGATGCGCGCGACCCTGACCACCCAACGGATGCTGGCAAAAGCCCGCAAATACCGGGGCGGCGCGAACGCGCCGGCGCTGATCGATCACCGCGATGTCCTGGCATTCACGACCCGCCACGCCGCCGAGGCGATCGGGCTTGCCGATCGGATCGGCACGCTGTCACCCGGAAAATATGCCGACCTCATCGCCATCCGCGCCGAGGATCTCAACAATATGCCGGTGAACAACGCCATCGGCACGATCGTGCTGGCGACGGAAAGCCGCAATATCGACATGGTCTTCGTCGCCGGGCGCCTGCGCAAATGGCAGGGCAGGCTCGTCGGCCAGGACATCGATGCGCTGCGCACCATGGTGCGCGATTCGCGCGACCATATTGCCTCGAAAGTCGGGTTCGACATTCGCCCGACCCGCGCGATCCGCCTGAGGCACGACGAGATCCAGCACCGCCATCAAGGCAGCTTCGATGCGATCGACGATCTCCTCACGCGCGGGACGTAGGAGTGAAGAAATACTCTGGCGGTGTCATCCCGGCCGAAGCACCGCGAAGCGGTGCGCAGCGCCCTGGGATC